>CAYNPS010000329.1:0-3383 GCA_964399125.1 uncultured Terriglobales bacterium
CGTCTTGCCTGGGTGGAAGGAGCCTCACGAATTAGCCGAGAAAGAGCGAAGGCAAGGCGTCGGCTGATGTGGAGCTGGCTCCACGTTGGGTTCCAAACTGCCTGAAATCCCTATTGCTCAATCGGGTACCTCGGTAACCATCGCACCAGCTTCAGGAATTTCTGCCGGTTTCTCCGGACCGCTTCGGCTTTTCCGCCTGTTCACCCTGCTGATTCATGTCTTTCTGGTTATTGCTCGGGCTGGAACAGGCGACCTATAATCCAACTGCTCTGGAAGTACTTTCTCCGCCAGGATTCGAAGCTCGGGTGAAGCCGCGCACGGACGCCCGCACAGCATAGAGAGGCGCTAAGTGCCGCGGAATGAGGTTCTTGTCGGACCGGATCGGCCTGCAGGTAGGCCTCTGGAGAGGGAATGACTAAGCGCCTGGTTTCAATCCTGTACTCCGTTTTGCTGCTCGTCGGCTTCGGCCCAGCCGCGCACGCTCAAGGCATCGTCGCCAGCTACACCAGCGACGGGCGCCTGGTGTACGAGAACGCGCCGGAAAAGAGCGCAGAACCGGCCCGCCCAAAGGACTCCGGCGTGTTTTATTGGAGTAACCGGGAGAACCGCTGGAAACCAGTGCCTCCCATGTACTCGCATTCGATGAAGGCGGCGCACTCGGCGGCCAATGAGGTCCGGCGTCTGCTGCGTGAAGCGTCCTACAGAGATTCCCGATTTATGGCCGCCGGCAACGCTCTGCTCGCCGCATCGCAGCAGCAGGTTCAGAGTCCGGGTTCGGCTGGAATGCTTCGCGGCAAGCTTGATGTAACGCCGACATCGGCTGACACGCAAATGATCGACAAGATCGTCGAAGAGACCGCAATGCGGCACGACGTCGATCCCAATTTGGTCCGCGCCATCATCAAGGTTGAATCAAATTTTAATCCGCAGGCCCGCTCACGGAAGGGCGCAATTGGCCTGATGCAGCTGATGCCGACGACGGCTAAGTCACTGAACGTGACGAATCCGTATGATCCGGCGCAGAACGTCGATGCCGGTGTGCGGCATTTTAAGCAACTGCTGGACTCTTATCACGGGGATGTGGCGCTGTCGTTGGCTGCTTATAACGCTGGCAGTACTGCGGTGCAACGCAGCCGGGGCATCCCGAGATATCGAGAGACTCAGAATTACGTAAAGCGCATTACGCAACTGTACGCATCCAACAACACACGCCAGTTCACAATTGGCCACCCGCTGGTGTTCAAGCGGGACGCCGAGGGACATCTGTCGGTCAGCGATATCGAGTAGGGTACCTCGCAGGTTTCCCTGCTCTGGCCGGCAGTAACATGGCTATAACACGCCTCATCCGGGGGCGGAGACAGGGATGAAGAGAGCATCGGGATATTCCAGCAGAACCTTTCGTCATTTCTCTATCGCGGCACTGCTCGCTTCCAGCCTTCTCCTGATCGCCACCACCCCTGCGCACGCGATTAGCGTCGCGCGCAAAAAGCACCTCTCACTCGAGCAGTACCACAAGGCTCTCGAGATGCGCGAAGCGCTGAATGGGCGTCCAGAATCCCAGCGCAGCCCCGACGATTACGATCGGGTCATCGATGCTTTTCGCAAGGTTTATCACATAGCTCCGACTTCCACGCGCGCCGATGCCAGCGTGCTTGCTGTTGGCGATCTGCTTACAGAAAAGGCTCGGCTGGAGGATGACGAGAAGGGCTTCAAATCCGCCATTGGCCAGTACGAATTCCTCGCACGCGAATATCCGGGCAGCAAGTATCGATTTGAAGCTCTGCTGAGTATTGGCCAGATCTATCGCGAAGACTTGGCCGACGCTGATGCCGCAAAAGCCACGTTCGAAGACTTCCTGAAACGGTACCCGCATCATCCGCTCGCCGAGAACGCCAAAGCCGCATTGCGCGATATCGACGATGAAGCCAAACATCCTGCGCGCAAGCATTCGGAAAACGAGAAAGAGCTGGTTGCATCAGCGAAGCGCAATGAGTCCCACGATGATGAAGATGATCGCCAGGATGAGGAACAAACAAAGGCCAAGCCCGCGGCTCTGAAGGCAGCGTCGAGCAGGCACAAGGGACTTCCTCTGGTCACAAGCCTGCGCTATTGGTCCACGCCCGATTACACGCGTATTGCGATCGATGTCGGCGATGAGATCAAGTACGAAGCCGGACGCGTCCCCTCGCCTGATCGCATCTATTTCGATCTCTATGGCAGCCGGCTTGCCTCCGAGCTGATGGGCAAGAGCTACGACGTACACGACGGCCTGCTCAAGAAAGTGCGCGTAGCGCAATACAAGCCCAACATGGCGCGCGTTGTGCTTGAAGTCGATAATCTTGCCGAATACTCCGCGTTCCCCTTGCCGAACCCGTATCGGCTGATCATCGACGTTCACGGCAGAAAGCCGGCCGCGCGGACTGAAACTGCCAAAGTTCAGGATCTCGATTCCGACAATTCGAACTCTTTAACTGGGGTTCCGCAGTCACGCGGCGCGAAAGCTCAAAGCAAGGCGGTCACGGCGAACGGAAGGAAATCTGCTCCGGCTGAGGCCACCACAGCTGCCGAATCGGAACAGACCGAAACAGCACAAACGAAAAAGCCTGCGCTTCCTCCGCGAGCTGAAGTGCCACTGCAAACATCCGATCTCGATCTGTCGGAAATCGCTTCCTTGAGCGATGATCCGCAGCAGGTAAAGGCGACTAGCAAACCGACCAGCGGACCGGTCGTCGAGACAGTTGCGAAACGAGAACCGGAGAAAAAGACCGTAGAAGCATCCGAAGTCGCGGTCGCTAAGAAAGCCCAGCCCAAAAAGGGAAAAAATAAACCTGCGACGATGCTGGCGAACGTGCATGAAGCAGCGCCAACCGCCGACGGCGATTTGTCACTCATTCGCGCGCTTGGCCTGAAGATCGGTCGAATCGTTGTCGATGCCGGCCATGGCGGCCATGACACGGGAACGATCGGTCCCAATGGACTGCTCGAAAAGGATCTCGTGCTCGATGTAGCTTTGCGGCTCGGCAAGCTGCTCGAGGATAAGCTCGGCGCGGACGTGGTCTATACGCGTAAGGACGACACCTTTATTCCGCTGGAAACGCGAACTGCGATTGCAAACCAGAACCAGGCCGATCTGTTCATCTCCATTCACGCGAATTCCAGCCGGGATCCTTCGGCACGCGGAGTGGAAACTTATTACCTGAACTTCACTCGATCGCCCGAGGCCCTCGAAGTGGCAGCGCGCGAAAACGCAGTTTCGGAGACCTCAGTTCACGATCTGCAGGATCTGGTGAAAAAGATCGCGTTGAAAGAGAAGATCGACGAATCGCGCGAATTCGCCGCAACGGTTCAGAAATCGCTCTATACCGGCGAGGCGGCAAAGAATC
>CAYNPS010000330.1:0-3356 GCA_964399125.1 uncultured Terriglobales bacterium
ATCTTCGCGCACGTTAGCCCACGCCACCGCCCCGGATTCGACAGGCGAGGACGAGGAGGTCTGTCCTAGTTGCCATGCGCGGCGAAGCGCCTTTGATACTGCGTCAATCGCGTCATCCCTCAGCGCCGCAACGGCGGGAGACTCGACAGCGGTCGATGCACCGTGATCGTTGATGAAGGTGCGCAGTTCCGGCAGGAGATTCAGGTCGATGTCGCCACGGCGTTCGCTATGCGTCAGTTCGAACTCGGCTCGGATTAGCAATTGGATCGGCACCTTGACCGATCCCTGCGGACCATCGACGACGCTGTAAGTCACGTCACGCGCGGGAGACTCGGACGGTGGGGCGAGGGGCGTGGGGGCGGCGGCGAGCATGGCGTCCCATACCCATTGCCAGTGAGGCGGAGAGCCAGCGATGCCGCTCGGTACGTTGTTGGCAGCATCGATCATCGCGTTATCGACCTTGATCGGCACGAGCGCGAATCCGGGCGGCACTTGATGCGCGGCTTTGGCAAGTCGATCATCAAGCTGTGCAAGCGCGTTATTCCCCGGCTGCGCGTCGTCGTAGTGCAGCACGATACGGTTATGGTCGATCTCGTGCGGGCAGTTGATGGCGGCGAGGTATAGCGGCTCGCGGTTTGTGTTGGTCATTGGGGTGTCCTCACTTGGACGAGAACGCTGCATCCGGCGTTGCGAATAGATCGCTTTCCGGAACTCCTTCGCCAGTGCCCGCGTCGATCGATGCAAAATATCGAATCTCTACATACGCTTCCTCTCTTGGGCCCTGATTACTGAAAGCTCCCGGCGTCTTCCACATGCGCCGGATGACGATCTCCGAGCGAAGCGGCGTGAAAATGCTGACGCTCGAAACGCTGCCATACGGAGCATGCCTCCGATACAACGGCTTGTTAAGTTCGAACTTAGGTTTTGCGATTTGGGTAAGGTCGATATTCATTTTCTGTCCTGTAGGTTGCCGCCCACAAAGCGGGGGGGGTATTGGGGCGCACCCTTCGCCACTTGAGCCGCTGGGTGCGCGCGGGGTTAGGCGGCCTCGGAAGGAGGATTATCAAACGCGGGCGCATCCTCGAATTCCGTGTCGGCCGGCGGCGGTTCCAGGTGAAACCGAAGCTGTTCCAATCCTTCTTTCAGCGCGTCGCTCTGTGTGTTCTCGACCTTCGTCCAGCTACGCGTGTTGAACGTTTTCTCGAGCCATTCCGCCCGTTTGGATTTATCCTCGGCGGACTGAGAGGGGAAGTGCTTCTTCAAGAGTTCGGCGATTTCCTCGCTGTAGATAGTCCTTTGGCGCTGCTCCCATGTCCACGAATCGGAGCCGTCCTCTTGGTACATATCCTTGCTGTCTCTCTGATCCATGCTGCCGAAGTGCTCGCCGCCGATGTTCAAAAACGCGAAGTGCGGCTTGAACGATTCGAACGTCGGGAAGTCGAGCTCGAAACCGTTGATACGGTCAGACCGATCCTTTTCGATGAGCGCACGGTTGATCGTCTTGCCGTCTTCGCGCTTTCTTTGCATCTCAACGAGTAAGCTAGGCTCATAGCCGAGTTCCTTTTCGGTTGCCATGCGCGAACCGTCAGTGACGAGTTCCTTCTTTCCAGTCTCGGCGTTCTCCTGGTATGTGTAGATCGCGCCAGCTCGCCCGCAGATGATCATGTGCAGCTTCGACGATAGGAACCGGTCGGTAAACTCAGCCCATGCCGACTTGATCGGGCGCCAGTGATGGAATTCCAGCCCGTAGATCGGTTTGCGTCCCTTCTTCCTCAGTCCTTCATTGATCTTGGCGAGATAAGACTCCTGAGCATCGCGCCACACGTGTGTGATCGAATCGACGATAACGATCGAGCATTCCTTCTCAGCTTCGTCCATGAAAGCCATCAGGTCTTTCAGCGCGCGGCTCTCGTCATAGACAAGAAACTCAATGCCGGCCGCATCGAACAGCGGCTTGATGTATGAAGCTGCTGGCTCGGTGTCGAACATTCCTACCGGCTTATCGCACTTGGCGAACTTGTGCAGGCCGACGGAAATCTCGGCGGCAGTGCGTGTCTTGCCGCTACCAGCTGGTCCGTAAATGCCTACCTTGGCGTAGGCGTGTTTGTTGGTTGCGGGTTTCAGCATTCCCATAGATAACTCCTCATATGCTTGTAAAGTGTCCTCGGCGATCCATCCCGGATCGTGCGCCATCGAGACTCACCTTCGAATTAGTGCCGGCGCCCGTTCCCCGGCTTTGCCTTCTGGCCTAGGTTCCATACGGCGGGGCTACTGCTATCGGTTCGCCGCCATCGACCATGCGAGCGCGGCGCTATCCTGTTGATCGATTCGATATGCGTAGTCCATGCATACCGCTATCAGTGCCACCACAACCACCGATCTCGGCTCGCTCATGCTTCCTCCATCAGTGCTTGCCGGAAGTGCGCCTGAATTGCTCGCACAATCCGCACTACGTACGCGTGATTGTCTTTCTCGCGGCGCTTGAGGATCAGATCGTTGATTCCCCATATGAGTCCGTTTGCGATGTACTCAGCGTCGCCTCTGGCACGAAGTCTTCCAGCGGTGCCTCGGCGCCGTGCGAGCCCCAGAATCCAGTCCATGCCCGCGCGTAGCACTGCACCGTCATACGGCCCGCGCCGGGGCGGAACTGTTCCACGTAGACCGTGATCGGGTCTAGGCCGATAGCCTCAAACCGGTGTACGCGAAGTTCATGTTCATCGTTCATGCCACCTCCTTTGCCGGCATCAGCTCGGGGCGATAGTGACCGCAATAGTCCGGTGCCAACAGCCAGCGATTGCCGAGCGCCCGAATAGCCTGCAGGCGCTTCGATTCGTTGATCGCGGCGATTCGCTCGTCTTCGGTCAGTCCGGTTTCGACCAAACGAAGATCAGTGTTCTTCGGGATCATCGCGCCTCCTCAATGGCTTCGATTTCAGCGAGTCGCGCCAGGAGTTGGTCCTTCTCGGCAACGAGCGCGGCCTTGTATCGTTCTTCCATCACTTCAAGTGCGGCTTTCGCCAGTTCCCGGAAGCGCGCTTTGATCACTTCATCGAGCGCTGCATCGAAATTCAGGTCTTTCCAGTAGTTCTGCGCGCTCGGGCTGTCCTGGTGGCAAATCTCGGTTTCGACATCTACCCTGTGGAGTTTCCCAACGCTGCGAAGATGCGGCTCAGGTTGACCGTACTTGGAGACGTACTCGCATGCGCTCTTCCACTGGCGTTTCAATTCGTCCGCTTTCATCTCAAATCCCCCATATCCCTTTGATAATCAGCGCAGCAATAGCCAGCACTGAAGCGGCCACGCGGGCGTCCATTTCGACTCACTCATCCTCACCCTCGCATACGGCCTCTTTAGTCG
>CAYNPS010000331.1:0-3309 GCA_964399125.1 uncultured Terriglobales bacterium
GGCGTCGCCGTCATCAGAAGAAAATGACGCGTTAGCGTCGAGAGCATCTGTCCGAGCCTATAACGCTTCGTGTATTTGACTTCGCCACCAAAGAATGTCGCCGACATCTTGTGCGCTTCATCGCAGACGATGAGGTCCCATCGGCAATCTGGAGCTTGCAGCTTCGCTTGAACATCGTCATCGCGCGAAAGCTTATCGAGGCGCGCGATAACCAGGTTGTTCTCGAGGAACCAGTTGCCGGTTCTCGCGGCTTCCAGTTTATCGTTCGTCAGGATTTCGAAGGGCAGATGAAAACGCCGATAGAGTTCGTCCTGCCATTGCTCCGCTAGACTTCCTGGGCATACGATGAGGCATCGTTGTAAATCGCCGCGTGCTATCAACTCTTTGATGAGCAGGCCGGCCATGATCGTCTTGCCAGCGCCCGGGTCGTCCGCCAGTAGAAAACGCAGTGGCTGCCGCGACAGCATCGAATCGTACACGGCTGTGATCTGGTGCGGCAACGGCTCTACGTCGGAGGTATGTACTGCGAGAACCGGGTCAAAAAGATGCGCGAGGCGGATACGTTGCGCTTCCGCGACAAGTCGAAAGAGAGCACCGTCGCCATCGAAGCTCCAAGGGCGTCCTTCTTCAACGACTTCGACGCGCAGCTCATCATCGCGGTAAAGCAGCTCGTTTGCGAGCTTGCCTTCCGCGTTCTTATACGTGAGCTCCAACGCTGCAGAACCGTGCCACTTCGTGGTGACAACGGTAACTAGACCGTTTGGTAAGATCCCACGAACGGTCGCGTTCTCTTTAAGGTCCTCTAGACGACTCATCTAACCCGCTCGTTTCTTTCGGAAGGCATGCTCTGACCGCCTCGGATCGCTAGATTACAACCGGCCGACGGGCAAGTATTCCAGGGTACCACCAGTGTCAAGGGGCTTGGTTAGGTTGATTATCTTGCCTAGCAGCCAACTGCGCTGGCGAAAATAGGTTCTGTCAGAAAACTGCTATGTTTTTCTGACAGCATGCCCCTTGCTTCCTGTCAGAAAAACGTCTATATTTTCTGACAGATGGCTCACACTTCAATCTCCGAGCAAGTCCGACGCTCCATCCGGTCGAGCAAAGCGTCGGTCTTCACGACCAGCGATATTCTCAATCGCACCCCGGGCGCCTCAAGGGATCTGGTGGATCAGGTCATTTCGCGCATGGTTCGTAGCGGTGAGCTTCAACGCGTAAGCCGCGGATTATTCAGCCGGCCCAAATTGCACCCCGAACTTGGTCCCTTAGCTCCCTATACGGAGGACGTCGCTGCGGCCGTTCAGCGGAGTATTGGCATGCCAGTCATTCCAAGCGGCGCCTCCGCCTTGAATGCCCTGCACCTATCGGAACAGGTCCCAGCAAAGCTCGAATTCAAAACCGCCGGCCCGAGTCGGACGATCTCGATCGGTAAACGCCTGATTCGATTGAAGCATGCTCCGGCGCGTCGTTTTCGCGCTAAGGAATACATCGTTCAGCTCATTATCGAAGCCCTGAGCGCTGTCGGGCGCGAGCGCATAACGGAGAAGACCATCAACACGATTCGCGCCGCCATCTCGGACCGTGATCGCGCGACGCTGCGTAAGCACATCGGCGACGCACCCGTCTGGATGCAGCAACACATTCGTCGCGTTGTCGAAGAATGATCTTCCAGGACTTGGCGCTACTCGCCCTTGAGGAACGCCGTGAGTACATCGTAGCGGCTGCGACAGAGTTAGGCCTTAGCGAATTGATCGCCGAAAAGGATTTTTGGGTTGTCTGGCTTTTAGAACATCTATTCGCGCTATCGCCGCAACTCGGCCCTTTTACTTTTAAGGGAGGCACGTCGCTTTCAAAAGGCTTCGGAGCGATTCAACGATTTTCCGAGGACATTGACATCTCCATAGGCCGTGCGACGCTTGGCTTTGGTGATGATGCCTATTTCTACGAAGCACCTTCACTGAAAGAAGCGAAACGGCGAGTCCTTGAGATTCGCGAGAAAGTTCGGAACTATGTGCTTGAGGCATTGCTCCCGGCGCTCCGAACGAAAATCAACGGCAAGTTGAACGGTGATTGGGCCATTGTATCGGACGAAGCAGCAACCCTGCGTTTTCAATATCCGACAGCACAAAGCGGCGAGATCGGTTACGTAAAACCAGATGTTTTAATCGAGTTTGGGCATGCCGATAGCTGGCCGGCTGAAGACATTTCCATAAGCCCTTACGTTGTAAACGCCTTAGATGCTGTGACCGGTAGCATAGACGTTCACGTCCTGGATCCACAGCGAACCTTTTGGGAAAAAGCTACGCTGCTCCACGAGATAGCTCACCGTGACGAAAGCTTGCCTTTTCCAGCCCGCTATTCTCGGCACTACTACGATCTCGCTCTGCTCGCTCCATCGGATATCGGCAACGCCGCAATACAAAATACTGACCTGCTTGCGGCAGTCGCGCGCTTCAAAAGTGTTTTTTTCGCCTCGGCCCGCGCTCGCTATGATCTTGCCAAGCCGGGCACACTAAGGTTATCGCCTCCCGAATTCCGCAAGAGCGTAATCGCAGCCGACTACGAACAAATGCTTCCGATGTTGTTCGGCGACGTCCCGACGTTCGATGAAATATGGGAACGCATTGCTGAGCTCGAGGCACGAATCAACCAACGGACTTCGCCATAACGACCTGCTATGTGAACGCAGATCGCTCTCTGCAGATGAAAGGATTGACGTGGCCCAGCATACGATCGACTTCGACATCCCTGCGCAGACGCTAGGCAATGTGGATGTGACCTGCCATGCGTATTCCGATGGAACCAAAATCGGCACGCTTCGACTCAGCAAAGGAACTGTGGACTGGACTCCCGCCCGTAATTCCGTAAACTTCAAGCGGTTCAGCTGGGAGCGCTTCGCCGACCTTCTCGAGCGCGGAACGATACCGAGGACGCAGCGGAAGAGCTCAACACGCAAGCGCAAGACGGTCCGCAAACGTCGTCGCAGGGCGTAGCTGTTGCCGAGCGGACCTGAGGAGCGTCAATACCTACAGAGCGGCCAGTTTGCCTAGAGTTGAGAGCTGAAAAGGCAACGGCGGTTGGATGAGGGTTTCAGCACGTCAGCCTAAGGCGCCAACGGCTGACGACCAATTGACGACCTATCTCGGGGAATCAGGCGGATTTTGTCGGATCGTGGTGGACTGGGAAGTGCAGAAAACCCCTGTAACTACGCGCTTTTCGTGAAATTCGCGGATCGAGAAAGCAAGCGGTTCATTCTTCGCATGTAAGGGGTCAGGAGTTCGAGTCTCCTCATCTCCACCATTTGAAAAC
>CAYNPS010000332.1:0-3288 GCA_964399125.1 uncultured Terriglobales bacterium
CGCGCGGGAACGCTGGTCTCGCCCGAAGGTTACTTCTACACCGGTTTTGGAGAACTGATGTTCTTTACCGGCAATCCGCCTGTTCCGCTGAAGCAACGCGGGAAAACGCTCTACCACGGATATTTGCCGATCAATCAGTACACCTATCGCGACCACAATATCGAATACAACGTGACTGCCTTCGCGGCGACGCTCGACGGCAAGCCGGAATCGGATGTGATGAACTTCATCCGCGTGCGCATGGTGAATCGCGGAACCTCGCCGTCTACCGCCTGTTTTGCTGTGGGCATGCGCTATACGAACGAATCCAACATGCCTGGAGGAACAGGCGACAATCGCTTTCATCGTCCGGCGGTTCCGAAACGGGTGGGGCAATACTCGCAGCTCGGAGTGGAGTGGAATCCAGACTGGGAATATGGATTCTCTGATGATGCCTTGCTACGCGACGGCAAGGTGATGTTCCTGTTCCCGACCTCCCCTGCCCCGGTTCGCAGCCTCACCCTCAAAGATTCGCACAACGGCATTCCCAACAATCAAACGCGCAAGCTCCATGTTCTGCCCACTACTCCCGTCGGCATCGTTCGCTATGATCTGCCGCTCCAGGCGGGAGCGGAGCAGACGCTCGAATTTCGGATGCCTTTAGAACCTCTCGCTCCCGATTCTGGCGGTTTGACCGCGCTGCGCGCGGCGAAATTCGACGATTATCTGAATCGCACAGTTCAGTTTTGGGACTCGCTACTCGGGCGAGGAATCGAGATCACGGTCCCTGAGCAAAAGGTCAACGACACATTTCGCGCGAATCTGATCTATGACTTGATTGCGCGAGACAAAGTCGGCAACGACTACATCCAGACGGTCAATAAATTTCACTATCATGCTTTCTGGCTGCGGGACTCTTCTTACATTGTCAGGATGTACGACGTCTCAGGTTATCCCGACATCGCGCGTCAGGCGCTCGACTTCTTCGCTGGATGGCAGCAGCCTGACGGCAATTTCGTTTCTCAAGGTGGGCAGTTCGACGGCTGGGGACAGGTGATGTGGGCCTACGGCCAGCACTATCGCATCACTAAAGATCTGGATTTCGCGCGCAACGTATATCCCGCAGTGCAGAAGGCCGTTGCCTGGCTGCAGCAGGCGCGACGCAATGATCCTTTACACCTGATGCCTTCAACTTCTCCCGGCGACAACGAAAATGTCACCGGTCACGTGACCGGCCACAATTTCTGGGCGCTTGCCGGCTTGAAAAATGCAATCGTGCTTGCTCAGGCCCTGGGCCGCCAGCAAGACGCGCAGGCGTATCAGGCCGAATATGATGACTTCAAGGCCGCCTTCGGCGCGGCGCTGGAGAAGGCAACCGCCAACAGCGGCGGCTACATGCCTCCGGGATTGGATGTGAGCGGCGGAGAGGATTGGGGAAACATGCTCGGGGTCTATCCTGAGCAGATTCTCGATCCGCAGGATCCGATGGTTACTGCTACGCTCAACGCCACCCGCGCGAAGTACCAGGAAGGCATCATGACTTATGGCGGAGGCCGCTGGTTGCATCATTATCTAACGATGAAGAACACGGAGACGGAGACAATCCGTGGAGATCAGCAGCTCGCCGTGCAGGAGCTTTATGCCCTGCTGCTCCACACCAGCTCCACGCATGCGGGCTTTGAATATTGCATTCTGCCCTGGAGCACGCGGGACTTTGCACAGAACCTCTCACCCCATGGATGGTTCGCGGCGAAGTTCCGCGTCGCGCTGAGGAATATGCTGGTTCGTGAGGAGCAGGACAGACGTTTGCACCTGCTGTCTGTACTCTCTCCCGAGTGGGTAAGGGCGGGGGAGGCGATTAGGGTGAAGCGCGCTCCGACAAACTTCGGCGAAGTGAATTTCGATTTGCGCTTCGGCGACCGCGGAGCGACTCTACAGTTAAACAATAAATTCAGAGATGCTCCTCAGCAGATCGTGGTCCATTTGCCTTGGTTCGTGAATGTTACCAGCGTCACTGCGGATGGGAAGAAGCTCAGCGTGTCAGATAATACTGTGTTGCTGCCGGCCAACTCGCGGATAGTTCAAATTGCCTGGCAAAAGAAAGCAGACGCTCCGGCTCTGAAATATGAGAACGCCGTGAAGGATTACAAGGCTGAGTACCGGCGCAGGTATGAGCAGTGGGTGCAAGCCGGAAAGAATTGAGCGGATCACGTGTCAGTGGAGGTTAGCATGCCATCAACGGTTATCACGATGCCAAAGACCACGGTGGAGACCGTGGCCGCTAAATCTGTCGCCACGCGTCTTACCTCGCTCGATGTCTTCCGTGGCATGACCATTGCGGCCATGATCCTGGTGAACAATGCCGGCGATTGGGCACACACTTATTGGCCGCTCGAGCATGCCAAATGGAATGGCTGGACGCCCACCGATCTGATCTTTCCCTTCTTCTTATTTATCGTTGGCGTCTCGATGGTCTTTTCGTTCAGTTCACGAACCGCTCGCGGGCAAACGCGTAAGCAGTTGCTTCTCCACGTTCTTAAGCGCAGTGCAATCATTTTTGCGCTTGGCCTTTTCTTGTATGCGTATCCCAAGTTCGATGTGCACACGGCACGCATCCCGGGAGTGCTACAGAGGATTTCGGTTGTTTATTTGATCGCATCGGCTTTGCTTCTCTACACCGGACGCGTGACGAGAGTGGTAATTACCGCAGCACTGTTGATCGGTTATTGGCTGCTGCTCACGCGCGTACCTGTGCCCGGCATCGGCGCAGGCGTTCTTACAATGGACGGCAACCTGGTTGGTTATATCGATCGCAGCTTGATCTACAACCATCTCTGGATCGCGCATCGCTTCGATCCCGAGGGAATTCTCAGCACCATTCCCGCCATCGCGACTTGTTTGCTTGGTGTGTTTACCGGGGAATGGATGCGGTCAACTAAAAGTCCGCTGCAGAAACTGGCAGGGCTCTTCGCCGCCAGCGCCGTCGGAATTATCGCGGGCGAGATCTGGAACCTGTGGTTTCCCATTAACAAGATGATTTGGACCAGCTCCTACGTTTTGTTCACGGCGGGGTTTGCGCTCTTTGTCTTTGCCCTTTGTTACTGGATGGTCGATATGCGCGGATGGAAACGCTGGAGCTTGCCCTTTGTAGTCTTCGGCGTGAATCCTCTTGGAATTTATTTTCTCGCCAGCTTTGCTGAGACGGCGCTGCATAAGCACCTGATTCATGGGGTATCGATCAAAAACATTCTGTTCAATAACCTCTTCACCTGGATCAGCGATCCGTATCTGGCATCATTGGCCTGGAGC
>CAYNPS010000333.1:0-3276 GCA_964399125.1 uncultured Terriglobales bacterium
GACGACTACGCGATCCTCACCGACATCGCGGGAGCGGAAGATCACTACGGCGACATGGACTTCAAGGTCGCCGGCACGCGACAGGGAATTACTGCCTTGCAGATGGATATAAAGATCCCCGGCATCACCGGCCAAATCATGCGCGAGGCTCTCGAACAAGCGCGGCAGGGACGGCTGTTCATCCTCGAGAAGATGCAGGAAGCGTTGCCTGAACCGCGGACTGCAGTCTCAAAGTTTGCGCCACGCATTCACACACTGCAGATTCCTGTGGACAAGATACGCGATCTCATCGGCCCCGGTGGCAAGGTGATTCGCGGCATCGTCGAGCAGACCGGAGTGAAGATCGATGTCGAAGACTCGGGCCGCGTAAACGTTGCTTCAAGCGACGAGGCAGCCATGAGCAAGGCGCTGCAGATTATCGGCGATATCACCGCGACTCCCGAAGTGGGAAAGACTTATCTCGGCAAGGTCGTGCGCCTCGCCGACTTTGGAGCCTTCGTCGAACTCTTCCCGGGTACCGACGGGCTGCTCCACATCAGCGAAATCGCAGAGCATCGCATTAAAGACGTTCGCGACGAACTGCATGAAGGCGATCAAATCCTGGTAAAGGTTCTGGCGATTGAAGGCAATCGCATTAAGCTCTCGCGCAAGGCGATCCTCAGAGAGCAGCGCGCGAAGATGGCCGGCTCAGCAGCGGGCGGAGCCACTCCCACCCATGATGGCGATGGCCATCATCCAGAGCCTGTGAGTCCCAACGGTGGTGGAGAGAGCATCACAATCGAAGGCGGCGCCGACTTCACCGAAGACGAAGGCGAACCAAACTTCAATCGCGCCGAAGGCGAGCCCGCACACGCTGGACAAGGCGGAGGTGGCGGTCAGGGTCGTCGCGAAGGTGGAGGCGGCGGACGCGGCGGCAGAGGACGTCGTCATCATCGTCGTGGCGGACCTCGCGGCGGAGGCGGTGGCGGAGGCCGTCACTAGATCGAGTTCCAGTTAGGAGCAAAAGGAGACGCGAGTCTCCTTTTGCTTTTGCGTGGAGCCGGCCGCCCCCGGCCGGGTTTTCTTCCAACAGGCGAAAAGCCTTTCGTTCCAATCCAGTTCTTTTCGTCATGGCCCAGCTTCGGTGAGTCTCCACCAAACACCCGGCCGAGGGCGGCCGGCTCCACGTTGTCCAAGCTGCAGAATTATCATGTGATTACGTCATATTGGTCGATGTTTGCGCCGGTGATTGGGCTGACTTGCGTGTCGTTCAGTTATTTTCTTCTCCTGAACTCTTTACAGAAGAGGGTGCAATCCGTTGGTGTCTAGAAGCCGCCGAGCTGTACTCGGAATATGCGTGCTTTGTTTTTGCGCGTTTGGGATTGCCGCCGAATCCCCGGCTCCCCAGCCGATTCCAAAAGGGGAAGAAGTGGAAACCGCTACCCTCTCCTCCGGAGTTCATGGCGGCACGCTCGTCATAGCGCAGAGAGCGGAACCGAAGACGATGAATCCGGTGTTGGCATTCGATGTCCCCTCCCGCGACGTGATTGGCTGCATGATGGCCGATCTCATCCATATCAATCGCGTTACACAGAAAACAGAGCCTGCGCTGGCAAGCTCGTGGAAGATTTCTTCCGATGGACGCAGGTTCACTTTGAAACTGCGGCGTGGCGTGCGATTTTCCGACGGCCAACCCTTTGATGCCGATGATGTGCTATTCACGTTCAAGGTGTATCTGGACGAAAAGGTGCACTCGCCTCAACGCGATCTACTAATCATCAATGGCAAGCCGCTATCGGTTAGCAAGATCGACCCTTACACAGTGCGCTTCGATCTGGATCAGCCCTACGCCGCAGCAGAACGAATTTTTGACAGCCTGGCAATTCTTCCGCGACACCTTCTCGAGAAGGCGTACGACCAAGGCAAGTTTGCAGAGTTGTGGACGCTCAATACTTCCCCTACGCAGATTGCGGGGTTGGGACCATTTCGGCTGAAGAGATACATTCCGGGCCAGCGTATTGTGCTCGAGCGTAATCCTTATTATTGGAAGGTGGATCACAACCAAAGCCGCCTACCTTACGTTGATGAACTTGTTTTTCCATTTGTCGGAACAGAGGATGCGCAGGTCATCCACTTCCAGACCGGCGAAAGCCAAATCATCAACCGTTTTGGAACAGACGACTTCAGACTGCTGGCTAAGGACCAGGATGCCCGCGGGTATCACGTCGAGGACCTCGGTCCCAGTCTGGAATTCAACTTCCTGGTGTTCAACCTCAACGATCTTCCAGCCGGTCAGCTACCTGAGATTAGACGCGAGCAAAATTGGTTTCGCGATCTGAAGTTTCGCCAGGCGGTTTCATCAGCGATCGATCGTGACAGCATCGTTCGTCTGACATACCAGGGACACGGCTCGGCGCTGTGGGGCAACGAAACTCCCTCTGATAAGCGGTGGGTAAACGCCGCTCTGCCTCATCCCGCGCGCTCGATTGAACATTCGCGAGAGCTTTTGAAGTCGGCAGGATTCTTATGGAATGGCGAGGGCAAGCTCCTCGACCGGGAAGGCAAGCAGGTCGAATTCACGATTATCACCAGCTCGTCGAATGCTCAACGCGTGAAGATGGCCACGATTATCGCCGACGACCTCGCACAGCTCGGGATGAGCGTACATCCTATACCGCTGGAGTTTCGCGCGGTCATCGACCGGGTCTTCCAGAGCAACAACTACGAGGCTTGCATTCTGGGCTTGGGAGGAGGCGATGCCGATCCCAATGTGGCAATGAATGTGTGGCTGTCGAATGGCCCAACGCATGTTTGGAACCTGCACGAAACTCGTCCGGCAACAGATTGGGAAGCGGAGATTGATCGCCTGATGAATCAGCAGATGGTCACGATGGACTATCGCCGTCGCAAACAACTCTACGATCGCGTACAGCAACTGATTGCCGAAAATTTGCCAGTGATTTTTCTCGCCACACCCGACGTTCTTGTAGGCGCCAGGAACGACGTAGGCAACTTTAATCCGGGTGTGCTCGAGCCTTACGCGCTATGGAACACCGATGAGCTCTTTCTGAAGAACAAGAGTGGAACGCCCGCACGTTGACTCCAGCGATCATGCTTCGCAGTCAAGCACCTGATCGTTAATGGAGCAGCCACAGCAAAATAACACCGAAAACCGCTGTCCCGAAGGACAGCCAGGCGACGTAATCCCCGGGATGACCACTGTGCGCTGCCCTGAGCCGACCGTTCCCCAGCTCAAGGCTGCGCGTGAAATTGAGCACGCGGCCGAGATGCTCGCGT
>CAYNPS010000334.1:0-3260 GCA_964399125.1 uncultured Terriglobales bacterium
CGTTGGGAATGTTCGGAACAGTTTGGAGACGCATGTTGGGCAGAACCTCTGTCGCCAAGGACCTGTTAAGAAAGATATCGGGATACATCCCCTTGTTTATTCGCAACTTCTGGTACCAACGGCCAGTACCCGTTAAGCAGCGTTACGCGCTACTAGAGGCGAGATTTCAACCTGGAGTCAGTTCGAAAAGCGGGATAAGCTCACCGCCAAACAGGCCGATTCGGTTCGTCCGTGTGCGAGCGACGGAAGTGCAAAGGGGCTTGCGCACCGCTACAGAGAGGCTTCGCCAATTCAAGTGTCCGCATCGAGCTTACGCCCGGGTCATACGTGCCGGAGCTCCATTGGTTCTCACCGACCAGATTTGAAGATGAAGTCAGAACAACTGCTCCTCCGCTGCCGGTTGCTCCGCGAACTCGGCGAAAGACGGCAATTCGCCGTTCGGTTAGTGTGGTCGTAAGATTCTCGCCTTACTTTCTTTGCAACATTCCCCACCATCTCAGCCGATCAATTCGGTACGGTATCGCGCGCCGAGCGAACACTGGACCGCCGAATTTCAGCTCGATCAATTCTGGATATCCAGCCGCTTCCGAAACTTCGGAATAGTACACATCGGACGCGCTCGCACACTACCGCGATCTCCCCGTAGATTACGATCCGTGTCGCTGAGTATCTTGTGTAGCTGCTCGTCGTTAAAGACAGTCCTGCGAGTTCCTTGTTCTAAATCTTTGGGCTTCATTGTTCAGAAGCTGATATCGGATTTGTATCGGT
This sequence comes from uncultured Terriglobales bacterium, assembly GCA_964399125.1. Taxonomy (GTDB): domain Bacteria; phylum Acidobacteriota; class Terriglobia; order Terriglobales; family Acidobacteriaceae; genus Gp1-AA112. Next base: position 769 of record CAYNPS010000334.1, read on the forward strand.
CTTTGGAGATATCGGCCGGGACAAGTTCGCGGTAGATTCTCGCCTCGGTCCAGGTGTTGGAAGGCCGCAAAGAGATGAGGTGCCTGAGCTCTTCCTGAATTTCTGCCGGTGATTTGCCAATCAGATTGCGGAACACTTTCGCAACATCGCGTCGATTCGAAATGGCGTTCTGGAAGTCCATGGCACACGCGATCTTCAGTTCTCCGAACACAGACTCTTTCAGAATCACTGGCGGACCAAAGGCCTTATATGCAGGCCCCCTCTCATCATGTGGATCTTCAAACCCTGAATACACTGCAATGCAGACGAACAGTGAGTTGTAGTGCAAACCTCTGCGTTTAAGAGCAGTTGAAATTGGCCCGGACATCTGGTCATTGCTGTGAAAACCTCGAGAATACAAGTCCGCCCTGCCCTCGGCCTCCATGTGCACAGCCAACGTTATTTGCTCAGACACTTCCGCCGCCCAGCCCCGATATAAAACTGGCGTTAGCGTAAATTACGCGTATCTGTGAATCGTTGAGCTGATTCGATCTCTCAAGCTATCTGCTTATAGCCATGATCTGTTGATTCGACTTCGTCATTAGTTCCAATGCCGCTGCCCATGCTTCGGCAACCATATGCTTAAGATCGTCGCCCTTAATCCCGGAGCTTACGAGTTGACGAACGATGCTCAAGGCCGCTAAGCGGTCATCCCGTTGCTTCTCGAGTTCTGCTTGGCAACCCGTAGCTTTTACGCTCATGAACGCCTCCCAGGCGGGGCCAGCGAGAACCACAAATAGGCGCCGCCGTAACGTCCCCCATAGAGGTTCCTCATGCAACTGAGGGCACGAGTACGTGATGTCTGCATCTGTGATGACATTTCTTCGCGAGCGCCCATGGACTAATCGAACTGTAATTCCAACCATCATGGCTTCCACAGCCGCAACGGCATGAGCAGCCTCATGCAATCCGCGTTGATCGACTGTCAGATTCGGTACGATGCCCATTCTTCTGCGTACTCCTTCGGATATGCTCACGTCGGCTGACGCTTGCGCTGGCTAATCGGCAGCACTTGCGGATCTGCTAAATCATCATCAACGTCAGCTTCCAGTTCCGGTCACCTTGGTTCCGAGCTGAGTGACCGACCCAAAGATCTTACGGAAAATGGATAGGTTAAAGCCAATCCCAACAAATCCATCTGTGCCCCAACTGGAAGCACCGCTGAAGGAGGGGGTTCCGGCGTATACGCTGCTTGGATTGAATTGGCTTGATATAGCATTTTGGGAGGCGAAATTAACGCCACCCATGAGTTGTAGTGCTTCAACCGGCTCGTAGCCTAAGCCAAGAAAATAGCTGTTGAGCCTTGTCGCCGAAAGCCCTCCGTAGACTCCTAACTTCTGATTAAACCTATTGACTGCCCCTGGGTAGGTGTCATGTCCCTTTTTACTGAGGTAATAATTTACCCCAACGACGAGTGAAGCCACGTAGCTTCCCACGTCAACAAATTGTTGAGAGCACGGCGTAGACGTCGAACAGGATGACCCGTCAATTGCCTGTCCACTCGTGATCAACCTCGACTCAATGGATCGGTCTCTCACGAAAGACAAACCGAATGCAGCAGCGACCGTCGCTTTATAAAAGTCGTGGACAGCAACCACCATGCGAGGGGCAACCACTTGAGCAACAGACAACGTTTGGCCGGGCGTGCCGGTCTGTCCAGCAGTAGAGTTGTTTCCGGTGTTGGAGCTCGTTGGCACAACCGAGGCGCTTTGGATCGTCGAGACCTGCGAAATAATTGGCACGGTATACCTTGGAAACGCTTCTGCTTGGCATATATCAAAATAGACCAGGAGGTTTCCTCGCTTGTCTCCCCAATCAATGTTCACGTTGAGAGGCTCCTTAACGGCTGACTGATCGTAGATTTGATTCGTTCGTGCTAACAATTGACTTTGGGCAACGTTGATAAGATTGATAGCTGAAGGCAGTTCCAAATTGAAGTGCTCTTCGCTCTCATGCAGATGCATATCTGCTTCCTGTGCAAGGCTGTCCGCGCCCTCTATTCGTTTTGACAGCTCACTGTCGGTCACTATCCGTTTCAGTTTCCATTCTCGATCTATGGAGATCTCCCGACCAGTTCGTTCCAAGTATTGCTCGTACAAATTGACTAGATGATTGAGCTCTGCATCATCGAGGGCTGGCTTTGCTGCGCCGTTAAGATCTTGCATAAGCCTTAGCTTTATTTGCGCTTTTCGTAAAGATGAAAGGGCGGTCGGAGCGCCAGGCGGATTTCTTCCAGCCCGAGCAACTGGCTCACACCCTCGAACTCTTCGACGGTAACTGTCAGCAGTGCGATACGGCTTGATCCGACACGTCCACGGAGCGCGGCCAATGAAGATCCTTAGCTGGAATAATCAATAAGCGTAGCACGTCCAAAATGCGGTGAAATGCGGTGAAGTTCTGTTTCGGGAATTCGTAAGTCGTTGAAAGAAATGGCTCCTCAGGTAGGACTCGAA
>CAYNPS010000335.1:0-3195 GCA_964399125.1 uncultured Terriglobales bacterium
TTGCGCGATCACGTCAGCCGGCGAATCGAAGTGGCTCAGAATTGGGTGGTTACTGGCAAGTGCCTGGAAGTGGGTTCGGGCTGTTTGTGTGCTCAGCGAGTCGAGCAGATTCTGCTCAACCTGACATACAACACATTGGCAATTGTTCTCCTTTGACATAGAGACGTGACTCCTGACGGAGGTTCGCGGGTGGCGGCTCAACACCAATCCGTCTTACCGGCCTGGCGACCTTCAGCGGATCGATTTTGTTCCGACAGCCCAATCCCGAATTTCTCCGTCACCTCTATAAGGCAATTTTTCAGGAAAAACTCACAAAGAATTTTTCGAAGCGGAAAAAAGTTTGTCGGTGTGCTCAAAAGAAGGGAGTCCTCAGGCAGCAAGGGACGGGAGCAAAAGTCATGCCCGTCAACTGCTTTTTATATAGCTGCCGTCGTGTCGGACTTATCGCTTCAGCTCGTCCCAACATTTTCATATAGCGATCAAAACAACGGGAATCGGTGTGTTCTTTAAGAGATGTCTCTTTCCATTCTGGGAATGGAGCCGGGTCGATATTTGCTTGCACGGACAAGATTACGAGTGAGCACAACTGCACAGCGCGACTGTAAGGAAACTCGTAGGACTTTCCCAAGACGCGATCTCGCAGGAATGGCGCAACAAGAGAATGCAGGAGAATGCCCGTGCAAAATGAATCTGAGCGACGGACCGATGGAGAAAAGCTACTCAAGCAGTTGAAAGAACAATGGCGGCAGCAGACTCGTTACTGCGAACGCCCCGCGGTCCTGCGCGGTCGCACCAGGCCACAATCCGCAACGGACATTCACGTAAATCAATCTACAAGTGGAATGAGTGGCTAATCTCCCTTGCGCGGCGAGCGAGTAGTCATTGTCGGATTCCAACCATCCCGAGCCGACTCACATCGAGCTGGGCAGCTACACTGCTGATGTGTTGCACCACACAAGCGTGGAGCCTTTCTGGTACTACATCATTCAGCGCAAGGAATCCAGCGGCATCATTGACCTTGTGAAATTCAACACCTGCGAGGAGGCGATTGCGGGTGCGCGAGAAATGTTGGCGAAACTCAATCAGGCAGCGGCAAACAACTAACGTGCACCGCGCCCCTCGCCCGACCAGAGTATGGCTGGAAACGAGACCGCCCTGCCATTCGGCGTAGAGGGCACGTAGAGGGTAGAAGAATGATGACAGTTCGCAACTCCATTGACTGCCCTCTCAAGACGTGAAAGCATAAGCCATGATCCGTCTTATGTTGTCCCCGCCTTTTATCGCTTCATACTTCCTAAACAGCACAGAATCCCTGCAACGGAGGGACTTCATCCAAGAGGAATCGACCATGACTCCCGTTAATGCAGCCAAGATGAAGAAACGCGATTTCGATCCGAAGAAGTTCCTTACCAGCATCGGTGAGGGCCGCAAGATTGTGACTTTCCAAAGTAAGCAAACGATCTACGCTCAAGGCGCAGCCTGCGATGCGGTGTTCTATATCCAAAAGGGTAAGGTAAGACTCACTGTCGTGTCGAAAAACGGCAAGGAGGCTACGGTTGGCATATTGAATCCGGGCGATTTCTTCGGAGAAGGAGGCCTTGCCGGGCAGCCACTACGCATGGGGTCGGCCATCGCGGTGACAAACTGCGAACTTATGCGAATCGACAAGAAGGCAATGATGCTCGCCCTTCATCGCGAGCATGCAATGTCCGACATGTTTGTGGCATATCTGTTGGGCCGTAACATCCGATATGAAGCCGACCTGGTTGACCAGCTCTTTAACTCCAGCGAGAAGAGGCTAGCTCGGATTCTGCTGTTGCTCGCCCGCTTCGGAAAGGAAGGTGTGCCAGAGACCGTGGTTCCCAAGATCAGTCAGGAGACCCTGGCGGAGATGGTCGGCACCACGCGCTCACGGGTGAGCTTCTTCATGAACAAATTCAGGAAGTTGGGTTTCATTGACTATAACGGTGAGTTAGAGGTTCACAGTTCACTTCTCAACGTCGTGCTGCACGACTGACCTGGGCGAAGGCGTATACTGGTAAGTGAGGTGGTTAACACCTTCTCCTCTTTCAGGTCCTCTGAACTAAGCAGTCCATCTGAAGTCTTCTTCTTCCTCTTAGCCCCAACGAAAGGGGCGCAATCATGGCTTTTGAAGCGATTCTGGACGAAGTTGATCAACTTCACAACGTGAGCACACGTCTCGAAGGATTGGCGGAGCAACATCCGCCGGTAGAAGAATCGCTCATGACGATCGCGGGAAACGTTCGGAGCGCAGCGACGGTGTTGGCTGTTTTGGTAGCGACTAAGCTGCACCACAGTGATGGGAGCGCTTTCTCCGCGTCAATATGACCTCCGCGTGCATTATTTGAACGGCAGGATCACCGTGACAGCATTTCCCGAACAGCGAGAATGACAACGGATCACTTGCATCTACGGCGAGTGGCGCCGCTAACCTGCGGCGTTCAATTTCCCTTGTCCCACAGAGCTGCCCGGCATCTGACGACAAAGAGAAGGTGAGCAATGCCTGCGAACGATGCCATTACGGGAAGGACGGGAGTCGTGAGAATCCTCTGCCTGGCTTGCTCCTCAGAAGGCCTTTCGGCACTTGAGAACGCCCTGAAAAACTCACGCTATTCCGCAATTACAGCATCGACGAGTGACCAGGCGGTTGCCATCTGTGTGTCTCAGTTTGTTGCTGCGGCTGTGGTAGATGCCAGATCCATTCGAGATCAGGAATGGTCGGTTGTGAAGACTCTGAAAGGGGTTCGGGCCTCGCTTCCCGTGATACTCCTCGATGACCAAGACGGACACCGTGAGTCGCCATTGCGTGAGGGCGTGGATGCAGTCGTTTCAATATCCTCAACAGAGGCTCTTTGCAGCAAGCTGGATGCACTCATCAGGAACTTCGAAACACGAGCCGCAGGCGTGTAAATTGGACAAGTCTTGCAATCGGAGGCATCACCGTCCCTAAGGTCTAATAACCGAATCGCTGCAGCACGTGGGGTGTAAACTCGTCAGTAGACATTTGGCTTGGCCCTCATTTCGCCCTTCTGGACCCCTCCAAATTGCCAATTCTGCCCTTTTATCTGGCCTTTTGAGGTGCCCCCATGCCAAGCCTTGCGACGATTCTCTGCGTTGACGACGAAGAGCTTTCACTCAAAGTCAGGAAATTGGTGTTGGAGAGCGCGGGATATA
>CAYNPS010000336.1:0-3168 GCA_964399125.1 uncultured Terriglobales bacterium
CGCCGGCTTCGGCTTCGATGGCGTCATCAATGGAGCCGCAACAGATTTCGAGTAAGGTCCTCATCATTGGGAAACAGGGTACAGCAGCGACCGCAGCGGACGAAATCGTACTGGTGTCAGCGCCGAAAGTACGCAACAACTTCTGGCTGCATTAGGTAGAAGATGACAAGGACGGACGAGAGGAGTTTGGCGCCCTCGGACACCATAAAGAGCCAGCGAAACTCCACGACCGCGGAAGATATGGCGGGGATCGCCGCACCGCCAAAGAGTGCGAACAATAATATTGCGCCACGGCGAGCACCGGGCCATCGACGCAGGAGCGCTAAACCGAGTGCTGTGCTGGTTCCGGCAGCCAGGAAGAAAATACCTGGTCCCATGAGTTCGAGACCCTCCAGCAGGTATGCTCCGGAGCGAAGGGGAGCGTGATCGAGACTGGTGAGGACACCAGTGATGCCAAGAAAAGCCGCTGCGAACCAACAAAGTGAGACGATGAGCCAGATGACGTTGGGACGAGAAGATTTCATGCGAATGAGGTGAGCAGCTGCAAAGCTTTGCAGCTAAGCTGCTCCACTTTGCAAAGAAAAGGGGCAACTCAACAGCAAAGTTACTGAGCGCATTCTAAGCTCTTGATTCTATGCCTTGAAAAGCGGCGCGATGTTATTCCCTTTTGGGGACTCAATTGCAAAGGTGCACGTGAGGACCCCAGACATGCGCACGCTTAGGAGTTTGGCAGGTCTCGCTGTATTGATCTGCTGCACCACCATGCTGCACGCGCAACATGGTCGAGCAACGGATCCAAATCTGTGCAACGAGAGCAACACGACGACGGAAACCACGGATACCTTCAGCTTTTCGGCAATCGATTCGGGCCCCGCTATAGGGACGGGTGTGTTCTGCTTTCTAAATTCGTCCACGGACATCTGGGACAACATCCTCCTACAAGTCAGCTCGAACAATCTGCTGGCGTCAAATGTGTTTTGCGATTCACCCGCAACTGACCAGGGCACAGCCTTTGCACCCGGGTGCATGGTGAATGCAAACCCGGATCAGTCAGTTGCTAGCATCTTCTTTTTTGGAGGTGGGTGCGAGTTTTCCGGAGCTTCGCCAGACAGCAACTCAGGAAATCCATGTGTTCCCCCGGATAATGATCCACTGGACGACTACACAGGGATAGCGGTTGGTAACTATCTGATCATTGACCTCAACCCTTGTGGTACTGAGGGTGAGAACTGCCAAAACCAAAACAATCCGAATGCTGGTTACGGTGCGTGGCTTGATAAGAACGGTAACGCGCTCAGCTTCGTAGCAACCGCAAACGTACCGGAACCCACCTCCTTGGTGCTCCTTGGAACGGGCTTGGTGATCGGCTTGCGTCGGCGAGTCTTCCGCCCAAAGAACTGATCGCTTGTAGGGACGATGTAGCATACTAAGAACGGCCTGCCGCGTGATCAGGCCGTTTTGCTTTTGAACCTATTCTCCACTGAAAATTCGCGTCTCAGAGCTAAACGACTGCTCTGCGGGTCTGCAGTTGGGAGCGCGTGGATTGCTACTTCGGACCAGGTATGGATGAAGCCGACTGGAACTGGGGGTCTTGGAAGGCTTTGTTAAACCAAGGATCCGCCTTTGCTATTTGAAGCGAGTAGCCTTTTTTGACTGCGTCCCTAAACGCAGAGATAGCTGCCTCTTTCTGCCCGGCAAGATAGCTGATCTCAGCATCGTAGTAAATCAGATCCGCACTATGCGCGTCGATTGCGCGGGCTCTTCTGATCAGGGTCAACCCGTTCGAAACATCACCCTTCTGAGCATAGTAGAGAGCCAAACTTCCCAGGACATTAGCGTCTCGCGGATTGACTCGCAGTTCCTTGCTAGCTAGTGCTATCGCCTCATCGAATGCTTTGACTGCCTGAACGCGATCTCCCGCCCACCAATAACCGCTAGCAAGATTGCCTACTAGGAACTGATCGTCGGGACTGAGCTCCACGGCTTTCTTGTAATTATCGACGGCCGCTTTGTAATCCTGAAGGTAGAAATAGGAATTGCCGAGATTCAGATAGGTGTCTGGATTGGGTTTTAGCGACAATGCCCTTTGATATATGCCGATGCTTTCCTTCCAGGCATTCTGGCTGAAGTACGCCAGCCCCAGATTGGAGTATGCGGCTGCATTGTCGGGGGCTAATTCGATGACTTTCTTGTAAGCTGCGACTGCTTCATCGTACATGCCGAACCGGTACGAGGTTGTTCCTAACAGGTTGTAGTTGAACCAGAAATATGGGTTCAGCTCGATTGCTTTTTTGTACGCGGCGATTGCCTCGTCTTTCTGGCCAGCCGCCCGATATGTGTCACCCAGGCGTCGATAAGCCTCGTCGGAGTTCGGAGCGAGCTTCAACGCGTCATGCAGAACAGAAACGGCTTCGGCAGTTTTGCCGCTGGCATTCAGAACGCTTCCCAGCGTGTACTGCACTTCCGGAATACTGTCCGCTCCAGTAATTCGGTTTGCGGCTTGGGCTGCGGCCAAGGCTTGCTGCGCCGCATTCGGATCTTTGCTGCTCTTATAGACACGCAAATAGGCATCGGCGAGACCAGCCCAAGCCAAGGCGAAGTTTGGATCGGCTTTTGTCGCCTGATTGTAGTAACCGATTGCGGTCTGGACATTTTTCGGGTCCAGTTCTCCCCGCGTAAAGGTATTGCGGCCTTTTAGGTACAGCTCGTAGGCGGCGGTGTTCTCGGTTGGGTGGAAAGCCACCCCGAGTTGCGAACTGGGAGATAGCGCCGGTTGCAGCGCATCGAACATGTTGTCTTCGAGCGTGAGCAAATCCTGGATCTTTCCGGAGAACGGCTGAAGGGCCTTACCCACCTGTTTGCCCTGACTATCAAGTAGGTTTAGCACCACAAGCACGTCATCACCAGACCCCTGCACGCTTCCCTGCACTACATAGCTCACGCCCAGGCTTTTCGCAATGTCGGGAATCGGGCTGCTGGCATTCACTTTTTGAATAGCAGAAGCCGACGCCACGTTCAGTTCTTTCAACTGGGACAGCTTGGCGATGAGAGCTTCGGTGATACCTGTGCCGATATATCCCAATTGTGCTTCGTCGCCGAGAATCTTCACCGGTAAGACGGCAACTCGCCGCTCCGGTACGGCAGCGACCTGCTCGGTCCCAGACTTGT
>CAYNPS010000337.1:0-3109 GCA_964399125.1 uncultured Terriglobales bacterium
CGGTGCAATCAGGCATCGGGAGTAATAATCGATCTTCGGGAGAAGTCCTTTCGGCGCGCCCACTTTTCCAGCTTTCGGGAACGCTAGCCCTGAAGCCGGCAGAATCACTCCCACAGCCTTAAGCGCTTCGCCTTTCTCTTTGATAATCGAAATGCTAGAATCCGTTATTCATAGCACCACCCCAGAGTTCTGACATCGGAACAGACCTATTTTTTCATCCAGCTAGACCAAACGAGCGGGTAGTCTGGAAGAAATTCGCTATCAGGACCATTGAATGGCCGACCACAAAGAAAGAAAAGAAATCGAGGCGCGATCAACGCTGCGCTGCAAAAGCTGTCTCCAATCTACCGCGAAGCCTTTGTGCTCAGAGATGAGCGGAATTTGTCCGCAACTTAGTAGAAGAACCTGTCCGGCGGGTCTGACATCTTAGGCCGACTTGGGCAGCGAGGGGACCTGATCTTCTCCACGATCCGGTAATCGTCGCTCCGCATCAGCAATCGTCCAAGCTGCATTGACCAGACCAATGTGACTAAACGCTTGTGGAAAATTCCCCAGCAGCTCCCGCGTCCTGGGATCAACTTCCTCGGCGAGTATCCCTAAATCATTAGCAAAGCTGATCGCGGTGGAGAATGTGTCTTTGGCTCGCTCAATTTGGCCGGCCTTTGCTTGTGCCTGCGAAAGCCAGAAAGTGCATAGGAGAAATGTCCCCTCGTCACCCGCCAGGCCGTCATGAGCGCGATAACGGAAGATCAATCCGTGTTCATCACTGAGATTCTTGGCAATGGCATCGATGGTTGAAAGCACGCGTGGATCATCGGCTGGCAGAAATCCGACAATAGGAATCATCAGGTTCGAGGCATCCAGGTCGTCTGATCCGAATGACTGGGTAAAGGCCTGTGCGCGGTCACTCCATCCCTGCTCAAGGATTACTTTCCTTATTTCATCGCGGAGTGCGGTCCACCGAGAGACTCGATCTTCAGCGTTGATCTGCTTAACCATTTTAACGGCGCGATCCAAGGCGACCCAGCACATCAGCTTGGAATAAAGAAAGTGGCGCGGTTCTCCACGCATCTCCCAGATGCCCTGATCTTTTTCTTTCCAGCGAGCAGCCGCTGCCTCGGCCACATCGGCGAGGAATTCCTGGGTTGTGCTATCAAGAGATTTCAAGCGGTCACGGAGCAGGTAAACCGATCCCAGAAGTTCGCCATACACATCAATCTGGCGCTGGTTCCAAGCGCCATTGCCAATTCGTACTGGTCGACTGTTTCTCCAGCCTGCCAGGTGAGGAAGTTCGCGTTCGCTCAAGTCATGCTCGCCTGCGATGCCAAACATGATTTGAAGATCAATGCCCCGGCGCATTTGGGTGAGCGCCGCGCCTGTAATGAAATCGAAGAATTTATCCGCCTCATCCGGACACGCCGCCACCCAGAGTGCCTCTAGCGTCAGGCTGCCGTCACGGACCCAGCAAAAGCGATAATCCCAGTTGCGGCTGCCGCCTGGAGTTTCCGGGAGGGATGTCGTGGCCGCTGCAACGATCGCGCCGGTCGGGTAATAAGTGAGGCCCTGCAGGATGCGACCGCTTTGGAGAACCAATTCCTGCCATGGTCCTTGGTAATTCTGGTGCAGGCTCGACCAGCTTCGCCAAGCCGTTATCGTGTCCTCAATTCGATTCTTAATTACATTCTGATCCCAGTGCTCACGGGCTGGCTCCCAGCTCGCACGGTGTTGCAGAGCAAACGATGCGCTTTCGCCTGCTTTCAAACGGAATCGCGCCCGACAGGTGCTCTCGTTTACCGCAATGGGAACCGGCGAAGAAAGCAGCAGGAATGATGCCCCGCCACGACAGCGCACACCCCCCTCGATCTCGCTGAGTAAGGGATAGACCAATCCATATTCGGGACGTGGCACGAACTCCGACTCGAACGCCATCTCTCCTTCCGTGCACTGAATCGAACGAAGAAGCGCATGAGGAGCCTCGGCACCCAGTTGGTGCCCACGCTCGTTCTTTCCGACAGCCAGAGCGTCAAGCAGGACCGCCTTTCCAGTAGATGCTATGAATGTCGTTTCCAAAATCAAAGTTTGATCGATGTAGCGGCGCGCAGTGGTGAATTCGCCTGTAGGATGGATTGACCAATGTCCTGCTTTGTCATCCAGCAAGCGACCAAAGATCGAAGGAGCATCAAATCGAGGAACACAGAGCCAGTCTACTGAGCCTGTGCGGCTGACAAGTGCCGCCGAATGACAATCGGAGAGCAATCCATAATCAGCAATTGGGAGACTACTCATTACTGGCTCCTTTGCCCGACGACTCTTCTTTTCCTGTTGCGTAGCGCCCGGAAATTTCACTATGGCGCAACTTCACAAAAGACCTTGATGGCGCCTTTCGCGTTGTTGAGCTTTTCGATTAATTCCTTGTAGTTGTCAAGTCCTCGAACCGGGTGGGTCAGGAGGCGTCCAGCCATCCAGGATATTCAGCTTCAGCCTGGGCCATGTCTTTAACCCCCATTTCAAAATGCTCTCGATTGGCATTCACCGTTCCCGCCATGACCCGATTCCCGAGCACGAAGTCTAGATTGAGCTTGTCTGCGGGCACCTCGACTCTCCTGTTGCCACCGGTGACGCTCAAAAGTACAAGCACTCCGTTTTTACCCAGAATCTGCATGCTGTCGAATACCATCGGCGAATAACCAGTGGCTCAAAGATCAGATCGAATGGGCCGTACTCTTTGCCTCCCGCCAGCACCGGAGTCTCTTGTGTCGAGATGTAGCGTGCGCCCAGCGCTTCCACAAGTTCTGCATTCAAATTTGGTTTCCGTGCGAGGGAGAATGTAGTCACTGCCAGGCCACGTAGCCGCAGCACCAGAGTAACGAGGAGTCCAATACTGCCTGCGCCCATCACCGCCGCGCGTTCCGGCTGCCACACTCGTAGCCGGCGCTGGATCTCGTAAGCTTGCGCGATTCCTTTTTCCGCAACTGTGAGCGGTTCCATCAGTACTGCGACGCGATTGAGGTTCTGCGGAATCTTCACCACATATTTGGAATTATCGACGTAGTATTCGGTGAGAAATCCGTGCAGTTTGCTGATGCCGCGTTCGAAATAAACATCGTCG
>CAYNPS010000338.1:0-3106 GCA_964399125.1 uncultured Terriglobales bacterium
AGCTCGCGCGAAATATACGCCAGAATATCCGGCGCGGCATCCAACTGCATCAGCCGTTCGCGGAACGGTTCGTTCATCAGCTTGCGTGCCAGCTTGGCCAGCACCTGCATATGGCTGTTGTTCGCATCGGACTCGCGCACAGCGAGCAGGATCACCACGCGAACAGCCTCGCCGTCGAGCGATCCCCATTCCAGCGGCTTGCTGAGCTTCGAAACTGCGACGGAGTTCGCATTGATCGCATCGCTGCGGCAGTGTGGGATGGCGAAGCCGTGTCCGAGACCGGTCGAGTAGGCAGCCTCCCGCGCCCACACGACCTCTTCCAGCCGATCAGGATCATCGGTTCGACCAGCAATGTAAAGCGAGTCGATCAATTCGCGGATCGCTTCTTCTTTGCTTTCGCTATTGCTATCGACGATCACCAGATTGCGGTCAAGCAAGGGCATGGCTTCCGCCTGCGCATGCCCATTCTGCAACAAGCGTTCAACCTCTTTGACTTGCGAGCACTCCATCGTCTGCGCCAGCAATCGCCGGCATTCGTTAACTGAAACACGCGCGATTCTCTGTTTCAATTCGGGAATCTGTGCCGCCGACGCGCTGATCTCATCCAGTCCAAGGCCGACGAGAATCGGGACATTGCGCGGATCGCCGGCCATCTCGCCGCACATGCCTATCCACCTGCCGTTCTTGTGCACCTGATCGACAATGTACTTCAGGAAGCGAAGAAAGCTGGGATGGTGCACGCTGGAAAGTCCCGCTACTTTGGCATTGTCCCGATCCACGGCGAGGAAGTACTGGTTGAGATCATTTGTTCCCAAGCTGAAGAAGTCTAACTCGGCGCAAAGCTGATCGAGAATAAAGGCGACTGACGGCACTTCGATCATGATGCCAATTGGTATCGTCTTATCGAAGGCGATGTTCTTCCCCCGTAGTTCTTCCTTCAATTCCGCAATCTCATTCTTTAGCCAGAGAACTTCTTCGACCGTCGAGATCATCGGCGCCATTAGGTGAATTTTGCCAAAGGCCGAAGCGCGGAGAATTGCCCGAAGTTGGCTGCGGAACAAATCGCGATGTTCGGCGTAAATGCGCACGCCGCGATATCCCAAATAGGGATTGGACTCGGCCGGCAGGTTCAGATGCGGAACCGGCTTGTCGCCGCCGATGTCCATCGTGCGGATGATTACCGGCCGGCCAGCCGCAGCGCGCGCGGCCTCGCGATAGATGGCAAACTGTTCTTCTTCTGTAGGCGCATGCTCCCGGCCAATGAAGAGCATCTCGGTACGAAACAGCCCAATGGATTCGGCGCCGCCGGCAAAAGCCAGTATCACCTCTTCGCCCGAAGACACGTTGGCGGCGACTTCGATGCGCCGACCATCAGCCGTGAGAGCCTGGCCGTATCCGTCGCGAGCTAATGCGGTTTGCCGTCCCTGATACACCTGCCGCTCGCGATCATAAAAGCGGTGAACCGCAGCCGTGCCGTTCGGGACAATTAATCCGCGGTTTGCATCAACCACCAGGTCCCGCCCAGCAGGGAAAACGACGGGGGCGTCCTTTACTCCCACTACTGCGGGAACTCCGAGCGAACGCGCCAGGATTACCGTGTGGGAAGTGGTACCCGCGTATTCGAGAACGAGCCCCTTCAACCAGTGACGATCCAACCCGAGCAACTGTTGTGGCGCGAGTGTTTCGGCAACAACGATGCTCGGTTCTTTCAATTCGATTGCAGGAGCAGCGAATCGCGCCCCATAGATCTCCTGCAGGAGCCGGAGACAAATCTCCTGGAGATCTATGGCGCGGTCGCGGATGTACGAACTATCCGACTGCTGCAAGACCGAAACAAAAAATTGCGTGCTTTCAACCAGAGCCTGCCCCGCAGATCGTCCGTGGGAAATCAGATCGAGGATTTTGTCAGCGAAAGAAACGTCGTCGAGGATTGCCAGGTGTGCCTTGAGAACTCCCGATTCGGCCGGAGACATCGACCGGCCAAGCATGCCTTTGATGCGCTCGCGAACTGTCGCCAGAGCACGCTCGATTCGCCGCTGTTCCCTGCCCGGGTCTTCTGCCTTCTCATCGTTGAGATCTTGCGGCAAGCTCATGCCGCCGACGACAACCGCTTTGCCTTCGCCAATGCCGGGACTTACAGCAACCCCAAAATGGTAATCGCCGGCCGCCAGGGAGAGCGAACGCGGCAGCGCTGCGCTGTGGCGAGGATGCCGAGATTGCACGAGCGGCTCGTCGCTGTTCGGCAGCTCCCGGGCGATGTAGCCGTGAAGCGCTGCGCTTGCGGTCTGCTCATCTGAGCCGGTCACGCGGATGGAACATTCATCGCCGCTGCGAATGTCGGCGGAGATAATGGCGAGGGTACTCTTGAGATTTGCTCCAGCTCCGTTTCTCAGGTTCTTCAGCGAGAGATCGGAGGCGAAGGCGCTGGCGAATTCCGCCAACTGGCTCGCCGGTCTGGCGTGGAGTCCATTGGGCAGCGGACACACAAAGCTGAACTCCACCGGATTGCAAACTTCCTGACTCATCCCACTAGCCCTGGATTCTCTTGAACACCGCCAGCGGATTCTTTATGGCTTCCTGTACCGGTACTTGAATCACCTTCATCTGGCCGAAGCGCTCGCGTTTCTCGATTTCGATGTCGACGGCGAAAATTGCGACCTGCGCCTGGCGAATGTCGTTGTCCCCAAGTTCATTCTCGATCCCCATAGCTCCCTGGGTTTCGACCTTGATCTGATGTCCTAGCGATTTGGCGGTCTTTTCCAACTGCTCCGCCGCCATATAGGTATGCGCGATCCCCGTAGGACACGCAGTTACAGCAACGATCTTCATGTGGCCCTTTCCAAGCTGTCTGCAGGTCGGCACTTCATCCCTAATACCCTCTGAGCCGAACTCTGCCTTTCGCGCATTCCCCGAATCGCAATCCGATTACGGGAACACGCGCAAATTCAAATTGCTCGTCTGCGGATGGTAAGTCCTGCCACCGGTTCTGAGAAGAGCGCGCAACTGTCCGTCAGTCGCAAGTGCGACTGACGGACAGATGACAGCATTCCTCGTGGTTGCGAGCTTAGAACTCCGCGCGCAGCGAAAGCTGGAGGTTGCGTTCGCT
>CAYNPS010000339.1:0-3070 GCA_964399125.1 uncultured Terriglobales bacterium
ACAGGTACGCCTATGCGCATCCATCAGCTTGGGTGTCGGTACGTTTGCACGCAATCTCCTGACGGGGAGCTTCGATATTTGCGCGCAACGCGACTCTCTTCTCTTCGTCTCTTCTGGATTTTCCGTAACTTCGCCAATCTGCATCAGCACGTCTTGAGCCCAAGTCAGGTTCAACTCATTCTGAATTGCGAAACAATCGACGACAACACCCGCATTGATCCCGAAGAGCTAATCGGGACGATTGAACTGTCGGCAGGACCAACAAAAGGGTTCGAGACGAAATCGTGTTCGAGAGTTACAGCGATACAACCAGCAGCTTATGCGCCGGCTCGAAGCCGATCGTTTGCGATTAGCGCAATTGCCATTACTGCACTAGCCGTCTTTGTGGCCGTGGTCTTCTCAGTTGCTCAGGCGCACTGGGGTGGACATCTTGCCCATATCAGTTCCAAATCGAAACTGATGGTCAGGCACCTGCTTCCGCGAATGCAGGGAGCGCTAAGATTTCGAATCGTAGAACCCCAGCAGGCACAAGCACAGAAGTCTTTCTCGAATCAGCGACAAGTGGGCTCGCTGCCGTCCCCCAGTCCCGTTTGGGACAAAGCTGAAATTCCAGAAGCCTCTGTGGGTGAAGACGCGCTAAGACCAAGCGGAGCCACTCTTCAATCCGCTGCTTATAGGTACGCTTCAGCAAACGAATCGGCATTCACCCCAGACATTGCAGTTTCTGTTCCCCACTCTGCTCCAAAACGCACTTCCATATCGGCACATCACGCCAGCATCGTTCCAGAGGTGCTCCCGCCTGCAGGACCACCCGAAAGCCATCCTGTGCTGGACGACTTCTCCTCGGTTGTCCGAGATACAGAAGTACTCCTTCGCGCGATAGTCTCACCGGAAGGACGAGTCAAGGACGTAAAGGTGCTACACGGCGACGCAACGCTCGGGCGCGAGGCTGCCCACATTGTGAAATCCTGGCGTTACACTTCCCGAAGCGGGAACACAGATGGAGAAAGCAGAATTCGGTTCAAATTCACCAGCGATGTGACAACAGTGTCATTCCTCGATTCCGGATTGCCACTCCAGAACCGGTAAGACTTTGCGAAGTGAATTCCGAACCCGGAAAGTTCGAAGTCTATCTGGCCGCTCGAACCGAAGATGTTACAGCTGAAGCTTGGCGAATCATCTTCTTGCGTACAGTTAGTCGCTCCACAAGCTCCGTCTTTACCTCGTATCCACGACCAGGTTTGTCTGAGATCGTGATAGTTCCCTTCGGAGAGACGACTACTTCCGGATCAACGATGTCCTCTTTCCAGTAACGCTTAGACGCAGACACATCCCCAGGCAAAGAGAAGTTGGGCAGAGTTGATAACGCGACGTTGTGCGATCGACCGATGCCGCTCTCCAACATGCCGCCACACCAAACCGGAATATTGTTTGCCTGCGCTACATCGTGAACGGCAATCGCTTCGCTGAAACCACCGACACGTCCGACTTTCACGTTGATGATTCCGCAAGAACCGAGTTCAATGGCAGCTCGAGCGCTCCGGGCGTGGTGAATCGCCTCATCGAGGCAGATGCGCGTTTTCAATTCTTTCTGCAGTCGCGCATGGAAGTAGAAGTCGTCGTTCCATAACGGCTGCTCGATCATGAGCAAGTTGAATCGATCGAACTTTTTCAGATGCTCAATATCTTCGAGTGTGTAGGCGGAGTTGGCATCGCAACTGAGCAAGATTTTTGGCCAGCGATCGCGGATGGCTTCGAAGATTTTGAGATCCCAGCCGGGCTTGCATTTCACTTTAATCCGCTGATAGCCCGCTGCAAGTTCGGACTCAATTTTGTCCATAAGCTGCTCTGGCGTGTCCTGAATTCCGAGTGACACACCGCAGGCAATCTCTTTTCGACTGCCGCCGAGCAGTTTACATAAAGGGACATTCTTAATCTGCGCCTCAGCATCCCATACAGCGTTTTCCAGCGCTGCCTTTGCCATGCGATGGCCGCGCACTCGTCGAAGCAGAGTAAGCACATCGCGTCCCGATTCAAGCTCGCGATTCAGCAGTGCAGGAGCCAACTCTTCTGAAATTGCGTACCACGCAGTTCCTATGGATTCTTCGCTGTAATACGGATGCTCGCCGGCAACGCATTCGCCCCAGGCTGTAATTCCATCGAGTTGAAGCTCAACGAGCATCACGCGTCTCTCCGTGGTGCGGCCGAAGCTGGTCTCGAAAAAGTGCACGAGCGGCATGTGCAGCTCGCGAATGGTGATGCTCTCTATCTGCATGAAGGTTCCGCTTCCCGTTCCGGAATGACGCTGAATTCAAATTTCTCCTGGGGTTGAGCGAGCAAGAAGGTCCCGTTTCCTGCCGTGTCGCGGCGATAACCAAGAACAGCCAGCCCGCTGGAAAACGCATTAAGGAATTGCTGTCGATTCGCAAGTTGTACCTCGCGTGCCCGATCGCGTTTCGCCGGATCGGCTTTCCAGGCGTAAATCTCCGCGGGTACAGTGATGGTCTTTTCTGGATCTACTTCCGGGCGAACTCCGTCTTCCAGGAGATCCGACACTCTTTTTGACTTCAGCCACCACTCGGCAACGCAACGGTCTGTAGGTAGCCCGCCCTGCAGCGGTGAAGATGAATTCCCATATTGGTTCAATGTGTAGCGTCGAACAATGGCGCCAAGCTTCTCGATGTTCAGATATGCGTTTTTAATCTCCAGCGGATCGAAGGTCCACTCCATCAGCTCGAAGCCTCGAGTGATCGCTTCATCGCGCTGTGCGAGCTTGAGACGCCGTCCCAGTCCAAGATTGCGGTACTCATCGCGAACTGCCAGCATGTGCGAATGAAGATAAGCGTTCCCATTCCGAGCTCCGGGAATTGAAAGAGCAAATCCAACGAGTGTGGATTTATCGAAAGCTCCGATGACCTGCCCTCCAATTTTGCTGGCGACGACGAACATTCGCACTGGAATCAGATCGGCATCCGAAAAGCTCCAAACTTCCTTTTGCAGATTGACGCACGCCTGAAATTCAGCGATCTCTTTACAGTGCCGCAGCTCGATTGAGTCTGCAGAACGCGGC
>CAYNPS010000340.1:0-3059 GCA_964399125.1 uncultured Terriglobales bacterium
ATTCCACATCCAGTCACGTCTGGTACACGCTCTCGGGAGGCAGCGTAACCGAGGTTTACTATCCCACGATTGATTCTCCCCAGATTCGCGATCTGCAATTTCTGATCACTGATGGCGTCAGTTTCTTCCACGACGAGCGTCGCAATCTGGCAACTCACATCGAGGGAGTTTCGGAATCAGCGCTCGGATTCCGTGTGATTAACAGTGATGTCCACGGTCGCTATAGTATTGAGAAAACCGTAATCGGGCATCCGCATCAGGATTGTCTTCTAATACAGACCAAGCTGCACGGAGATTCCATTTTTCTCTCTCGCCTGCAGCTTTATGTTCTTTGCGCTCCTCACCTGGAAATTGCTGGATGGCATAACAGTGGCGAAGTATTGAACTTCAAAGGCCACAAGATGCACAAGATCTTGACGGCATTCAAGAACAATACCTGGCTTGCGGTCGGTGCTACTGTGCCATTCCTGCGCTGCTCCTGTGGTTTTGTCGCTGTGAATGATGGGTGGACGGACCTGCACGACAACTTCGTCATGGATTGGGAGTACGACGCTGCCTACGACGGCAATATCGCCTTGATGGGACAGCTCGATCTATCCGGTGGAAGAGAATTCACCCTGGGCATGGCTTTCGGCAACACCCAGCACGATGCGGTCACTACGCTCATTCAGTCTCTCAGCATCCCGTTCGCGCACAACTACGAGAATTTCATCACGCAATGGCAGCGCACCTCGAAGCGCTTCGCGCTCATGGATCGTCTGAAAGCGAAAGACTCCGAGCTATTCGAGCGTAGTGTGAATCTGTTGCTTGCGCACGAGGACAAAACCTATCCCGGCGCAATGATTGCTTCCCTCAGCATTCCCTGGGGCGAAGACAAAGGTGACGACGAACTGGGCGGATATCACCTGGTTTGGACGCGCGACATGGTGAATTCAGCCACCAGCCTCCTCGCAGTCGGTGATTTAAACACGCCACTACGCGCTCTAATCTACCTGGCCGTGTCGCAGCGCGAAGACGGCGGCTTCTACCAGAATTTTTGGATCGACGGACGACCGTATTGGACCGGAGTGCAACTCGACGAAGCTTCGTTTCCGATCATCCTCGCCTGGCGTCTTCAACACGAGAATGCGCTCGGCAATTTCGATCCCTTCACGATGGTGCAACGAGCATGCGGATTCATCATGCGCGAAGGTCCGGCGACCGCGCAGGATCGTTGGGAAGAATCAGATGGCTACTCGCCTTACACACTCGCTGTCAACATCGCCGCGCTCACCTGCGCTGCCGACTTCCTGCAGGCGCGCGGTGAGGATGAGAGCGCAGAATTCGTCCGCGAACATGCCGACTTCCTCGAAGCACATATTGAACAATGGACTGTCACGAATCAGGGTTCACTGGTACCTGGTATTACGCGGCACTACATTCGGATCAACACGGCTGCGGCTCGCGGTGCGTGCATTAACGAAGATCCGGATTGTGCCATCATTCGGCTCGCGAACCAGCCTCCCGATGGACCGCACGAATTTCCAGCCAAAGATATTGTCGATGCCGGTTTTCTCGAACTGGTCCGTTACGGTATCCGCAAGGCAAACGATCCGCTGATGGTGGACTCGCTACGAGTTGTCGACGCCGTTCTGAAGGTCGACACGCCGCTCGGCCCCTGCTGGCACCGCTACAATCACGACGGTTACGGGCAGCGGCGCGATGGCACTTCGTTTCAGAACTGGGGCAAAGGCGGTCTATGGCCGCTGCTCACCGGAGAGCGAGGTCACTACGAACTCGCCGCCGGCAGAGACCCGCTGCCGTATCTGGATGCGATGGCACGATTCGCGCATGGGGTTGGACTGATTCCCGAACAGCTTTGGGATCTGCCTGATCTGCCGACCAAGCGCATGTTCTTCGGCGGCCCAACCGGGGCTGCGATTCCCCTGCTGTGGGCCCATTCGGAGTACATCAAGCTGCTGCGTTCCACTGCCGATGGGCGGGTATTCGACTGCCTGCCCCACGTTACGGAGCGATATTTGAACGGCGGGAAGAAGACTTCCGGCAGCATCGAAATGTGGAAACACAATCGTCAGGTACGCACGATTCCGGCCGGGACGCGACTTCGTGTTCTTGCGGGATCAGAATTCGTTCTTCACTGGAGCGAAGACGATTGGCAACACTCGCAGGATTCGCACTCGAATGCAACAGCGGTCGGCGTGTACTACGTCGATATCCCCACTCAGCAGGACCAACGGGCGCCTATTCGCTTTACGTTTCATTGGTCAGAAACAGGCGCGTGGGAAGGTGAGGACTACGAAGTGCGAATGTCACCGGCACGCGAATCGGTCAGGACTGCAATCGCCCAATCCAGCGGCCGGTCTTTGGAATTTTGAGACTTGCGGCTGGACCGGACTCTCGCGCCAATATCTCACGGAACTGGCTGAGGGCCGAGTCCAGAACGATTGATGGACTTAACGTGTTGGACCTGGGGATGGGCGCTTTCGACGCAAGGTGGTCCAGCAAGAGCCGCACCGCTGTACGCCCCTGCTCGTAGGGCTGCTGATAAATGGAAGCAGAGATGGTTCCGTCATGGAAGTAAGGAATCATCTCGGGGAACAGATCAGTGGTCACGAGTTTTACGCGTCCCGCGTTGCCGGTTTCTTTCAAAGCGCGAAACACGGGAAGCGAATTCACGGTGGTGACATAGATTCCTGCAAGCGCCGGTTCGGAGTTCAGCAGGCGCAGCACTTTCTTGTACGTTTGCTCTTCATGCTCGCGCCCCTCGACAATGGCAGCTATCCTTCCGCCCGCACAGAATCGTGGGAAGGTCTCGCAGAAGCCCTCGGTTTTCTTGCGATGATCCTCAGTTTCCGCCATGCCCGTGATGACCGCCGCCAAGGAATTCTGCGGCAGACACTTGCCCAGAAACTCACCAGCCATCTGCCCATTCAACGTTGGCTCCGCAAAAACAATGGTGGATCGTCGCGAGCCAGGAGCATCCGTGGAGACGCAAATCACGCGAATTCCCTTCGATTCGGCGCGGTCGATCAGCGGCGTCATCTCCGCTGGATTTCCGG
>CAYNPS010000341.1:0-3038 GCA_964399125.1 uncultured Terriglobales bacterium
GGTACCGATGCGAACCAGGTTGAGTTCACTGCGAAGAAAACCATCCACGCCGAATCGCAAGACAAAGTCGCCCAAGCAAAGAAAGACGTAACTCTCGAAATCACGCAGCCAACGAATGGTGTAAGCCTTTACGTCAACGGCCCCTTCCGCTGCAACTGCAATTGTGACTGCGGAAGCTGCACGAATAATCGCGAGCACCAGGGATACGTGGTCGTTTATGACTTCGACGTGAAGGTGCCCCGCGACGTGGATCTCACGGTGCGGACCGTGAACGACGGCGATGTAAGCGTTCAGGACGTGAGCGGTCAGTACTCCGTTCACAACGTGAATGGCTCGATCGACATGACCAACATCGCCGGCTCGGGTACAGCCAAAACCGTAAACGGCGAGCTGAAAGTTCTATTCCGGGACAATCCTCGTACTGATTCCTCGTTCGCCACGTTGAACGGCGACGTCGATCTCTACTTCCTACCCAAACTCTCGGCTGATCTGCGGTTCAAGACCTTCAATGGCGACGTGTTCACCGACTTTCAGATGTCGTCGCTACCGCCGCGTCAACCCGTCGAGGAGAAGCAGGGCACAAAATTTGTATTCCATGCAGACCGATACACCGGCGGACGTGTGGCCGCCGGCGGACCGGAAATCAAAGTCGAAACCTTAAACGGAGATATTCATATTCGTGAGCGTCATGATTAAGAAACTTACATTCGTACTTTCGTTCGTCATCATTGGAGTATTTTCAGCTCCGATTGCGAAAGCGGCAGCAGTAGGCAGCGGTGATCGAGTAGCGGTGCCTCTGAGCGATCCGGCGCGCCCGGCATTCGTGAAAGCGCACCTGCTCAACGGCAGCATCGCGGTAAAGAGCTATGAGGGCAAAGAGGTCATCGTGGAAGCCAAGGCTCGCTCCGGCGACGATGATCGCGATCGCGACGGCGCGGCTGGAATGCATCGCATTCCGATTAACAGCACCGGGCTCGAAGTCGAAGAAGAGAGCAATCGCGTGGACATCGGCGCAGCTTCGACGCAGCGCACGATCGATCTCACGATTACGGTTCCGGTACACACATCGCTGAGCTTGCATACGGTGAATGATGGCGACATCTCGGTTTCGAACGTCGATGGCGAGCTCGATGTAAATGACGTGAACGGCTCAGTCACGCTCAAAGGAATTTCGGGCACGGTAGTCGCACATGCGCTCAACGGCAAAGTGCTGGTTACGTTCAACCGGGTGAATCCGAGCAAGCCTATGGCATTTAGTTCCTTGAACGGCGACATCGACGTAACGTTTCCGGCAGATCTGAAAGCCAATCTAGTGATTAGTTCCGATCGCGGCGATGTCTTCAGCGACTTCGATGTAGCCATGGCAGCGCGCGCTCCGCAGCAGGTAGCCGAAGACAGCCGCAGCCAGGATGGACGCTACCACGTGAAGATCGACAAGACCGTTCGTGGAACGATCAACGGCGGTGGACAGGAGATCCAATTCCGGAATTTCAACGGAAATATCTATATTCGGAAGGCCGGAGTAAAGACGCAATAAAGCAGTTTCGGGTTTCTGGTTTCTTATTGGCTTTGCCGAAACTCGAAACCCGAAACCTGAAACTGCTTTTAGAACGCTTTGCTTCCGCGGCAATTGCTCGACCCCGGCCAGCGGACGTAGGCAGCGACAAAGCGAACCACTCTGCGCAAGATGCGGCGGCTGTGCTTCATCACCAGCCCTCGCTACGTGGAAGCAGCCAAGCCGCCAGTGCAGGTTCCGGCATTGGGTCGTCAGGATGGCGGCGGTTCCAGTCGGTTCGCAGCCTGGCATTCCACGCGCGCATATCATGCTCGTAAGCTGCGTTGTAGAAGGTTCCGCTGCAGAGAATTGAAGCGGTTGCGTGCCACTGGCTCCCATCGGCGAATGTGATATCCGTCACCTGCACTTCGACGCCCCGTACTGATCTCCATCGGGAGCCCAGATGCTGCGCTTCGGAAAGTGAAGATTCCATCATCAGCCCGGCCTCGCTGGGTCTTACCTCGGAATCGACAATGTAGGCCTTGAGGGCCGGATGGCGCTGGCCGAATGCATCGATCATCGTGAGCTGAAACTGAGTGCGGGAGACGTTCTTACTGCCACGATTCTCGAACCAGACAACAATGTGCTCTCCGCTGCGAAACGGGACGTTGGTGCCCGCAACCGTCGGTTTCAGCGGGCAAGCATCGGCCGGCGAACGGTCCTGCGCTGCGCAAGCCGAACACACGAAGAGCAACCACATCAGAAGTTTCAGCGAGTTGCCGCCCCACACACGCATTCAATGTGGAGCATAGCAATGCTGTGGCGAAGGGCAACGTTACGCCAGTACCGTAGGCGGCGAGCAGTGGTAATGCAGCCTCTTTGCTCTGAAGGCGTTTTGCACTTCAACTTTCGGCAAAGCCGGTCCTCACCAGAGATGTTGGCACCTGGCTTTGCCGAAACCTGAAACTCGAAACTTGAAACCGTCTCACTGGCTTTGCCGAAACTCGAAACCTGAAACTCGAAACGCGTTTCTTGTCTTCAGGAACCAAAATCCCTACCTTTTCGTTCGGTTTTTCTTGAATTCCATTCTGAAATTCAGCTACTCTGTCCCGCACTTGGGCCGTCCTGTCACTTAGGCCAGCCTTCCCCAGTCCGACCGGGGCTTAATCGCTTCTCCTCAATTCATTTATGCGGCTTCTTCTCACGGGCTCGTCTGCTCTCTGCAAGAGGCAAATCCCTTTGGTGTTGTCTGGAGGTTCCTTTTTATGAAGTTCGGTTCCTTGGTGGCACGAATTGTCGCCGTCGCTGGTCTTTCGAGTCTCGCGTTGCTGAACGCCGGCAACCTGGCCGCGCAGGATCGCTCAACTGTCAACGAATCGGACGTGCGCTCCACGCACGAGCCGCCGCTCATGCGCGTTCACTGGGCTCGGGACTTTGCTCGCGCTGCACGAACCCGGCGCAGTCCCGATATGACCTGGCACAATGGCGCGATTATGACGTCATCCGCTGTCACGGCCATCTACTGGGGCACGAGCTGGACGTC
>CAYNPS010000342.1:0-3034 GCA_964399125.1 uncultured Terriglobales bacterium
AGTTTGCAGTTGGTCGATATGAACGCGCCTCAGCGATCCGGCTGCAGTTATCACAGGAACTTTGCCCGAGAAATCGAATGCCCACTCGCCTATGGACTTTCCGCCAAGCACATCAGCCGTCCATGAGCGCACCAGCAATTTGCCATCTGAGACTTGCAGCTGCGCATTGACATTGCGGGCGTGGATGCTCTGCATTAGCAGGTGCTGAACAGAAATTTTGCCCGAAGAGGGAATTTCGAGCAGCCACCTGGCTTCGAATTCTCTGCCGGAGCTAAAAAACGGCAGATTAATTCCCGAATTCGGAACCGACAGGAGCTCTCTCACTCCGGCTTCACGCAACTGATCAGCTTCGAGCGAGAAGTTCAAATCGCAAGCAAGGTGATGTTCGCAAGTCCGGGACCCCTTGATCGAAGCCGCGAGCTCGACTCGCGCATGAGGAAAACTTGCCTGAAGTCCTTCGGCAGTAAAACTGGTGGCATCGAAGCTGAACGTTCCGCCCTTCACGTGCAGCGGCTCAGAGAAACCAGCCAGCGTCATAACTGCACCGCGAATTTGCGCTTGGGCCGTAACCGTCGGAGGCGCGAAGTGTCGCCACTCCCCGGAGTAACGCGCCTGAATTTCGCCGGAACCTTTGAGATCCATTGACGGCGGATGTAAACCGACGACTCGCGCAACCTGCAACAGACGCTGCCAGTTCGCGTCGCCATTCAGCTCGACGCTATAACCATTGCTATCAAGGGTGGCCGCCACAGTCACATCACCACCACCCAAATCTAGCGTGATCGGCTGCAGAACCGCTCGCGAGTAAGGAACTGTGACTTGGTTGTACCGCAATCGCAGCCTCGTGTTCTGTGCAGGTTCGAAGTTGAGCGCGACCGTTCTGGGAAAAATCAGACCGCGTTCGAGAACACGTGAATGCAGCACTGCCTCGTGTGCGGTAAGTGTTCCGTTCCAAACTGCAGGAGAGCCTGCAGAACCTTCGATCGTCCAACTCCCATCAACAATGCCGCCGCCACTGAGGTCGTCTGGAAGCGTGCTCTTGGCGTGCAGCATTGCACGGATCAAAGATGCGACAGGAACTTCGCTGGCGACGAGTCGCACTGAATACTGCGGCGACTTGCCCAGCGGATGGAGCTGGCCTTGCGCGTTAAGCGCGCCGGAGCCCAGCGGCGCTTTGCAATCGAAATCGAGTTGATCCTTCGCATCCGTTTCTGCAACGTTCACTTGGAAGCGCTGCTCGCAATTGACACGCAGGTTAAACGGAGCGGAGCGCGCAATATCGTAGCGACGGAGTTCCTCGACGTCGGCATCGAGGCGTGTCGTGAAGTCGGCCGGTGTACCCTTGAGCTCTGCACTTACATCGACCGCTCCCCGCCAGCCGGGATCGTGCCCGCGTACAATCTGCGCAATCGCATTAACTTCAGGCTCCTCCCATGTGAACTGGAAATGAAAAGGAGTTTTAGCGAACTCCGAAGCGCGATCGAACGAACCCGAAATTTTAATTACGCCCGTATCAGTAACGCTTTCGTCCGTTCGTAAAGGAATCGCTTTCAGCCGAACATTCCAGCGGTTTTCTGCCGCCAGCCACAGTGCAAATTGAGCGTCGGAGAGTGCGAACGGTTTCTTCTCCGCTCCGAATTTGAAGTTGATTCGACTTTCCTTGATTTCGATATACGGGAACCGAGGTCTCCACTCCGGCTGTTTCTTGCTTGTGGGAGCCGATGGAACCTGAGCCGCGCGATTCACGAGACGTTCGATGTTCCAGTGCCCGCCGGCATCACGCACCAGGTTGAGACTTGCCTGGGTAAGAGAAACGCTCGCAATTTCGAGGCGCCCGCGCCAGAGAGAAGAGATGCGAAGCGTCGCTACGCCTTCTTCACCACCGGTCTGGAGGATCGGCTCGGCGCTGAATTCGTCGTCGCTGATTCTGAGCTGACGGAAGGTGAATCCGGGCAGGGGCAGAAGACGCAAACGCACGTCCTGCACCCTAACTTGACGTCCTAACGAACGCGAGAGCGATTCAGATAGCCTGGCGCGAAAACGATTCAGGTTAATGCTCGGCGGGACGAGGAATCCCAGGGCGATCACGATCACAATCGCCAGATAGATGCGGGTTCGCCTGCTCCGCAGCGACATTTAGTGCACCAGATGGAACATACGGCTCCAGCGTGTCTGATCGAAGAAGTGCAGTGCCACATGTCCAAGAAAGGCAATGCGATCGCCGATATCGGTCTTCTGCCACTGATCAGGTGGAGTGTTGAATGACCAGTAAACGAACAGTGGGCGTCCGATGATGTTTTCACGTGGGATGAATCCCCAGTAGCGGCTGTCGTAGCTGACGTCCCGATTGTCACCCATGCCGAAGTAGCTGTCGGGAGGCACGACGATGTCATCGCCATCGCGCATCACGCCCGCCATCACCGGCCAGCCGGAAGCGACACGAATTCCCGATTCGGAAGCTGGAACTGCGGGAAAGTTGTCGCGATATGGGTCGTAATTGCCCTGAGTATGTATCACGTATGGCTCCGTCAGAGGCTGTCCATTGCGATAGACGACGCCGTCTCGCAAATGAATCTTGTCCCCAGGCACGCCGATAACGCGCTTCACGACGTAGAGCCCCGGAGTTTCGGGCGACAGAAATACGATGATGTCACCGTGCTGGATCGGCCGATAATGCTCGAACGCAGCCCAATGAGTGGGCGGAGCGATGGTGATGCGATCGACGAAAACGTGGTCGCCTATCAGCAGCGTGTTCTCCATCGAACTGGAGGGGATCTCGAACGCCTGGATGTTGAACGTAATAATGAAGAGGCCGGTGACTAGAACAACCGCCATGGATGACAGGAACTCCATAGGCGTCTCTTTTTTCTTTTCCGGACGAGCGGACTCGACTGGCTTCTTTTCTTTCTCTTTCGACACGAGTACGTCAGTTTTCACGATTGGCTAACCCAGGCAGAAAGTCAGTGGACCAAGTGAAACGTCCGGTCCCAACGAGCGTCCTCTGGCAGGTGGACGAGCGTGTACAGCAGACGTT
>CAYNPS010000343.1:0-3027 GCA_964399125.1 uncultured Terriglobales bacterium
GCGCATACCGGTGTTTGTTAGGCCCGAAGGGCCGGTATGTATTAGCCCACGCGCGTAAACCGTGGATGCAAATCGACTTTGCGTTGAGCCCGGAGGGGCGGCATGACTCTGGCTGAACCCTATGCCGCCCCTTTGGGGCTCGGATTGTTCACCAAGCGAACCCACGGCTTACGCACGTGGGCTAGTACATCGCGCTCCTTCGGAGCTCAGGGAAAATTCACGTAAATCGGATTTCCCAGCACTTCCAATTTCCCAGAAGTGGAAATTACATCAGAGCGCAGCCAGTGCCGCTTGCCGTCGCTCGTCCATTTCGCGGTAAGCGTCTGATCTGCAGAACCGATGGTAGCGTCAGAAATCGAAGTATCTTCGCGACCGTCTACAACGATTCTCAGCTTCGAACCGCTGCACGCGACTACGTGCGCCGACAACTCCAAAACTTCGCCTGAGCGCGCTTGCGTGGTTCCGCCCATGACCGTCTGCGACCCGGAAGCGTGGGCCGCGAAATCGAGCAAACGATCTTTCGAGCCAGTTAAATCGACAAAAACCCGGCCCGAGCGCATGCCTGCGAGAATCGATGCAACCGACAAATCGTTTGCGTACACAACCGTCGTCGGACTTCCAACGGCGCCGGGGCGGTCGGGAGGAAGCTGGGCGTTGTGGTTGTCGCTGCCTCCGATGGCGGGAACGCGGTAGCCGGCATTCAACTGCTTTTCCCAGAATGGAATTCCGGAGTAACCCTCTTCCGATCCCCCGTTCACGGCTTCGATCGTGTTCACCAGGCGCATATCGGTGGGCGCCTGCCATCCACAGCCCATGCAGGCTTCGCCCGTGGGAGCGCCAGGATGATTGATCGAGATGAGCGCGCCGAGATGGCTCGCTTTCTGGAACAGGGCATTCATGTTGGTCGAGCCCTCGCGGAAATCGACAAACTGGGTGATGCCGAAGATGTTCGCGTGGCCAACGAAGGTGGTGATCTCGCGTCCTGGAATCAGCAGGAGTTGATCAAAGTAGGGCTGCAGTTCGCGCATTGCGTCGTACTGGGAAGTAGTGTTGTGGTCGGTGATGGCGATGAAATCGAGCCCACGCTTCGTAGCAGCATCAAGCGTGAGGAACACCGGACACGGGACCTGCTTTCCTGACTGGCTCTTGCAGTGTCCATCGCTGTGAGCCGTGTGCATGTGCAGATCGCCGCGATACCAGCCCGGGCCTTGGCGCAATGGCGTCTCGGTGAAGGCCTCCGTCTTAGCACTGCCGGTAGGTTCGAAGAAAACTTCTGCTTCATAGGAGGCAACGCTCTGCGGGCGAATGTTCGGTACACCGATGAGCAACTTCCATTCGCCCGGAATGACTTCGCCGGGCAGATAGGAAGGAGTTGCGTCCTCAGCGCTGATTGTGAACGTGCTCTTGTTGCCTCCGCTCCAGCCGCGGAAACCACGAGGATCTTCGATGCCGAGATCGAGCGTGGTCTTTTCTTCTTTGCCGGTGTAGCGAAAAGTGATTGTCAGTCGGCGAGTGTGGGCGGGAACTGTGAATGGGGCTTCGATGTAGGTGTTGTTTTGCGCGCCTTTGACGGTGCCGTGGAGGGTGAGATTTGGTTGTGATTGGGCGGCAGCAAAAGCCGCAAGCAGGATGAGCAAGAGCAATCGGAGAAGCATCAACCCTCAGAAAATTCCGGCCTTATTGAGATGTTACCATTTTGGGAATTCCGCTCAGAGCTGTCATCCTGAAGCGCTTCTGTTGCGCGAAGGATCTCCGGGAATATTTCAAAGTGAAATGTACTTTCTCGGCTCTCCGGCCAAGAAGCTGCACTTCTGGCCGAGGAGCCACGCCAAGGGCATTTAAGCCCGACACATCGCGGGAGATCCTTCGCGCAAAAGAAGCGCTTCAGGATGACAGACCGTTGACGTGCCGCACGTCGCGAAAACGCGCGCGGCATGGTTGCACCCGGAGATGGCCATTCGGCCATCTCCGGCTCAGCGGCTACCGCCGCCGGTTCTGTTATTTCATTGCTGTCTGGGTCTGGTTCTGCGCTTCCGCACCTTCGAGCACGTCGTACAGCGGCTGCGCCGGCCAGGCTTGTTGTTCCTGGTTTACTGCCGTCGCTGCAAGGATCTTTATGTTGTGGTTGTGCGGCAGCATTAACGTTGTTGCTCCCGCGGGAATGTCGATTGGGTACACGAACAAGTACGAATACTGATACGCCTCGTTGCGCGCCGCTTCGTCATGACGATGCGAGGCGTACCAGCCGATGTCCGCGCGCTTGATGAAGCCGGGACGCAGGCCGATCATCTCGCCGTATTCATCTACACGCGGGTGACGGTTGTATGTTGGTGGGCCGATCTCTTCCGGATGCTCGATCACCTCTTTCCAGATGCGATCGTCCCATTGGCCGACGAAGCCGGTCCATTCTTCGACATTCAGATTGACGGTTTTGTCTCCCACTTTGAAATCGGCTTTGTGGTCGCCGTTTGAAGCCGCGGCCAGAAGATACAGACGGTTGTATTTGCCGGCGGGCAACTTGATTTGCTGCCCTTCGGCGATCACCGCGTCTGCCTTCGTGGACGGCGCGAGTGTGAAGGTCACACCGGCGTAATCAATCTTCTCCGGCAGCATCTCGGCCGGCAGTGCTTTGCCTTGCGGTTGCGTCGGCCGATCATAGGAGCAGTCAAAGCATCCGGCGGCAGGCTGATGATCGTAGGTTGCAACTGTCACCTGGTAAGGCAGCTTCACCGCAGCGAACTGCGGAGCGGCGACCTTCTTCGGCGCGGCGCCGATTCGCAGCGCGAAGGTGCGCGGCTGATAGGGAGTGAACGAAGTAACAAGTTCTCCACTTTGTACACGCGCAGCACCGAGCGGCTGCTCCTGCGCGTTGATCTCACGCGCGGCAGTCACCGGTGCTGCGAAGGTGAAGCGGACATCGCTCTGTGGCTTACCATCGAGTTCGACTGCGCGCAGCACGATTTCGTCGCCGCGCTCGGCTTTCTTGAGCGCCAGCAGACGAATGCGGCTATTGTTCACCTTCACCAG
>CAYNPS010000344.1:0-3023 GCA_964399125.1 uncultured Terriglobales bacterium
GGAGTTGGTGAGGAATGTCAGGCTGCTCGGGCAACAGTATTATTGAAAGTCCCAGAATGATTTAGGTAGAGCCCCAGAACACTATCTCCCCGGGATGTGGAGCGACGCGCTGATTGCCACATACGTTCTTTGGAACCACACGAAGATTGTAAATTTGGAGAAGCGGACATGGACATTAGTTGGATAAAAGCGCAAGGGTTGCGTCTCGCCATTGTTCCACGGCCTAGAGGTGGCGACTGGCTACTGGATAATTTGCGGACTCTTAAACAATCCGGGATTGAGGTCCTTGTCTCTCTTTTGACTAAGGCGGAATCTGACGAGCTGGGACTCTCAGAGGAGGCGCGGTGCTGCGCGCAGATCGGGATTACGTATCTCGTGTTTCCAATAGAAGATAGGTCAGTCCCCGATTCTCGTAACGATTTTTCCAGATTCACGGAACTTGCCTACTCTGAACTGAAGAAGGGCTCTGCCCTCGGGATTCACTGCCGCGCCTGCATTGGGCGCTCATCCTTGCTGGCAGCATGCCTCCTTTCATGCCACGGCTACGAACCGGAGGCTGCATTCGAGGCAATCACTCGGGCAAGAGGACGCCCTGTCCCCGATACCATCGAGCAACGCCGATGGGTAGAAAAGTGGGCTGAATCTCTCGGCGGCCCGATTAGTTTCCCGAGAAATTGAGAAGCGTAATTCCGCTGAGCAATGTTTCTATCGGCAACTTTCATCGTGCAGCTATGAGAATAAGCTTATTACGGAATCCGCAAAATTCTTAACATCAGCATCGCTATTCGACGAAGCACAGAGGAGAGGGTCTCTATTGATACTCGATATCCTGGCAGCGGCTGCTACAGCGTATCTGCGCATGAGTGCATCCTGACTCTGAAGAGCCGTTATGACCTTTTTAGGCTCAATGCTTTCAGGATCGAGCAACCATTGAAGTTTGCGTATATGCGGGGATTTCGGTATCGCTAACTCGAAATAATCAAGGGCTGACTGAAGTTGCTCAGTTGTCGCACGAAACAGAAAATCCATTACCTTCCACCGAACTCCCGGTTCTGGGTCATCCAAGAGGGAAATTACGGAAGCCAGCTCTCTGTCGTTCGAAGGAGTGGCCCAAAGCAAGATGCAGTCAATTGCGGAGAATCGGACTTTCTTTGCGGGATGCCTTAGCAGCGGAGAGACATCCTGGAGAAGGGGTCTCCCGCGCTCTCCTAATTCCGACGCAATCCATGTTCCAATCGTCACCACCTCCTGGTTCTCAGCGTGCAGGAGAGGCCGAAGATTTTCAAGTGGATAGCCTCGATGGAATTCCGTAAGCAGGTCATTCATCAAAGCACCATTATGAGAGTCCGGCCTCATCAGGATTTGCATCAAAAATTTCTCTGCGCGACCTTTATCGCTTTTCATCTGCTGTTCTAGCTCCCGCTGAGTTTTTTATCGACCTGTCGCAGTAAGCGTTCCTCCCGACGGATGCGTTCACGGTGGCCCCCTTCTTCCCCGTATTGGTTTTGCTCTGCCTCACGCGCCTTGATGCTCTCTCGCAGTTCATGTTGCGCCGTTTCCAGATCCTCCTTCGTCCAATTGTCAGGAACATGGTCCGGAAGATCACCGTGAATCTTACCTGTGCTGTCGCGAACAAGGGGCGCTCCGCCGGGGAGCCCAATGAGAAAACCCATCACCTGTAAAGGGTCGGAACTGTAATTATTCCAAAATGCTCCATGATTATATGCATCAAGAATTTGATCCGTGTATTTGCTCGGATCAAAATCTTTGTGGGTCTTAGCATATTCATTTGCATAAAAACGCGCTGCATTGAGTTTTTCCTTTTGTGTCTGGGTGATTCCTAGTGCATGTGCAAAACACCACACCCAGGTGTGCTGTTCGCCATCTATTTCACAATGCCCGTCTGGGTCGGTCTTTGAGAGAGGATTGTTCCGCACGTATCCGTACAGATTCAGTGTTTGCGGATCGCTGAAATTCGCATACGGCACAGCCTCTGGTTCGGTGCTCCAATCGGGAGTCATAAACCGGCCTATCGTGCTGGACATGTACCGTGCCCCAAAATAGTCGAGGTTGGATTCACCATCCCGTTCTTTGCCGGTGAATTTATAGTGATTGCTGGTGATCTGTGGCGAGACCTCCTGCCCGAAGGGGGCGAAGGTTCCCGACCAGACAGGATAGCCATTGCCCGAAGTGATCATGCGGGCGGATCCCAGATGATCGGCGCTGTAGTATATGGTGGTCAATGTGGGATAAATGGCGTGTCCGCGATTGTTGTCAATGCTCGATCCGGTACCGCTCACCCCTGCCGCCGAGCTGATCGAAGAGACCGGCGAGGAGGTCTGCCCGGTGTAGATGGAAGCACCGTCCCGTCGGCGCTCACCAATGAGACCTGCTCATAAATGATGGCCCACGATCCCGCGGCCGTGTCAGCTTCATCGACGAATATCAGGCTGTTCACTGTCTTTCCCGCCAGCGCGCTGAGATCGATGTTCCGTGCATGCATCGAAGCCTGCCTGCATCTGATCGTCGTTCAGATAGGAGCCCTCGGCGTCCTTTACCGTCCAGTCCGAATTGCTCCCATCCGAGAAGACCAGGATCATGCCGCCCTTGGAGCCGGCAAGCTGATATTGGGTCAGGGTGGAGCTGGTCTCCGAAGCGGATAGCGTAGCCGTTCAGTCCTCCGGCATTCGACAGGCGGAAATCGCATACCCGCTCGATGGCCGCCAGCGTCTCCTCGCGAATCGCGGAATACTGGCCCGACAAATCGAGCATCGGCACTCCCTCCACGGAAGCGGCCGCGCCGGCCTTCGATGCCTTCAATTTGGGCGAATCAATGAGTTTGTCCACGCAGAAAAATTCTAACATTTCATGGGGAGCGATATGGGATGGTTAGCAGGTTTCAAGGCTCGGGCTTTCCCGCTTTGCCCTGCTAAGATTGGGAAATTTGGAGAAATCAAATATGGAAATCAGTTGGATAAAAGCGCAAGGGTTGCGTCTCGCCATTGTTCCACGGCCTAGAGGTG
>CAYNPS010000345.1:0-2998 GCA_964399125.1 uncultured Terriglobales bacterium
GGAATCACGAACTGCGCGAGACGAATATCGTCAAAACCGACGACAGACAGATTCCGTGGAATTTCGATACCGTGCTGATAAGCCTGTCGCATGACTCCGATCGCGGTCATGTCGTTCGAGCAAAGGATTGCGGTCGGAGACACACGTTTAGCAAAGAGCTCATTGAACGCCCGCATGCCGCCCTCGACGGTATGGTCTCCCACGGCAATCAGCGAAGGATTCAGGCCAATTTCGTTCATAGATTCTTCGAACGCAGTGCGACGGGCAATCGCGGACCGCAGATGTGAAGGTCCAGTGACGAATGCAACCCGCGTATGCCTGAGGGCGGCGAGGTGTTGTACGGCCTGCCGAATCCCATTCTTGTAATTAATGGAAATGTTGCTGACCCTGGGCAAGTTTGGTCCAACATCTACAAACACAAGAGGAACTTTGCGGAAATGAAGGTCCTCTATCAGCGCGTCTTCCATACCAAACGTGAGAATCGCTACTCCATCTACCCTGCGCTCAATCATTCTGCGCACCGAAAGTTCCATGCGCTTGGCGTCGTAAATAGTCGAGGTCAACAGGATTTCGTAGTTATGCTGAACCGCAAGATTCTCGAAGGTTTGAACTATTTCGGGAAAGAAGGGGTTCGTAATTTCTGAGACGATCAGTCCAAAGACGCGGCTTCGGCCGGAAACCAGAGAGCGGGCTGCGGAATTGGGATAATAGCCGAGTTCGTCGACCACCTTCCACACGCGTTTCGCAAGCTGAGGATCAACGGTGGGAACGCGATTGATTGCCCGCGACACCGTCGCGGTAGAAACCTTTGCTCGGCTGGCGATTTCTCTGATGTCCATATTCCGGTGCGAACGCCGTCATCATAGCACTGGCGAGAATACGTTTTCCTTGCCCTACCACTCTTGTTAAGCGATCGTCGTGACCTCGATTCTGGTTGGGACCAAACGGCCTCACATGCCCTAGCCGATATCCGGAGATCAGCATTCAGCGCGAAAGAGAATGCGTCTTGACAAGCTCATCGAAAAAGGACTAAAAGCTTTTTTCACTGGAGAAAACGATTACTCCAGGTTCGCTAGGTATATGCCATCACGAAATCCGGATCACCCCATGTACTGACTACAACGCTTGAAGGGCAGAAGGGAAGGCACGCCATGAAGCATGTCGGGACCCACACTCGAAACTTTATCAGCACCTCTGCGAGACCAAAGCCAACGTGGATGTTTCTGACGCTGTCGGGCGCATTCATCGCAATGCTGGCGGTGCTAACGACCGGCGCGTGGGCGCAGGACAATGCCTCCATAACCGGAACCGTCACGGATCCCTCCGGCGCCGCAGTCGTGAACGCAGGGATTTCCCTCACCAACACCGCGACCGGCCAAGTAAGACATGTCACGTCAAACTCATCGGGCGACTATCTCTTCGCGAATGTGGGCGCCGGTGTTTACAACCTGGAAGCATCTGCAACCGGCTTCCAAAAATTCAGTCGGACCGGTGTTGTTGTCCACGTCGCCCAGACTCTGGAAGAGAATGTCGCCTTCAAGGTCGGCAACACGCAAGAGATGGTCACGGTGGAAGCGGATGCGTTACAGGTGCAGTCTGAGACGAATGAAGTCAGCAGTCTCATAAACGGCCAGCAGGCAACGGAGCTTGCCACGAATGGCCGCAACGTAACTGCGCTTGCAGCCCTCGGAATGGGAAAGTCTAACAACCTGCCAGCGTATTCAGGAGCGAACGCCCTCACAAGCGCGAACGGGATCAGCTTCAATGGAACTCGCAACACACACAACATCTATTTGTTGGATGGAGGCGAACTCAACGATCGAGGCTGCGGCGGCTGCTTCAGTTCCCTTCCCTCCATCGATGCACTCGCCGAGTTCCAGACGCTCGACAGCAACTATGGCCCCGATTACGGGATCGGGTCAGGCGGGACCATCGCCATGGTCATCAAATCCGGCACCAAGAATTTCCATGGAGCCCTTTGGGAATTCAACCGCAATGAAGACTATCAAGCGAACAACTACTTCCTTAACCAGGCGGGCAAGCCACGGCCGAAGTTCCGGCTGAATATACCTGGCGGCAACTTTGGCGGTCACATCGGCAACAATACGTTTTTCTTTGTGAATGAGGAGTGGCGCAGGCAAATTCAGGGAAGCACGCCCACAGTCGTAAATACGATTGCCGCTGCCAACTTCCCGACCCTCGGCCAGCCGCTGACCTATTTAGTTCCCTCCAACGGCAAAGTTCCGGTCGTGCCTCAAACCACGGATCCGGCCAAGCTGGCGCTTTATTCCGCTGACGGTTTGACACCGGGACAGCCATTCCCGAACAACACGATTCCTGCCAACCTGATAGACCAAAATGCTGTGCGGGAATTGAGCGCAGGTACATTCCCGAAACCGAACTTCGGCACGAGTCAGTTCATCTCGTCGATTCCTCAGACGACGAATGTCCGTGAAGACGTAATTCGGATCGATCACAACATTGCCAGCAAGTTTCAGTTGATGGGCCATTATCTGCACGACGCAGTGAGTCAGACGGTTTACCCGCCATTGTGGGGTAACAGTACTTATCCAACCGTTGGCTCAGCCATGCTTAACCCGTCATGGTCATCCACTGTGAAGCTGACACAGACCTATTCGCCAACGCTGCTCAACGAAACCAGCTTCCTGTTCAGCGGTAACACTATTCACCTCGATCCGATAACTGGTCCGGGCGGATCATTTGTGCAGCCCAGCGGATGGGCCGCTACCACGTTCTTCCCAACGGCCGACAACTTCGGCAGCCGTATGCCTGAAGTACGACTCGGCGCTCCCTATAACACCACGTGGAGTTCGAGCTACTTCCCTTGGAAGAATTCTTATTTTGGGTATGAACCTCGCGATGATGTCTCGTGGACTCACGGCAAGCATCAGTTCAAGTTCGGCGTCAGTTGGCTCCATGCCGTCAAGAATCAGGAGCTGCAGGCCAACACCCAGGGAACTGCTGCGTTCGGCAATAG
>CAYNPS010000346.1:0-2996 GCA_964399125.1 uncultured Terriglobales bacterium
GTCGATTGCGGAACGGTGGTCGAGGCTAGCACCTTGCTTCCGCTGTCGTACTTAGGGGCTGGGCTGGATCTGACGCATTCCGTTTTGGGAAACAAGCGGATCGTGAGTGTCAAGTACGGAGCCGAGTTGGAGGTGGAAGATAAGAGCCTTGTCGCAGCGGTGCCTGCTACCTCCGCGTTACGCACATTGCAGGATGCCGCCAATCTCGCGACGTATGTTCCGCGGCAGTTCATCCAGAGCATTCTCACGGGAGCCAAGGCGAAGCCTGCTCCTGCGCAAGTCGAATGCCCATCCGGCTTCGATGCTGCGGCTGTAACTCGTCCGGCGGTGCAAGAGCGCGCGCCTTTGACTTCAAGTGTGATTGCCAGAGTGAGGGAATAAATGGAGAGCAGTAGACCAGTAGTCGTGAAACGCATGCCGGAAAAGGTGAACCAGCGCGAAGCACAGAAATTTCTCGGCGATGTCCAGCCGTTCCTGACGGCCGATCGTCCGCAGCTTGTATTCGATCTGTCGGCTGTGCGGCAACTCGATGCCGCAGGCGTCGAAATGCTTTTGCACTGCGTTTCCGAGGTTATGAAGCGCGATGGCGATCTGAAGCTGGCATCGCTCTCGCCGCAAGCTGCCATGGTCTTGGAACTCACGCGTACCGACCGCCTGTTCGAGATCTACGAGACCTCCACTGAAGCAGCGCGTAGCTTCTCTGGCTTCCTGCCCAATGCAATGCGTCCAATTCCGATGTTCCAACAGCCGATCGGGACGGAGAGATTGGCGGCTTAACGAGTCCAACATTAGTAGCATGCGAGGCGGCTGAGTGGGTGCAATGAAGCACCCACTCGCTACCGCGAAAGGTACTGACTCTCGCATCCGATGCTGCTTGGGTACCTTCCCGCTGTCAGCGCAGAAACCTTGTTAACCAGTTTTTACATCCAAAGCAGCAGCACGTAAGCTGCAGAACTGCTCAATGAACTCTGGCTCCGAAACAATTTCAATTCCACTCCGCGCAGGTTGGCGATTGCGCTTGAGCGACTGGCGCGAGCGGGGAGCTGCATCGCGCGTACTGAGCGGCAGCATCGTGATGCTCGTTGGCTCGGTTCTGGTGGCGAGTATCAATTTCGGCTTCAACGTCTCGATGGCTCGCCTGCTTGGTCCGGCGCTGTTCGCGCAGGTCGCCGCCGTGGTCACGCTGCTGATGCTGGCCTCTGCAGTGAGCCTCTCGTTCCAGATGGTCTGCGCAAAATTTGTCGCACGCAATGAGACTACGTTTGGAAAGCTGGCGGTCTTCCACGCTCTGCGCAGGCGCGCATGGGTCGTTGGAATTGCCATTGCCGTCGGACTGACGCTCGCACAGAAGCCAGTTGCCTCATATCTGCAGATGCCAAACTCGTGGGTGCTCGCAGTTTTCGCTTTGGGAATGGCTTTCTACACGCCTCTCGGCGTAAAGCGCGGGAACATGCAGGGCCTCTGCGCATTCGGGGCGCTCTCTCGGAATTACATCTTTGAAGCCGGTTCCAAATTGGCGTGCGCGATTCTGCTGGTCGAGCTTGGCTATGGAGTCATGGGAGCCGTCGGGGCGATCTCGGCCTCAATCCTCGCGGCAGTTTTGATTCCGAGTCCGAAGGCGCAACCCGATGCGGGTAGCACGGCACTCATCCCTGCGTCTTTCAGAGAAGGCATCCAGGCAATCGTCTTCTTTGTTGGACAAGTAGTGATCAACAACATCGACATCATTCTGGTAAAGCACTTCTTCGCTGCCGAACAGGCAGGCTTATATGCCGCCGTCGCGCTGGTTGGACGTGTGCTTTATTTCGCAGCGTGGTCGATCGTCAGTGCGATGTTCCCGATCAGCGCCGCGTCGAAAGACGACGAGAACAAAGTCCACGTCTTGCTGCTGCCGTTCATGATCGTGCTGCTGATGTCGATCACGTTCATCGTTATTCTGGCGCTCTTTCCAGGATTCATTATTCATCTCGTGCTCGGCGAAAGTTTCCGCTCTGCGGAGCCGCTGCTGAGTCTCTATGCGGGGGCCACCGGGTTGTATGCGTTGGCCGTCGTGCTCATGACCTATGAAATGTCCCGCAAGATCGCGAATACCGGCTGGTTACAACTGATATTCAGCGGAGCGCTGATCTTGTTGATTTACATGCTGCATTCCACTTTGCGACAGGTGATCGTCGTGCAGATCGTGCTGATGTTGCTGATGCTGCTCGTAGTTTCACTCCCATTTTTGCGTTCCATCAGAAGTTTCCGATGGAAGGAGGTCGCATGATTCTCAAGCGCCGTATAACTGAGGCAGAAGTTATTGCCGAATTCTTGAAGAATGAGTTTTATCAGAAAGAGTACGATCGCGACCGCGATCAGTACGAAAGCATTGTGCTCGACCCAGATCTGGCCGACGAAGCGCAAAACGCCGTTCGCCGTGCTCTGCTCTACCGCCGCCGCGGACACATGTGGCGCGAGATCCCGAAAGACACCGTCTGGCACGAAGCTGAGATCGACGCCGAAGACTTGAAACGCATTCGCGTTTTCCCGCGCGCGCACTGGCGTAAGATCTCCGATGGAAGCTTTCTACTGAGCGAGATCGTGAAGCGCATCCGCGAGTCCGCGATCGCGAAGACCGATCCCGCGTTCTCGAAGATTCAACTGCTGCGCTATCGCCTGCAGCGCGATTCCGTGAACTCCGCCGTGCTGCTGATCGGCGTCGATGAAGAGCAGCCGCTCACGATCCTCGAAGGCAATCACCGCCTGGCCGCAGCGATGCTCGTATCGCCGCATCTGGTACACACTGGATTCCGCATGATCTGCGGTCTGTCGCCGCATATGTATGAATCTTGTTGGTACGACACAAACATTCCGACACTCTGGACGTATCTCAAGAACCGTCTGCGTAACCTCGTTGATAAAGAGGCGGACGTGAACCGAGCATTAGCCCGTCTCGGCGAAGCAGACGCTGCAGACTCCCTTGCAGCCGAGATGGTGAAAGCGAGAAAAGCCGAGGC
>CAYNPS010000347.1:0-2990 GCA_964399125.1 uncultured Terriglobales bacterium
TTTTGCTTTGCGGTCTTGAGTTCGCGGCTGGATTCCGCGTAGTAGTGTTTGCCGCTTTTGCGGTCGCGGTTTTGCCAGGCCAGGTGGACTACCTTCACCTCATGCAGGTAATCGGAGAGAGCCATGGCGGCGAGTAGATCGGCGTGGGTGCGGGCTATGGCGCTGGCTCCGGCTACGGCTTTTTCTGCGTCGAGCTCGCGGAGTTGGTAGGAGTCTCCGGCAGTGAGCTTGTAGTTTTCGCAGCGGACGATCGCGCTGTAGGCTTGCTGCGCAGAGCTTCGAAATTCAGCCGAGAGTACGGCGTCATGGCGTCGTTGCGTATACGTCCAGCCCGCGAAAATCACCGCGGCCAACGTTAGCGTCGCGAGCATGTGGACACCATAGCGGCGGCATACGGCAACCATGTCGTCTCGTATGCCCACGGCAATAGCCAGGGCCTGACGTTGTGCTTGCGTCCCGATAAGTTCCATAGCGAGTACCTCTAGTTGCGCAAATCGTACGGCAGTATGGTGCCGGTCCTTGGTTACGAAGGCTCACTACACGCACGCACGAAGGTATTAGGACTTTGGGAATCACCCCCGGAGGGGATAGCCTGCGCAGCGATCTTGTTTGAAAAAAACAAATGACGGACTTCAGCCCGTCCATATTTCTGCAGGTCAGACACGCAAAATTCTGTAGCTGGTGGCCGGAAGCTGACAGAAATCTATTTTTTTCGCAGCTTCCTGTTCCCGGGTTTCACCGCAACTCGTAATTGACGACGATCACTGTTTCCACGACTACCGGCTGGCCATTGAGCATGTAGGGTTTGTACTTCCATGTCTTCACTGCCTCGACCGCGGACACCGCTAGTTCAACCGCTGGCGCTTCAACAATCTCCAACAACGAGATGTTCCCTTGCTTATCGATGAAACCCCGAAGCTGTACCTGGCCCTCGATACGCTTCTGCCTCGCTGATGCTGGATAGTGTGGAATCTCCCCCGACAATTTGTTGCCGTGAACGACACCTTCCTTAACGATCACGTGATCCGGAACCTTCGCCGGCTGCTGCGACGCGTCATTCACGATTGGCTGCGGATCCCACTTTCCGAAAGGCAGAGAGCTGGTGATCGTTTTGGTCGCAGGCACAAAATGAAATCCCACGTAAGTGACGCCCTTTGCCTTCTGTTTCTTTTCCACAATGGGAAGAAAGCGCCAGCGTTCGACCGCCTGAGTGCTGACCGCCACTAAAGCAGGATCGCCCTCGATCCGCTGGACAGCCATGACCTTCCCCTCCGTCGAATATTCGACGGCGAGAATCACGTCTCCTCCGATGCCCTTCGCCAATAACTCCGGAGGATAAGAAGGCAATTCCTTGTTCTCGGCCGTGAAGTAGGCATAGTCGGCAGGCACTCCGTAAATCAGAGGGACAGCTTGCCCCACAAGTGACGCAGTACTCGTGAGCAAAAGGAATAAGGCAGTCATCAGGCGAGGCAGGCGAGACACGCGTCGGATAGATGGTAGCAGGCGACGTTGCGGTTGTTCTGAGAAAGAGAACAGCTTGTCCTGTCAGATTTGAAAGAGAAGGGTGTCACATTTTTCGTTCAGCATGGAAGAATGTACACACTGCGGCTGTGCGGCAAGCCGTACAAAAATTAGAGAAAAACAGCAATCGGCACCCAGCATTCAGCACTCGAGGAAAAAACGGGCAATCGGCACTCAGCACTCGGCACTCGGCTCAAGCACGCAATGACTTCCTCCTGCTGCTTGCGAGAAAATGACAAGTGGAGGAAAGGCATGATGGTACACACGGTCGTTGACGGGACTTTTCGGCAAACAAATCTGACGAATGAATCTCCTGAGTATCTGGCCAGGCGGGAGGAGCTTCGGCTGGCTGAAATCGAACTGATGCAGCAACGGGAGCGCGTCGCTAAGCTGCGCCGTAATCTTCCTGAAGGTGCTGCGGTCGAGGACTATCAATTTGAAGAAGGTCCGCGTGAGCTCAACGCCGGGGATGCGCCTGTCCGCAGTGTCCGGCTGAGCGAACTCTTCACCCGGCCCAACCGCTCGCTCGTCATCTATCACTTTATGTTTGGTAAGAGGCAGACGAAGGCTTGTCCGATGTGCACTGCATGGCTCGACGGCGCGAATGGTGTTGCTCATCATCTCGCGCAGAATCTCGATTTCGCCGTGGTCGCTGCGGCCGATCTCCCCACGCTGCGCGCCTACGCTCGCGAGCGAGGATGGGACAAGCTGCGTCTGCTGAGCGCCGGCAACAACACGTTCAAATATGACTTTGGCAGCGAAGACCGCGAGGGGCGTCAGGACTCGACGATTTCCGTTTTCACGCGCGACGCTAACGGCAGCGTGCGTCATTTCTACACGGCGCATCCATGGATGTCGCCCGACATTAAAGAACGTGGCATCGATTTGCTCAGTCCGATCTGGCACTTCATGGATCTCACTCCCCAAGGCCGCGGCAGGTGGTATGCCAGCCTCGCGTATGGGACGCAAGTCCAGGCGGCGTGAGGAGAGCTGAAGCGAAATGCGACGATGCTGCAGTAATTTGGGTGGAAGCCCGCGACTTCAGTCGGGGGCGACGCGTTAGCGTCGTGTACACGAGTGCTGTATAAATCGCGCTTTAGCGCCGGCGCACGCGCGAAGCGCGCATGCGTCGACCAGCGCTAAAGCGCGGATCTTGCAGACTCTATTGACACGAGGCTTAGGAGAGCCTCGCGCCCCCGACTCAAGTCAGGGGCTTCCACCAGAACCCGCCTATCTGCATTCGGCCGTCGCCTACGGCAACAGCAAACCAAACACGACGCGGATCACACGGATAGCACGGATCACAAACCGGCTCTGGTGAGGCGATTGCTCATAGAGCAATCTCGATGCCATCATCGAAAACAAATCGGAGGATAACCTCGCGAAACTATTTCGCTTGACTCTCTTTTACTTTCGGGATAGCACAGGTATAGGGGTGTAGTACCAGTAGATACAGCAATGCACTCGGG
>CAYNPS010000348.1:0-2949 GCA_964399125.1 uncultured Terriglobales bacterium
AAAAATTCGTCGGCGGTCCAAATCGTGACTACGTGGACATGCCGCCAGATCTCACTGCCATGCTTGATCGTTGCGATGCCGCGCTGCTGATCGGCGACCCGGCTCTGCTCTGTGCGGTTCGTGCCGACGCAGGCGAGCTCGACTCGTTGCACATCTACGACCTGGGTCGTGAGTGGCACCGCTTCACCGGACTGCCTTTCGTATTTGCCTTCTGGGCAGTACGCCTCGCAGCCTTGGGCGAGCTTCGCCGCGGACTCGACCTGCAGGAAGTCTTCAGCAACTCGCGTGACCATGGCACCGAACCTGACAGCATCGCGACCATCGCGCGTCTGTGGGCTCCGAAACTGGCGGTGAGCGAAGCAGAGATCCAGCACTACCTCAGCGAGAACATCAACTATTGTCTCGATGAAGCCAACTTCGCCGGCCTGGAGCTGTTTTACAAGTACGCCGCGGAATGCGGGTTGATCGACGAAATGCCCACGCTCCGCTTCGTCGGTACGTCCGCTCTCAAGCTGTGCTCCTGAACGAAATGCCGTAAAACCCTGCCACGAAGCGTGATTCCTGCGTCTAAGCTAGCTGCTGCTCCGTACAGGGGCGCACTTTTCGCATGCCATCCGAGTTCCTGTTAGCACTCTCAGTTGAACACTCTGTTCGCCACTGGCTATTCCGGTTGGGGGGCTTTGGCCTGATCGCTCTTGGACTAGCCGACAATTCGGCCGTTCCGCTCCCAGGTAGCATGGACGCGTTCACCATCCTTCTCTCCTCAGCGCGCCGGGAATATTGGTGGTATTACGCCATCATGGCGA
Source organism: uncultured Terriglobales bacterium (assembly GCA_964399125.1). Taxonomy (GTDB): domain Bacteria; phylum Acidobacteriota; class Terriglobia; order Terriglobales; family Acidobacteriaceae; genus Gp1-AA112. The sequence goes on from CAYNPS010000348.1 coordinate 807, forward strand.
CGATTGGCTCTGTCCTGGGCGGGTACCTTACTTACCGTCTCGCCGCCAAGGGCGGAAAGGAAGCCCTCGAAAATCGAATTGGGAAGAAACGCGCCGAAAAGGTATATAAGAAATTTGATGAGGGAGGATTCCTCGCGGTCCTGGTCGGATCCGTACTCCCGCCGCCATTCCCCATTGTGCCGGTGCTGTTGACGGCCGGAGCGCTCCAGTATCCGCGGAAACATTTCTTAACAGCGCTGGCGCTCGGCCGGGGCGCCCGGTATTTCCTGGATGCGTGGCTCGGCCGACACTACGGCACGCACATACTCGGATTCTTCCGGCAGTACTACAAGCCAGTACTCTACGGATTAATCGCACTTGCCGTAGCTGGCGGCATTGCTGCCCTGATCTACTACAAGCACTGGCGAAAGACGCATCCGCCTAAACAGTCGCAGTCTGCCCAAGACAAGCAGAAAGTCGCCTAGGAACTGGGTGCCCCACCCTCGATCCGTCTTTTTGGATCGTGGGTGGGAGGAAATGGATCCCACCCTCGCCCGTCTTTGGGTCATAGATGGATAGAAACCGGGTGCCCCACCCTCGATCCGTCTTTTGGATCGTGGGTGGGGGCTAGTCACGACGAATCTTCAGTGCCGGACGATTCCCGCTGACGCGCTGTCCACTGCGATTCAACTTCTACCAGTCCGACCCCTCCGGTAAGGTAGTGACGAAAACTGCTCCATAACCACTCTTCTGGATCACTGCATAACCCGCGCACTACCGGGTTCTGGTGCATATAGCGAAGCTTCTCGATGCGTTTCTTTTCGCTCCAGACATTGAAGTCATAGTAGCGCTTCTGCGTAGCGCTTCTGCCAGAAATGATTCACGATCTGCAAAACGAACGCCAGCGATCCGTTCTCGGGTTCGCTTATGAGCAGATGAACGTGCTCCGGCATCAGGACGTAACCACAGAGGGAGAAGTTGAACCGAACGCGAGCCGCTTCGAGAGATCGCAAAAATGTCGTGCGCGCTCTATCGGCGCTTAATCTTGGCTGGCGACGATAACAACTGAAGGTGATGAAATGCAGGTCTCGCGTGTTCTGATAACGCTTGAGAAGCCGCGGCATTGAAGGCGAGATTAAAGATTGGTTCACGAACCGTCAGTGATACGAAACACATGCTCCCTCCCACCCACGACCCAACGAAGGGTCGAAGGTGGGGCACCCAGGCCCCGGATTGCTGCTGCAGCATACTGCCGCCAAAGGTGAACGAATTCGTAGCGGCGGCTAAAAATGGCTACTCGGCATCAACATAGACGTTATTACAGAATTACCAGCTAAAGAATTGAGTCGTGCGCCACTTACTCGTATTCCGAGTGAATACATTTTTGTAGGCGATAATTCCGACGAAATAAATGTTGAGATTTCCTTCGTCAAAATCTCTGCGGGTGCCCCACCCTCGACCTTCTTTTGGTCGTGGGTGGGTGTTCCGCTTTGTACCTCCGTGTCTCCTAGTTGAGTCGAATGCCTTGTCAATACCCCAAAACCTCAACACTCCACCATCCTCAACTCGAACATTCATCTCTAACCCATTGCACACAAACACCGCTCCCGTTTCGGCACGAAGCAAAAATATCGTGCCGCGAAGTGTCCAGCAGGTCCCCTCAAAATTGGTACGCTTGAAATGGAAGAATAATTCAGTGCCAAGAGCTTTCTAACAACTGACAACCAGCAACTGACAACTTCTTTCTTTTGAAGATTTTGAGTGGTAAGTCCTTTGTTATGCCGCAACTGGCAGAACCTGCGCGCCAAGTTGCTGAATAAAGACAGCTTACGAGTTCGAGGGGGGAGGGGTACTCCCATAGGAAAGGGTTCTGGCAGCGATGAGGAGAAGGCCTTGCCCCACCCACGACTCAAAAGCCGGAGCGAGGTTGGGGCACCCGCCTCTCCCGTCGTCAGCCGAATTTCCTTTTCTTCTATCGTTCAAATAACCATTTTGCTGGCGCGCAGTCTTTCCAGCATGCGCTCATCCCTTAAACACGCAAACAAACTTCCGCTGTTGAAACGTGCAGGAATCCACGCACTGGTGGGAACTCTTTTTTTCATGTGCTCGTGCATCGCTTTCGCACAGACGGGCCAAGCAGCCAACCAGACCCCATCCGCAGAAC
>CAYNPS010000349.1:0-2946 GCA_964399125.1 uncultured Terriglobales bacterium
AGCGCGGTGGAAGGCATGTCGATCGACGAGATCGCGCGTGCGACGAATCGCAAGCCGGGCACGGTGAAGTCGCACCTGCATCGAGCAATGATGAACCTGCGTACTTGGCAGGAAGGAGAACAATCGTGATTTCGATTCACCTGAGCGATCAGGAAATTACCGCCGCGGCAGCCGGCGAACGCGAGTTGCGCGCGGCGCAGCATCTGCAAATCTGTGGAGACTGCCAGCAGCAGGTGGAACTGTATCGCGAGCGCATGGCGAGCCTGCGGCAGGATGTCTGCTATAGCGCCGGACGGTCAGCGATCGACTGGGGAAAACAGTCACGTGCGATCCAACAAGGTATCCTGGCAGTGCAGATTCGGGAAACTCAGGGACGCAACGCAGGATTCGCTCTCGCAATGGCGGTGCTCACGATCGTTCTGGTTGCCGTGCTCTTTCTCGGATTCCATAGCACTCCATCATCGACCGCGACGAACAAGCCGCCGGCGGAAATCTCTGACTCCGCTCTCCTCGGCGATGTGGAAGCGCAGCTCGATCAGGATCTGCCCGATGCTCTGCAGCCGGCCAATCTGCTGGTCGGGGAGATGGAAAGTTCGTACACGAAGGTGAGTTCGCACAACAATTCGCACAATCGAGCAAGGAATACACAATGAAAACTTCTTCTTATCTACTGATCTTCTTGCTGGCGGCAGGCTGTCTTTTGTCAGCACAGAACGATTCGCAAACACCACCTGACAAGGCTAATCGCAGATTCGTAATCCAGCGAATGGACGGAGTTCCCGGAATGGGATTCGGGCATGATTGGTGGCGCAACTCTGAACTCGCGCAGAAGATCGGACTCAGCGACCAGCAGACGCAGCAGCTCAATCAGATCTTCTCCAGTCATCGCGCCAATCTGGCGCAAATGCGCGCAAACGTGGAGATCGAAGAAGGCAAGCTGAGCGATCTTCTCGACCAGGATCAGCCGCAGCAGGATCAAGTGCTGGCGCAAGTCACGCAACTGCAAAACGCACGAAACGCTCTGGAGAAAGAATTCACCGTGATGACGCTGGCCTTCCGCGGAGTGCTCACGCCCGACCAGTGGAAGCAGCTCCAATCCATGACTCCGGAAAAGAGATTCTTCAGGATGCACAAGCCAGGACCGGGCGGCCCGGGGGACGGCCCTCCTCCCATGCCGCCGCTTGAATAACGGCCTGGACTGCCAAAGCCCTGTCGCAAGGCAGGGCTTTTTTATTGCAAACGTGGAGCCGGCCGCCCTCGGCCGGGTTTTCCGAGGCGACGCTTACAAACCGGGCTCATGCAAGAGTTTCGCGAACGAATTGGGGCCAAGTGCTCTCAAGGACAACACCCGGCCGAGGGCGGCCGGCTCCACGTTTTGCTTCATCAATGCGTAAGCACGCTGGTGATGAAATCCAGAGCGCGTGGGTCGTTAGACTGTCCCAGCCAGAACACAGCCTGTTTCCTCACAGCGGGGTTCTTGTTATTTCTCGCCACTTCGATGAGCTTGGGCACGCCTTCGTGATCGGGCATTTGCGATAGGGCGAAGACAGCTTTCTTTTTCACGTCAGTATCGGGATCATTCTCGATTGCATCGGTGATCGCTCCGGCTACCTTCTTTCCAGCCTTTTGTGCGAGCCAGAACAGAGCCTGGCCGCGCACGCGCGAACTTGAATCCTGTTTGGCGACATGAATCAGTTCGTCCTGCGCCTGCGCCTCGCTGCTCTGGCTAAGGGGAAATGTCAGCTTGTCGCGAAAGTGATCGTCGGGATCAGATTCGATTAGCCGTTTCAAAGTGGCGTAACCATGTGCGCCGCGCGAAATACCCAGCCAAAATGCAGCGTGTTCGCGCGTCTTCTCCGGATATTCGGCGCTCACAAAACGATCCAGGGCTGCATCAGCCGACGAATCGGCATGTTGCGAAATTGCGTCAAGCGCTCGCCGTGCGAGATGTGAGTCCTGATCTTTGGTAACGAACGAACTCAGATAGGCGATGCTCTGTTTCGGATCGACGCCGGTAATTACCGAAACGGGAAGACCTCCAGCGTCAATCGAGCAGTTCTGGCTGAAGATGCGAATAGTGTCGACCTTCTTCTCTTCAATGCGATACAGAACGGCAACGCTCGTAATCTCGACATCGTCGCAATCATCGCGCGAGCCGGAGAAGGTGTTGTGCTCAGACGAAAGCCGGCAAGTACCGCAGCAGCTACGCTCCTGCCACCCACCGTCGTAGCAGCACATAGTGCGATGTGAATTGATCGCCGGCACCGAATAGGCGATCCACGCAGTTCCACTCTGGCGCGAAGCAAAGGCTTCAATCTGCTGCTGCAGGTTACCTGCGGCCGCCACGGTCTCCAGCTTTGCATTCTTGATCTGCGGCATCTCGCCGGGTTCGCTCTTCAGAGAAACCTGGGCGGAGCACGTGGTTGCGATCAAGGCTATGGCGAGTATGATTTTGGTTTTCATAATGGCCTCTCGAACTGCAGGTGACAGGGGACAGGGGAGAGGGAACAGGAAATGCTCACTTTCAAGCTCAAGCTCACGGCCATGTCGGAAGCTGCTCATGTGGTTCTTCCCTATCCCCTGTAACCTGTGCCCTGTTCCCTGTTACCCATCCGCTACCGCAGACGGTACTGAGTTTGCTTACTTGTTCAGCAGATCCATCAAGTAGTCATTCGCTTCGCGACTGCCCATGACTGAGAGCTTGCTGACGATCTTTTTGCGCAGCTCCGGATTGCTCTCCTTCTTGGCCAGCTCGACCAGCGAGTGCGCATCGCCCTTGATGAATAGAGCGTTGATCGCCGCATCGCGGACATCTTCGCTCTGATTGCTGTCATAGATCTTCATTAAAGTTGCGCTGCTTCCGCCGGAGATACCGAGATCCTTGATGGCCTCGCTGCGCAGTTCCGCATCGGGATCATTCAAGGCCACGCGCTCCTGAAGCTGGGT
>CAYNPS010000350.1:0-2941 GCA_964399125.1 uncultured Terriglobales bacterium
TTATCAGGACCGGCACGCGCGGATCATCATTATGCGCCCGGAGCTACTGCTCCAATTAGAGGCCGGATACATTTACGCAGACTGCGTTTCATCCACCATGTTCTCTCTTGCACATCAACAGTTATTCCTCGATTTCACATTTGGAACAGAATGGAAGCCAGCACTGTACCTTGCATCTTCCGCGATATGATTCTTTTAGCAATGCAGCCTTCTTTCGCGAGGATAGCAAATGCGCGCGCTAGCAATAGCGACGAGCTTACTGACTTGTTTGCTGGGGTTCGCGCAGGAGCCGAGGGCTCAAGCAGCGAAAACCGAAGCTCTTAACAAAACCAGCACCACAGCGAAGCGGAAGCTAACCACCGATCAGAAGCGCGCCATGCAACTGCTGGAAAGCGCTGAAGGAGCATCTGCGGGTCTCGATCCTACCTCGCGCACAATTGCGTTGAGAGAACTTGCGCGAGCTTACCAGTCAAACGATAAAGCCAAAGCAGTCGGTCTTCTGGAGCGAGCGTATGAAGCGGCACGCGGTCTTCCACCCGGCCCTGCCGACAATCCCGAGATTGATCAAACCAAGCGCCAGTTGGAAGAAAGTGTTTTGAGGCAATTGGTGCTTTTGGCCCCGGAGCGCGTGGACAAGCAGATCGAAGAAATTCCGGCTGAACTTCGGTCAGAAGTTCTCGGTGCGTTGTTGCCGTATTACGAGAGCACGATGCAGATTGGGCGGGCCTTCGAGCTGATCAGTCAGCTTGCCGCGCAAACAGAGATGCCGTATGAGGTGGCGATGGATCTGATGGATACGCTGCCGGCGGATCAGTCCGATCGAGTGCAGGAACTGTTTGTGGATTCATTCACGAGCTACCAAAATCATGATCATCAGGGATTCAGAACAGCGGGAGATTTTTCGGAGATGATCGGCAAGTTCTACGGGAAGGTGCCGGACAATCTGATCGTGGCTGCCATCGACGAAGTTCTGTCGCAATCCAAAAAGGCAGACGATGACATGAACAAGGTTGGTATGAGCTTGAACGTCGGCGTCGCGACTGGAAAAGGCGCAGCGCAGTTTAAGTCCCGATACGACTATCGGTTGTTTGAGCTCCTGCCTCTGCTGCAACGGCTTGATTCTGCAAGAGCGCAGCTTCTGATTAAAGATAGACAGGGCGTAAGCACATTTCTCGTGAAGTATCCTGAGGGCCTAAACTCGCTCGGTGCAACAGGAGCCTCGTCGATCTCGATCGGCAGCGGTTCAGGATCAGGGGCTGCCTCCAGCGATATGACTTCGATGCTTGAGGCACAAAGATCCTCCGCGATCGTTGCAGATGCGGAGAAACACCCGCGAGATGCACTGGCCAACGCGGCCCTGCTTAGCCCTGCTAGCGCCCTTCAGGCTTACTTGGGTATCGCCCGCGCGAACCTCAAGAAGGACACTTCCTCCGCACGCGCGGCTCTAGGCAAAGCTGAGGACCTAATCCCTCAGGTCTCGTCATTCGAGCAGATTATGTTCGCCACCGACGGTCCTAAACTGTACTTGCAGATGGGTGACGCTGCGAGCGCCTTGCAGGCCGTACACAAGGGAATGAATACTGCCAAGGCGCTCTACAAAGGCGATATTGATGCGAACGATCCCAATACTGCTCCCAAGGCTTTTTGGCCGTCCAATAACCTCTGGCAGCAGGCGCTTGGCGTAGCGACAAAGATCAACAGCGTAGACGCGATGGCCTATCTGGATGAAATCCCGGACGACGGCATTCGCGTCTTCAGCCAGATTGCGATGGCAAGAACGCTGCTCGGAGTCCCGAGCGATGGGATGTACGTGGTGAACGCACGCAAGCAAGGCGGATACAAGGGCTCGGTCAGCCCTAGCGAAAACTAAGTCGACCGCTGACGCAACTCGCCCTGCTGGTTGTCTGCTGGAACGAGTGATTACCGCACTTCACGTCTGTAGTTGGCGATAACGGGGTTTATCACCCACTATCTCATGACATTGTGAGTGGTATGGCGATTGATCGCCAACTATGCTCACGGACCGAGCCAGCTACCAACTTATTCAGATGGTCGTCGAGGCTCCGTATGCCCATTGTCCACGAGAACCAAAAGAACCAAATTCCATGAAGGACTGTCCATCCATGTGACTGAATTACCCGATCTGCCGAGGTGACCATTCCAAATGGATTTTGCTCCGTCTTGCACGCGATAAGGGTACACGGTTGACCGCCTTTATACTGCCCGATAACGCTGTCGAAAATGAGAACCGTTACTCCGTTTGTGTTTCCTTCAATTACGTTCCAGACTTGTCTAATTCGTAAACCGCAAGGGGTAAAGCTGGAAATCCAACTCGGGAGAGGGGCACGAATTTCGAGGTGCGAGGGGTTCCACCACCATTTCGTAGGAGCAAGGGGGCCTATGTATTGGAAGCCCCATCTGGCAGCTAAAGCGCGCATCGCACGACCCCGAACCATGTGCATTATTCGGACCAGCCCAAGGATCAGCGATACCACGGCAACTACTATAAGGAAATTGTGTAGTGGCATACCAGCTATTCTGATTCGTTCACGCTAATGTGTCTAGGATCACAGTCGCGAACAGAATCGCTCCCTATCCGGTTAAGAAATGCTTGATAACTGTTCGTAACGGGCGTTATCACTCACTATCCCGAATTGAAATCGAGGTGGGCCGATACCGATCACCCGCCATCAACACCTGCTAGCGGTTGTCAACCCCTTCTTCTGGCTCATTTCCTCGCATCCCGATGAAACTGCCGAAAATAAAATTTCCACCAAGTGTCCGGTAGGTCCCCTTCAATTTGTCACAATGGAAATAGGGCCAGAAACTAAGACGGTACAACTAGTAACGTAAACCGATAGCTGAGCCGCCGAAAGCGTCCCTCTTTGACAACTGACAACCAGCAACTAACAACTGTGTTTTCAAGATTTTGACTGCTAAC
>CAYNPS010000351.1:0-2940 GCA_964399125.1 uncultured Terriglobales bacterium
GCAGCGCAGCGATGAAGCGCAGCGCAGATCATTTCGAGAAAGCTCTGACGAAAGCACAGGAGCACGGCGGCGCGGCGTACTCGAACAGCAGCATTCAGCAGCTCAACCACAAGCTGATTGAAGCCGAGCGCGGATTCCTCGACGAGAACGGACTCCCCGAGCGTCCATGGTTTAAGAACCAGATCTACGCGCCCGGCGCTTACACCGGCTACGGCGTGAAGACGCTGCCCGCAGTCCGCGAATCAATCGAACAGAAGAAGTGGCAACAAGCTGACCAGGGCTCGCAGACGATTGGGCGAGTGCTGCAACACGAAGCTGACCTCATCGAGGACGCAGCGAAGCAATTGGAGGGTATGGAGCAGGGAAAGTAATTTCCCAAACGCCAGTGTTTGGACCGACGCGCGCCCACGCGCGAGTTTGGATTTGGCATCCCGACTATGTTGAATTCCATGGAAAACCCGGCCGAGGGCGGCCGTCGGTCCGAACCGTTAATCGTGTTCTGCGAGCGCCTTCCTCAATTGTCCCAAACTGGCACGCACGCTCTCCGTCGTGCCACTCACGCCGATGCGGACACGCTGAGGATCTTCAAAGAACTCGCCGGGCACCACGCTTAGTTCATATTCTGCGCGCAGGCGCTCGACAAACTTAGCGGCGCTCCCCTTCACTCGCGGGAAGATGATGGCTCCATATTCCGGCCAGAAGTACTCGAGGATCGACTGCGATTCGAGAACTTCGCGCAGGAGCTTACGATTTTCGTCCAGTCGCTTCTTCTGCTTCGCCGCGATCTGACCGAGGTTTTGGAACGCAATCACTCCCATCAGTTCCGCGGGATGGACGTTCGTGCCCATGTGCAGATCCTCGAAGTGTCGGATACGTTGCACAATCTCGGGAGAAGCAAGCACCCAGCCGCAGCGGATGCCGCTCAGTCCGTAAGCTTTCGTAAGGCTATTCGTGCTGAGAAAAACTTCTGGATCAATATGGAACGCGCTGCGCGGATGGGTTTCCCACAGCATCTCCAGATAGACTTCATCGACGATTACGCGCGCGCCGACTCTCTTCGCGATCTCCCCGACTTCGCGCAGTGTGGATTCTGATGTGAACGCTCCTGTGGGATTGTGCAAATTGCAGAGCACAATCAGTTTCGTTCGCGATGAGACCTGCCGGCGCAGATCATCGACGTCGATCTGATAGTCCGCCGAGGCCGGACGCTGGAAGCGTTTGATGTCGAGCCCGAGATAACGCGAGGTGTCGAGCAGCAGAGCATAGGTTGGCTGCTCCACCAGAATCTCGTCGCCGGCGTCTGTACACGCTGCCAGGGCGAAGTAATTCGCCATCGATGTTCCCAAAGTGGTAATCACGGACTCCAGCGGAACGCGGTAGCGATCCGCAACAGCGCGAGTCAGAGGCTCGTAGCCGTATCCAGCCGGAGGATTGATTTCGAGTTGATCGATCGATACTCCAAGCTCGGCCATAGTCAGACCAGCCATGCCGCTGCTGGCAAGGTTGTACTTCGCAGCTGAGCGCAGCTTCGCGAATTCCATGTAGCTCGACCGCGCCTGCGTCCGGGCCGGAATCACTTCGAGAGATTGATGTGTCGCCATAAAAAGAACAGAGGAATTCCGGAGAGCAGAATTGCCACTCCTATGAGTGTATTCGACGGATAACGCGCAACTGTATTGACGACGACCAATCCGCAGACGATGCAAAAGATCGCCGTACTCCAGGGATGACCAGGCATCAGGAAGTCGGCTTCTCCAACCCCCCGGCGCCGAAAGACAAACAGACATGCGGCAGAAAGCCCGAAGAAAACCCAGTCCATCGAAACTACATAATTCAGAATCTGCTCGTAGCGTCCGGTAAGCATGATCACCATCGTCCACACGCTTTGCAGCACGATGGCGAGGACTGGAACGCGCGTCGTGGGGTGGACGCGAGCCACACTGCGGAAGAAAGCCCCATCTTCTGCCATGGCGAAGTACACTCGCGGCGCGGTCAGGATTCCTTGGCTCAAGAATCCCAAGGTGGAAATCGCAATTCCGCAGGCGATAATCGTGCTCCCTGCATTGCCAAGCGCAGCTCGCATTACCGCCGAAGCCGGGGTCCGCGTAAGCGCCAGTTGCTCGGGACCGAGCGCTCGCAGACAGACCAGGCTCACGCTTGTATAGAGCGCGATGACGCCGATCACACCGAGCAGCAATCCGCGCGGAAGATCGCGGCGCGGATCGCGCAGTTCGCCGGCAACGAACGGGGTCGTCTGCCATCCGCCATAGGCGAAGAGCACCGGTACCATCGCGGCGCCGAACTCGGAGAACAGGCCGAGAGATGAGGGCTTGTCCGAAATGGGAATCCAGTGGAGTTGCGCTGAGCGTACAAACAGAAATCCACAGCCGACCAGAAACGCAATCGCCGCAATCTTCATCACCATCAGAGCGCTCTGCACGGTGCTGCCCGTCTTGACGCCTAGACAGTTCAAGACCGTGAGAATGCCGAGCGCAACGATCGCGACCCCGGCTTCGGACAGATGCCATCCGGTCAGCTCAAGAAAATAGCGGGCGAAGGTGACCGTCACTGCTGCCATGCCGCCGGTTTGGATGACCAGCAGCAGCGTCCACCCGTAGAGAAATCCGAACAGCGGATGATACGCCTCGCGTAGATACGCGTACTGACCGCCGACCTGCGGCAGACGCTGTCCCAATTCGGCATAGATGAATGCGCCAGCAAGTGCGATGATGCCGCCTACAATCCATGCGCCGAGAATAAGCGTTGGCGTGTGGACCTGCTGGGCGACAACGTAGGGATTGATAAAAATGCCCGAGCCGACGATGCCGCCCATCACCAGCATGGTCGCGTCGAACAGGCCCAGGCGGCGCGCTAGCCGGGTGTTATTGTCATTCCGAACCGGCTGCGGTTGCCGGTGAGGAATCCCTGTCGCTACCATTG
>CAYNPS010000352.1:0-2931 GCA_964399125.1 uncultured Terriglobales bacterium
TGCAAGCGAATCTCCAGCACGGATTTTGCATCCTCCCCCCGTCCGAAGAATGTATCTTGGCATGTCTAAGTCATCCGTCACCTCGCCTGCTCGTGCTGAAGGAGAGACTACTTCTCCAGACGCTGTACAGTCGCTTCAGGATTCGGATCTTTCCCTGCTCACTCCTCCTTCCGATCTGAAGGCCGCCTATATTGAACTCCGATGTCAGTATCAGCGCTGTGCCGCGGCGCTCGCCACCGCTGCTCATGATCTCCGTACGCCGCTGGCAGTTATCTCCGGCTACGTTGAGTTGCTCGTGAGTGGGAAGCTCGGCGACCTTAATGAGAAACAGCAGCGAGTCATGGAAGACATGCAGATCAGTAGTACCCGCCTGCAACGGCTGGTTAATGACTTCCTGACTTTCTCGTCCTTGGAAACTGGTTCAATCAATCTTCGGAACCAGCAGGCGCAGGATATGAACGGCTGCCTCCAGGAACTCAGTGGATTCTGGTTACCGCGGTTCCAGGAAAAAGGCGTGGCGTTTTATTTTCTTTCTAATCTCAACCTCGAAGCTTTCCCTTTTGATTATGATCGTGTTCAACGCGTGGTCTCGAATCTTCTAGAGAATGCGTTGAAGTTCACCCCGACAGGTGGCACCGTTTGGCTCCATGCCGAACCTCAGTTGTGGGAACGGCGCAACTCCCACAAGCCCGATGAAGGTGTGCAGGAGCGGCGAAAACGAAATCTGCTTGTACCCAATGCCGTGCGCGTCAGTGTCTCCGATACTGGTCCCGGCATTGCAGCGGAGTATCACCAGGAAATTTTCGGCGATTTCTTTCAGGTCCCCGACCGCCGCGATAACAACGACGAAGGCATGGGACTGGGACTGGCCATAGCCAAGCGTCTTGTTCAGGCTCACGGCGGCAAGATCTGGGTTGAGAGTGAACCGAACTGTGGTTGCAAGTTTTCCTTCCTTCTCCCCCTGAAGAAAGTTCAGTGAGAGCGAAAGAGGTCATGTCAAGGTCTGCTTTCATCCTCGTCGTTGACGACGAACCGACGATGTCACGCTATCTCCGCACTCTGTTGGAAGTGGAAGGATATCGTGTCGAAACTGTTAGCAACGGCCAGGAAGCTGTCGACCGGCTCGCCCATGCGCCCACGCCGGAGTTGGTCCTTCTCGATGTATTGATGCCGGTGATGGACGGTCTGCAGACACTTGAACAGATTCGCAATGTGCATCCGCAGCTCAAAGTCATCATGCTTTCCTGTGTCAGCGACACCAGAAAAGTCGTGCAGGCGATCCGCATGGGTGCTCAGGACTACCTGACGAAACCATTCCAGAAGGCCGACCTTGAGACCGTTATTGAGCAATGCCTCGGTGATCGCAAGGAACACGCCGTCAATCATGGCCATGGCGAAATCGAAGATCTGGGTGATGACGTATTCTTCGTCGCTTCCAGCCCAGTCATGCGCAAGATTCGATCGCAGGCAAAGCTGGTTGCGAATGTCGACATTCCTGTCCTTTTGCTAGGAGAAAGCGGCACCGGCAAGGAAGTGATGGCACGCCTGGTTCATCGATATTCTCCCCGTGCTCATCGAACATTCTTAAAGGTTAACTGCGCCGCGGTTCCTGCCGATCTGCTCGAGAGCGAATTATTCGGTTATGAACCGGGCGCCTTCACCGGGGCCACTCACTCCAAGCCCGGCAAGTTCGAACTCTGCAACAAGGGCACAATCCTTCTCGACGAGATCGGCGAAATGCCGCCGCAATTGCAGGCGAAACTGCTTCACGTCTTGCAGGACCAGCAGTTCTCACGGTTGGGCAGCCGCAACGTGATCAAAGTCGACGTTCGTATCCTCGCTGCTACCAACATCGATATCCCTGTTGCGATCGCGGAAAAGAAGCTGCGCGAAGACCTCTACTATCGCTTGAACGGATTTTCGATCACGTTGCCTCCTCTCCGCGAACGCCGCGAAGAGATCGGCCTACTCCTGAAGCACTTCACGTCGCAGGTTGCGGAACGTTATGGCCGTACTCCGCCCGTGATCAGTCCGCGTCTCCTCGAAGCTTGCGAACGCTATAATTGGCCAGGAAATCTGCGGGAGCTTGGAAATTTCGTCAAGCGCCACCTGATTTTGGGCGACGAGGAGTTGGCGATCCAGGAATTGCAGACCAATTTGGGCGAGAAGAGCGAACCTCTGGCGGTTAAGTCGGAACCGCCTGGAGATCTTAAATCCATCGTGCGTGGCGTAAAGGACGAGGCTGAAATCATCGCGATTACGCGAGCATTGGAACAAACGAACTGGAACCGAAAAAAAGCTGCTGGCATCCTGAAAATCAGTTACAAGGCCCTTCTCTATAAAATTCGCCAGTACGAAATTCAGCGAATAGCAAGCAGCGTCAACTGATTTCACCAGATTAGAGCGGTGTTGTGGGTAACGCTTGTCAGAGGACGTTCGCGCTCTGAGCTGTAAGAGCCTGATCGTCCTCCGAAAAGTTTACTCCCACATGCGGCGTGACCGCGAGGTCATATCCAAGGTGAACCTGCTGATATCGATTTTCCTTCCCAGGTAAATGTAGTGACGCGTGTCGGCAAACGTCGCTTCCGCTTTTGCGTCTGCCGCCGCAAGAAAGCTTCCGACTATAGGAATTTCTTCGCAGTCTTGAAGCGCAGGTCCGACGGTATGTTGTTTGTTCACCTTTCGCATTTCCTTGTTGATCTTCACAAAGCGCGCTACTCGATCTCGCGTGACACTCGGGTCAAGTTCACCAATCCTTTCTGGATAAACCGATCGTGCGGATAGAGAACGAAGCCGCCGCAGTGGAAGCCTTCGGCTAAGTCGGGGGTTCTCCCCGCTGAGAACCAACAAAGCTATGCTGCGCTGAACCGGACAAGGGCGAGAGATGCTCGTGCTTCGTCGGCTTCGACCGCGAACTCCCCGGCTGGCTGG
>CAYNPS010000353.1:0-2928 GCA_964399125.1 uncultured Terriglobales bacterium
TCAGCATCTCGTCATACACATTGCCGTAAACGATGAACTGGCTGGCGGCGTTGCTCTCGTACAGTTGGACCGCTTCCTGCGCCCATGCGGGCATGATTACAGCATTGGCAACAGCCGGTGAGTTCATTCGCGCTAGGTCTCCGTTTGCGCTGACTTCTGTGCTGAATATTTTCGATCGAGCGCAGCGATCGCCGATTCGTCGTCGCCAAATGCGCCGACTCCGATCAGATCGCTCGCCAGCTCAATGTCGGTGGTAATCGTTTGCGGCTTCCCTTGCATGGTCGCATTTTCGAGCACCAGGTCCACCTGCGCCTCGATACGGGTCAGGTCACTCTCGATTTCTTCATTAGTCTGTTCGCGCCGCTGAATATTCGCGAGCCTCTTTTTTAGAATCGATAGCGTGGCAGATCGGGACTGCCGCAGCGAGTCCGGCTGATCGCTCTCCTCCAGTTCTTTCTCTAGAGCAGCAACTTTCTTATGCAGCGTGTCTTCGCTTTCGTTATTGGCTGGAGATAAGAGATGATGCCGCGCCACTAGCAGCTTGAGATACACCCATTGCAAATTCCTGAGTGCATCGCGGTTCGAATCGATGATGTAGTCTTCCGCTTGCTGGCTTTGATAGACGGAGAGGACGCGCTCGCATTTCTCAGCTACATTCGATAGTCTTTGGCGGGCATCCGGCTCCAGCATCTGCACCAGAGCCCGCCGCTTCGATTCTTCATCTAGCTTGCCGGATTCGAGCTGTTGCGCCTGCACATACTTCTGGAATCGCGGATTGAACGCCAGTGCGCTCACGAACGCAGTTTCGCCTGCCAGAACGATAAACCAGAGCGCGGGCTCCGCGAATCCGAGAATCGCGAAGGCAGACGCGATCAAGGCATTGACCGGCAATCGCCCCAGACCTGGCACATCCACGCCAACCAGAAACGCCGATTTCACATAGCGCCACACTGCGTGTCCAGTGGTCCCTTTCCGGCTACGGTTATGCCTTCTCCGGCGTGGATGGTCCCATGGTTTTGACCGGAGCCGGTGCTGCGGCAGCATCCGCCGACGCTTCCAACGGGATTCCCTCTTTGGCGGCGAAGTCCGCCAGAGCTTGTTCGGCCAGCGCGTTCTGCTCGGCTTCTTTGATCATCACGCCAGAGGTGTCGAGCGAATCGCGTGCCACTCGCGCGCGTCCAGCAGCCTTCTGCCGCTCTTCTTCGACAATGTTGTGCAAGCGGTCGAGTGTCTCGCCTGAGCTGCCGATGCTGGTAATCATGCCTGATGCCATCTCCGTCAGTTCGGCCATTGCACGCTTCATCTTCAGGTCGCTGATGCTCGACTTCAATCCTTCAATCTTCTGCCTCGCCGCATTGATGGCAACGTCACGAGCTTTTACCAGGTCTTTGTAAGTCTTCTCGGCCTGCTCCATCTGTGCGCGGTTCTCGTCCAGCTCACGTTCCACCGTCTGCAGACGCAACGCATACTGGGCAGCAGAGTCGCGATTGCCGGCACGAAGATTGGCAGTGGTTTTAGCGCGGAGATCGCGTTGTTCGTTCTCCAGTTGCTTGACCTGCGAGATCAGCCGCTCGCAGAGCCCGGCATGCGACGCAAGACCCTGGTTGTATTGCCCGATCTGCTTACGCAGATTTTCCTGCTCCACTTCCAGCAAGGCTTCCGGGTTTTGTCGCTCCAGGCCCGAGATGAACAGGCTGAAGAAACCCCGGACGAGATTGGAAAGTCTCTGGAACATTGCGTTCGTCCTTTCCTACTGTTAAGTCTACCGATTCCCCTGTGTGCGCTGCCAGCTGGCTAATAGATTGTTTACCACTTCTGCTTTAGGCGGCTCACAAATCTTTTGCAAATCCACCTGGATTCCATTTCCGGCGTACTGCACGAACGGGCTCTCTGGGAACTTGATCGGCACATTGGTATTAGCCGGTCGAAAGCCATGCTTCAGCGACTCGCGCTGGATAGGTTCACTGAGCAGGAAATTCAGGAACGTGTCAGCAGCCTTACGCTGATCGGATGTACTCCACGATGCATTCACAATGTAGTACGGATTGTCGTTCCAGATGTTGTACTCCGGATACACCACGCGCAAGTTGCCCCATCTGCCCTCCGCGTTCTTCAGGTAATCAATCGCCACACTCTCGTACACCAGCATGGCATCGTACGAAGATGGCCCTTTCAGGACCATTTCGCGCATCATGTTGCCCGTACTGTTCGAGAGTCCGCTGGTTGCGCGTTCCAGGTTCGTGAGCCACTGCTGGAAATCCGGACTCACAACATCTGCGACCGTCAGGTCTTTTGTCTTGTGATGATAGCTGTAGGCCGCCAGCACAATCGCCATCAGTCCTGAGTTCGACTGATTCGGATGGGTATGTCCGAATTTGAAGAGCCCCCATTCGGGCTGGTGTGCAATCGCCTCCCACCCGCTCTTTTCCTGCAAAGCCTGGTTGATCGTGTCAAGCGACATCACCTTGTACTTCCCGATGAAGGCTTTATAGCGCTCATCCCACACGACAAATACCATGGGCGAAAGCGCTAACGGCTCTTCACGAACGATCGGATCGCCACTGTACTTGACCTGCCACTCTTGTACGAAGATGTCCTTGTAGGCCGCGCTCGCCGGCGACCAAACGTTAATGCGCTGGTCCCCATTCAGAATCGCGTGCGCCCCTTCGAGTGAACCCATTGGAATCAGGTTCACTTTGATGTGCCGGCCATCTGAGGTCTTCGCGAACTCCGAAACAGCCCATTCGAGCCAGTTCCTCTTCTCTGTGCCATAGGCAATTCCGATCTCAACCTGTGGCCCTCCGCCAATCAGGGACGCTGCCTTGTTCTGGGCCTGTTGGAAAGATTTCTTGCCAACAAATAAGTAGTAGGCGCCAAAGCAGCAGGCGACGATAAAGAGAAGGACGAAGAGCTTCCCGAGTACGGTTA
>CAYNPS010000354.1:0-2872 GCA_964399125.1 uncultured Terriglobales bacterium
AAGGGTGCCCTGAAACACCTCCGATTTCGGCTCTGTCATGCGCGAGCCTCCTTTGTGATCCACAAAGGAGCGTAACACGTCTCCTTTGCGATGTCCATAGGACGGATGAAAGCTGGTCGACAAACTGACACGTTCCTGAATCGGGAAACGATGATCGCGGTTTGAGCGCGCCGGCTCGCTCATCGCCGAGAGCGAGATTCGAAGAGCAGACTGATGCCACCAATGAAAACCAGGAGGGTCGCATGAATATCGGTTTTGGTCGAATTACGGCGCTTCGCTAGGCCAGTACTGCTAGCAACGGGAGGAAGTGAATGGCATCCCCAGGGTTGCTTTCTCTCTTACTGCAGCATGCCCTGCTGGGCGACGGCGATGTTATCGCGGGTGGAGTTCTTGACCATGTACATCATCTCGTCGGCCTGGCGGATGATCTCGTGGGCGCTTTTGGCATCTTCGGGGTACGTCGCGACGCCCATGCTGGCGCGAACGTTGAGGTTGAGCTTCTCTTCTTCGAGGAACATCGAGCTGCGCAGGACATTTAATAAACGCAGCGCGACCACCATTGCTGAATCTTTTCCCGTTTGAGGAAGAAGAACCACGAATTCGTCGCCTCCATAGCGGAAGGCGTAGTCGATCAGGCGCAGGTGCGATTTGATTTTGAAGCCGATCTCGTTGAGCAGCTTGCTTCCGACGAGGTGTCCGTGAGTGTCATTGACCTGCTTGAAGTGATCGAGGTCGATGAAGACGACACTGAACTCATAATTGAAACGATGCGAACGATAGACTTCAGCCTCGAGAGTCTTATAAAGATGGCGTGCGTTGTAGAGGCCGGTGCAGTCGTCGGTGATCGTGAGTTCCTGGATCTTCTCGACGGCGCGGGCGTTCTCGATCGCAATGGCAGCGTAGTCACACAGAGCGTGGAGGAAGAACATCTCGTTGTCGGAGAAGCTCTCCATGGCGCAATTGATGAGCTGAATCACACCGAGCACTCGATGCTTCGATTTGAGCGGAACGCAAATGATCGACCGTGTCTGCCACTTCGTCATCTCATCGATGCGCTTGGCGAACCGAGGATCGTTGTAAACGTCGGGCACGAGGAGCGACTCGCCGTGTTTGGCCACCCATCCGGCAATGCCTTCTCCCACTTTGAGACGGATACTTTTCAGCGCGTCGGCCGCATCGCCGACGGCAATGGCAAAGTAGAGCTCGTCTTTTTGCTCATCGACCATCAGGAGCGACCAGGTGTCCGGCCGGAAGAAGACGGCCATCTTCTCCATAATGGTTTGCAGAATGGAATCGAGGTTCAGCGAAGACGTGAGGGCTTTGGCGACATCATGGAAGATGCTGATCTCTTCCATCTGCCGTTTGCGATCGGTAGCGGTGGCCTCAGTCATTGCGCTCAATCGGGGGAGAATCCGGCTTTACCGAGTTCGCAGGACGGGCCCCCTCCACTTCAGATAAACGTCATTATCCTTTAGACTCAAAAAGAGATATAGCCTGCATTACATGAAAAGTAAACATTACCTTGGCATATCGGTTTGACACATTCCGGGTGCACTCCTATGATCGGGCAACTTGCGAGCACTCAAAATTCGCTAGATTTCCCTTAAGTCCAAGCAGCACAATTACATAGTGCAACGTGAAATGGTGGCAATGAGCGGTTTTGGCGAGCGGCTTCGGCGACAGCGCGAGATGCGCGGGGTTTCGCTGGAGGAAATATCGCAGTCCACCAAGATCGGCAAACGCTCGCTAAAAGCCATTGAAGACGAGGATTTTGAGAAGCTGCCCGGGGGCATCTTCAACAAAGGATTCGTCCGCGCATACGCTCGCTTTCTCGGGCTGGATGAAGAGCAGATCGTCAGCGACTTCGACGAGGCTTGGAATGCGTTCGAGGCTGCGCGCACTCCTCAGGCAGTATCAGTTCCAGAGGAGCCAGAGAAAAAGTCGACTTCAGGATCAGTTTGGATCGCGGTAATTCTTTTGATCATCGCCGGAGCTGCGGCTGGATGGTACAAGTATCAGCAGACGAGAAATCAACCTGCTCCGCCATCGAACTCCGAAGCTGATTCCGCATCCGCCCCTCTAGCAAGCACACCATCCTCTCAGAGTCCAGTTCCTTCGGAACCAGAGGCAACGGCGACTCCTGCTCCCCCGCCGGTTCAAAATGGAACCGAGGCGCAGAGTTCGCAAGCTTCTCAGACTTCTCAAGCGCAAACGGTGTCTCAGCAACCGAAAGTACCCGCGGCGCCTTCATCGGACGCAACGGCGACTACGGCGTCGACTCCGTCCGCGGCGAATAAACCTGAGAGGCCCGCCCCGATTCGGCTTCAAGTCTTCGCTCGTGAAGACTCATGGCTCTCGGTTTCGGCGGACGGCAAAGATTTGGGTCAAGGAATCCTGGGCGCGCAGAAGACACGATCGATTCGTGCTCAGAAGGAAGTCCGACTCAGAGTCGGAAATCTTGCCGGAGTCGAGATCTCGTTTAATGGCCAGCCGGTCGATGTTGACGGCCAGCCAAAGCAGGTAAAGGAACTGATCTTCACCGCCGAAGGTTTGCAGCAGTAGTCCATTCGCTGTTTGTTTTCTGCTGTCCAGAGGCCAAATTGCGCCGCATATCTCCTGTTGCATTCGCATCGTAAGTGGGAGTGCTTATAATCGCTTAAGGTATGTGAGTTGTTGCGGGTCACGGGTGTGTTTGCTAAGGTTGAAGGATTGAGCAACTCACGCTTCCGACTGAGCAACTCATCGTTTGCCGGCATGTTGGCAAGCTCCGGTCTCTTCGGCTTCGCCGCTAAATTTCTCCGTGGAGGAGTACCAGATTGTCTTCGCGTAATCGTTTCCTGTTTACCTCCGAGTCGGTGACGGAAGGTCACCC
>CAYNPS010000355.1:0-2865 GCA_964399125.1 uncultured Terriglobales bacterium
CACGCAATGGCAGTCTATAAGCGCAGCTACAAGCCTTATGAAGGCCGCATAACTTCGGACCGCTGGCGCTTCCTCGTGCTCACGCGCTACGGATTTTCCGGCCTGTTTGACTCGCGCCTGTTTACCGGTGCATTCGTGTTGAGTTTTATTCCTTTCTTGATCGGCTTCGCGGCTGTTTACATCTCGCACAGTTCCGCCGTGCGCACGTTGCTGCGCGTAAACGGTCCCAACCAGTTCGTCATCAACAACTATTTCTTTTTGGGGTTCCTTGGAGCGCATGCCTGGATTTCGTTCTTGCTGACGACCTGGCAAGGCCCGCAGCTCGTCGCGTCCGACCTTGCGAATAATGCGCTCCCGCTGATTCTGGGTCGCCCGATTTCCAGGCCGGAGTATGTGATCGGCAAATTCCTTGTGATTGCAACGTTGCTTTCTGTGATCACTTGGGTGCCCATGTTGATCCTTTTTTTCTTGAACGCTGGCCTAGAACGGAATGGATGGCTCTGGTCGCATTTGTGGCTGGGTGGCGCGATTCTTCTTGCCTCCTGGATGTGGATCGCCATCGTGGCGCTTGTCGCGCTTGCCGCATCAGCATGGCTCAAGTGGCGAGTAGCCGCCAGTGCGGTGATGCTCGCCTTCTTCTTCGTCGGACCTGGCTTCGGTGCCGCGATTAACGCCACTTTGGGAACAAGCTGGGGGCACATGTTTGACGTGTTATATGCGGTGAAACTGATCTGGGTTGGACTCTTCCGTGTCCCGTTGTCGACGGCTCAGGGTTTGGACATGCTCGGCATCCCATTATGGGCCGCGTGGTGTACAGTTGCCGCAACCTGCGGACTCTCCCTTCTCCTGCTGAATCGGCGGCTCAAAGCGCGCGAGGTGGTGCGAGGATGAGCACTGTGTTAGGGGACAGGGAACCGGTAACAGGAAAGAGGGAACAGCCGGCGTCCATCGTGTCCACTGCGTCCATTTCGTCCACGCAAGCCGCCTCCCTGGACAACCGCATCGTGCTGCAGAACGTTTCCAAGTTCTACGGCGAGGTGCTCGGCGTGAACCGCGTGAATCTATCGATTCCGCCTGGTGTCACAGGATTGGTTGGACCGAACGGCTCGGGCAAGACCACCCTGATGAACCTCATGACCGGCCTAATCCGTCCAACGCAGGGCCGAGTTACCGTTCTGGGAATTTCGCCGGATCGCCCCGAAGAGCTTTTCCGCAAAGTCGGCTATTGCGCGCAATTCGATTCATTCCCAAAAGGGGTCACGGGATTTTCGTTCGTGTACAACACGCTCCGACTGCATGGTCTCGATGATAGCGAATCCGCCCGACTCACGTTCGAGGCTTTGGCACGCGTCAGCATGACCGAAGCCGCAAATCGCAAAGTTGCGGGATACAGCAAAGGCATGCGGCAGAGGATTCGTTTGGCGCAAGCGATTGCGCATCATCCTACCGTGCTCGTTCTTGACGAACCGCTGAATGGTCTCGATCCCATGGCTCGTGCCGAATCGCTCGAACTCTTTCAGGCACTTGGCAAGGAAGGGCTGCACGTAATCATCTCCAGCCACATTCTTCATGAAGTGGACAAGATGTCCGACCAGGTAATCCTCATGAGCAGCGGATACGTCGTTGCCGAAGGACAGATTCACGCCGTGCGCACTGAAGTGAAGGAGCACCCGATGCAGATTCTCGTGCGCTGCTCGGACCCGAATCTGCTGGCCTCGCGCGTCTTCGCGCAGGACCATGTGGTTGAAGCCAAGCTCGTGGACGATGGCAAAGGCGTGCTCGTCCGCACACGCGATGCAGATGCGTTTTATCTGCTCCTGAACGAACTCGTCGTGAAGGACAACATCTCGCTCGAGACGGTTGCGCCTGCAGACGATGACGTGAACTCCGTTTACCAGTACCTGATCGGATCGGAGAACAAGACTATATGAGCCGCCTAGCTCAACTCCGCCAAAGTCTCGCCGAGCAGCCGTGGGAGCTGTGGACGCGCCAGATTGCCGCCATCTTGCGCATGGACCTGCGCAAGAACTTCCTTTCGCGCCGCGGCATTTGGATTTATCTGCTAGCGTTTGCTCCGGTGGTGCTGATCACGCTGCACGCCATCATCGACCGCGCCGATCCGAACCAGATCCACACCGACACGGAAGTGCTCGCGGGCATCTTCCAGTTCTTTTATCTGCGCTTCGGAATCTTCTTCGGATGCCTGGGCATTTTCACGTGGCTGTTTCGCGGCGAGGTGATCGAGAAAAGTTTGCATTACTACTTCCTGGCTCCGGTGAAGAGGGAAGTGTTGCTCCTTGGCAAGTTCGTCGGCGGCGTGGTCACATCAGTAACGCTCTTTGGATTGGGAGTGCTGGCGTGCTTCTCCGTAATGTATGCCCATTTTGGTCCTGCCGGACAGTACTACGTCTTCAGCGGTCCCGGAATGGGACAACTCCTCGCCTATCTCGGCGTCACTGCGCTGGCCTGCGTCGGATATGGCGCGATTTTCCTGATGTTGAGTCTGCTGATTAAGAATCCGATCATTCCTGCGGCAATCGTTCTGGGATGGGAAACCTTCAGCCCGGTTCTGCCTTCGCTGGTCCAGCGCTTCAGCGTGACCTACTACCTGAAGCAGCTTTGCCCAGTGTCGATTCCGGCGGACGGACTCCTCGCATTGTTCACAGTGGTCAGCGAACCGGTGAGCACCCTGGCGGCGATTCTCGGACCCATCGTGCTCGCGTCACTGGTGCTCGTGCTGGCCTGCAAGCTGGTGCGGAGATTCGAAATCAGCTACGTTGCCGAGTAGGAACCGCCAAGCACTGCTGCTATACTCAAAACACCGGAATCGCGCGTCGATGCGCGATTCACCTGCCTTTTTCGCAC
>CAYNPS010000356.1:0-2841 GCA_964399125.1 uncultured Terriglobales bacterium
GATATGGATACGCCAAACTCTCCAAAGAAATCTCCGCCGAGTGGCCCAAATTCATCGAACCCTACCTGGCCGAACGCCCCAGCCTGAGGCTTTGTATCTCGCTGATCGATGCCAACGTCCCGGCGCAAAAGAGCGACCGGCAACTGATTGAGTGGCTCAAGAGCGCAGGGCGGGACTTTCTGGTGGTCGCCACCAAGAGCGACCGGCTCTCCGGAAACCAGCTGCGCAATGCGCTGGCGCAGCTGCGGTGCGAGCATGGGCTGGATCGCATTCTGCCTTATTCCTCCAAGACCGGCAGCGGCAAAACCGAATTATGGAACGCGATCCAGGAGAGCGCGCAGCGGTAAATTCTGCATTTTCAAAAGTGATTCGGCGCTTATGATTTGTCATCCCGAGCCCCAGCGAGAAACCCCACTGGTACCAGACCCGGACATTGAGAAAACAAATCTCGTGTCACCCCTCCGGGGTTCACATTTCATAACGCAACCTTCCCCAGCGATGAATCGCTGGGCTACTATCGGTCGCGCCTGTGGCGCTTGTGAACCGCGGAAGCAAACGTGAAAGCGCCACAGGCGCGGCAGAAGTTAGCCCAGCCCGCCAGGGCTGGAATGAAATTAGAAAAATATCCAAGCGCCGGAGGCGCGACACCTGACCTGAACAAACTCTTGCAGATGGGATCCCCATTTAGCCGTGTATCAGGACATGAGTTTCACTCCTGCCGAACCAGCCTTTTAAAGTACCGCAGGCACGTCATAATCTATAGCCCGGCACGGCAGTGCCGGAATAGCGTAAATGAAAATCCAGAGTCCCCGTCAGGGGACGGCACAATCACCCCACAGTTATCCCGTGTTTTTTCAAGAGCAGCGCGAATTCGGAGGCGAAATCGCGTTTGCGATGGTGCTCGGCCTGATTTGCGATGTAGTTCATGGTCGCGGACACCTGGGACCGGCTGACGCTAAACGCCCCGTAACCTTCCTGCCATTCGAATCGCCGGGCGCGATCCTCGTTGACCCACCGCGATGAATTTGCCTTGAGCGCCTGCACCGTCTTGGCAATGCTGAGGACCGGCGGAATCGAGATCAGCGCATGGACGTGGTCCTCGGTCCCGCCAATCGCAACCGCATGCATCCCGTGATTACGCGCGATCCCGGCCATGTAGGACCACAATTGCGGTTGCAAATCCGCCGGGATTTCGGGGACGCGGTTTTTTGTGCTGAAGACAATATGAACATGGTTGCTGACGTGTGAATTTGGCATGTCTTCGTCCTCGGTCCCGGCATTGCCATGCCGGGTTATAAATTATATCGTCCCTGCGGGACTCTGGATTCGTTCATTCCCTGTCCCGGCATTGCCATGCCGGGCTACAGATTATGTCGTCCTGCTGAAGCAGGACTTGGAAATGGCCCATGAGGCACTCCACTCCAACCCAAAAATCCCAACGGTGCTTTTGGAAATTTAAAAATCACTATATTCTCAAAAGCCCTGTGTCCAAACATCATTCGCCCAACATCTTTCACTTCATGCATCCATCACATACGTTGTCGAGTTGCCAAGAGACGATCTTATACGGCACAACTGAAAATCATGCCTGTTATGAATCTCAATAGACGAAGATTTTCGTGCGGTGATAATCCAGCGATTTTGTATAGGGTAAAAACTTGTCTGGCAGATAAATTTTTTGTCCTTCTAAATCCAGAAACGCTATCTTGTGCAGGGTAATGATGTTCTTCCCCTTCAGCCGCGCCGATAGGACCAGCCGATAATCGCCATCCACTCCCATCAATCCACGATCAAATGCCCGGTCGTGAAGAGCACATAAGCAAAGCCCGTTCCGGGGATCGGCCCTAAGTCCTTCGTTTTCGTTCCACGGAATAATATGGCTGGCCGTCAACAGTTCCGGCAAATCTAAAAGGCAAAACGAGCACGAGTGGCCATACATGCCCAGTACCGAGCTGCGGAAGAACCTCTGAACCAGGCGCATCGGGCGGCTCAACATCCGCTCCGTTGGACCTTCCGGAATAGCGGGTCCCGTAACGGCCTCAGCCGCCCTCGGCACATTGAAGCGCTCCGCCGCCTCCTCGCTTTCGGTGGCGAGATTGTTCGGGCTCTGGTTGAATTCGTCCCAAATCTCCCGATCGAGCCGGCTTGTGTTCGCAAGCCCTCTCACATTTCGTTGCTGATGGACGGGATCAAAGCTGGCGAAATTTACCAGCTTCATCGCAACCGCGCTTGGAGTTCTACCGATGAGACGGGCCAATTCGATTACATCGGGATTATTGTGGTGAAGCTTTCCGAACGGAGTGCGGCAGTAGAGATTGAAGCAGACCAGCAGTTCGTCTCGTCTCCAATTGGCCGGGCTCAATTGCTCCTCAGTACATTGCTTCTATTGGTTCCAGTTTCGCCGCGCACTTAGGGCAGGAAAACTCCATATCGGCGTTACCCATGCTGTCTTCCTCGTCGTAATTTCCTGTGACGGCATTGAAGCGCTTGGTTCCCCAAACTTTATAGTCGATCGTGGTCAAAGACGCTCCACAGGATTCACACTTAATTGGCGCGTGTTTCATATTTCCTCAGGCCATGAACAATGATCCTAAGCATAATGCCGAATCCTTTCGAGAAGAATTAAAATTTTGCGACTCATGGCAGCAAAAATTCTTCTTGACTCAAAATATAAGCGAATCGGGGAGATAAATCGGTCAGGCAGAGTGCCGCAGGCGCCTCACAACCTTAGCCCGGCACGGCAATACCAGGGAAACCGCGAATCACCCTATGGGTCCCCGCAAGAAGACGGCCCAATATCGGCGCTTTTCCCTTGCAATCCCTGCCCCTTTCGTTTTACAT
>CAYNPS010000357.1:0-2832 GCA_964399125.1 uncultured Terriglobales bacterium
ATCCCGATCGCCGCACGTCGCTGGCGATCCGCTGGCTGGTGAGCTACGGACGCGCCCGCGGAGAAAAAGGCATGGTCGATAAGCTCACGAACGAGCTGCTCGATGCCGCCAACGGACGCGGCGCGGCGATGAAGAAGAAGGAAGACGTTCACCGCATGGCCGAAGCCAATAAGGCTTTCGCGCATTATCGGTGGTGAAGCGATTGAGTAATTGGGGAATTTTGTAATTGTGTAATTGGGAAATGCTGATCGGCAAGGATCAATTACCCGATTACTCAATTGCTCGATTACCAAATCAGGAACAAAGTTTTTAGGTTTCCAGAAAGATAGTTATTGTGCCAAGACAGGTCCCATTAGAGCGTTGCAGGAATATCGGCATCATGGCCCACATCGATGCCGGCAAGACCACTACGACTGAACGCATCCTTTTTTATACCGGCATCACACATCGCATTGGCGAAGTGCACGAAGGCACAGCCACGATGGACTGGATGGAGCAGGAGCAGGAGCGCGGCATCACCATTACGTCTGCCGCCACGACGTGCTTCTGGCGCGACATCCGCATCAACATCATCGACACGCCCGGCCACGTGGACTTCACCGCTGAGGTCGAGCGCTCGCTGCGCGTACTCGACGGCGCCTGTGCTGTATTTGACGCCGTGCATGGTGTCGAGCCGCAGTCGGAAACCGTATGGCGCCAGGCCGATAAATATGGCGTTCCGCGCATTTGCTTCATTAACAAGATGGACAAGATGGGCGCCGATTTCGAGCACGCCGTCGATACCATCCGCAAACGTCTTAACGCCCGCCCCGTCGCTATTCAGATCCCCATCGGACAAGAAGCTGCTTTTAAAGGTGTAGTCGATCTCGTCAACATGAAGGCGATCTACTGGCGCGATGAAACCATGGGCGCCAAGTACGAAGTCGAAGAGATTCCCGCAGAACTGAAGAAGAAGGCGGAAGCCTTCCACGCGCAACTCGTCGAGAGTGTCGCCGAAAACGACGACGAGATGCTGCACAAGTTCCTCGAAGGCGAAACCATCACCGCCGATGAGTTGCGCAAGTCGCTGCGCAAGAGCGTGATCGAACTCAAGCTGTTCCCGGTTCTTTGCGGAACGGCGTTCAAGAACAAAGGCGTGCAGACGCTGCTCGATGCGGTCGTCGATTATCTGCCCTCGCCGCTCGATATTCCTCCGACCGAAGGTACCGATCCGGATCATCCAGAGAAGGTTCTCCAGCGCAAAGCCGACGACAACGAGCCGTTCTCGGCTCTGGCCTTTAAGATCATGGCCGATCCGTTTGTTGGCCAGCTCACGTTTATCCGCGTGTACTCCGGACACCTGAAAACCGGTGACAGCGTTTTCAACACCACAAAAGGCAGAACTGAGCGTATTGGGCGATTGCTCAAAATGCACGCCAACAAGCGCGAGGAGATCACTGAGATCTACGCCGGAGATATCTGCGCTTGCGTCGGACTGAAGAACGTCACGACTGGTGACACAATTTGCTCCGAGAAGGCTCCAATCCGACTTGAGTCAATCGAGTTTGCGCAGCCTGTTATCTCCGTCGCCGTCGAACCCAAGACCAAGAGCGATCAGGAAAAAATGGGCATGGCGCTGAACCGTCTGGCGCAGGAAGATCCCACGTTCAAGGTTCACACCGATCCCGATTCGGGACAGACCATCATCAGCGGCATGGGCGAGCTTCACCTTGAGATCATCGTCGATCGCATGATGCGCGAGTACAAGGTCGAAGCCAATGTCGGCAAGCCGCAGGTCGCCTATCGCGAGACCATCCGCAAAGCTGCCGAAGGCGAAGGCAAGTTCATTCGTCAGACCGGCGGCTCCGGTAACTACGGCCACGCGAAGATCAAGCTCGAACCCAATCCAGGCAAAGGCTACGAGTTCGTGAATGACATCGTTGGCGGCGTGGTCCCGAAGGAATACATCAAGCCGATCGATCAAGGCATTCGCGAGGCGCTGCAAGGCGGCGTGCTTGCGGGTTACGAAGTAGTCGATGTGAAAGCGACGCTCTACGACGGCAGCTATCACGAAGTCGATTCCAACGAAATGGCATTCAAGATTGCCGGCTCTCTGGCGTTCAAAGACGCGGCGAAGCGAGCGCATCCGGTTCTGCTCGAGCCGGTGATGTCGGTCGAAGTTGTCGTTCCAGAAGAGTACATGGGCACCATCATCGGCGACCTGAACTCGCGTCGCGGACGCATTGAAGGCATGGAGCATCGTGCCGGGTCGCAGGTGATCAAAGCCAACGTGCCGCTCAGCGACATGTTCGGCTACGCCACGCAGATGCGCTCGAACACGCAAGGCCGAGCGACTTACTCGATGCACTTCAACCGCTACGAGGAAGCACCAAGGGCGATCTCCGAAGAGATCATCGCCAAGGTGCAGGGCAAAAGCGCCACGACGAAGTGAGCGACATAGTCGCTTCGTTGTGGTTCGCGAGTTTTTGGTGAGTGAAGGGCGCCAGAGAGATTTTGAAAGGATCTTCGGGCCAGCGGGAATCTGGCCGGAGTTCCTGGGACGCTCACGGCAGTATCTGGTCAGTGAGCTTCGGCTCAAGTCCAAAACGGAACGGCGATTCACGTTGAAGGATTACTGGGAGTCGCATCTTGGGTTTGAAGCGTTTCGTGCAATCCACCAGTTGGATTGCGACAGATTCGACCAGCTCATCGCACGCGAAGAGCTGGTCATAAGAGAAGAGTTTCTCGGAGCGTTCTACCTGGACGATTCCGAATCCGATGAGGGCGATGATTTGGTGCTCTCGTAACGAGTTCAGCTTAGAAGCTTAGTAGCTAAGCAGCTTAGGAGCTTAT
>CAYNPS010000358.1:0-2823 GCA_964399125.1 uncultured Terriglobales bacterium
CCTAGATCATCCCACCTCGTCTCTGATCGAGGCGGCGGACCATCTCATTAATCGCCTTACCACTCACAATGTTATTTCGTTAATCGGCGGAGCTAGAATCGCTCAGCGAAGGCAAGCAAAGCTATCGGAAGGACGCAGGTTTCGGCGTATCCGTGTGGTTCCCGTTCTTGGGCTCCGAGTACGATCCGATTTCCCGGCGAAGATCTTTGCCGTGCTTTTCGGCGGACGTGATCTGCGATTGCAGTTCGCTGCATGCTTCGTCGGTTACGACCGAACTTCTCCGCCCCTGATCGCACATCATGAGGCTGTACTTCCGGCCAAGGCGAAGGTTCGCTAGATAGTCAGGTACGAGATCATCGCAGCTATAGATCAGCACGACTTTGCCGCTGCCATGTTTGCTCAAATTAAAGCATTGTTGCCCCAGGCGGTCCCCTTCGGCGTTGCGGAAAACCATCTCGCACGGCTGTAATGCCTCGTCAGCTGAGTTCCTCTCGGAGAGATACCGCAGACAATTGGCCCGCCAGAATTTGTGCTCTTCCCTTATCTCCTCCACAGGTCGCAATGGAGTTATTTCAAAGCTCGAAGAGGAGCAACCATCAATGCCGCAGGCCACAGTCGATACCGTTTCGCCGGTCTTGCAAAGAGTGGTGTCACCTGACACCCAGCAACGAGCGGGCTCTTGCGCGCTCACAAAACAAGCCAGAAGCGCAATCCCGGCAAACGCCAAAAATACGCTCACGACGGGGCAAGGCCTCAGGACTGAAGTCATGGGAAAGTGTTGTAAACCAAACTGGGCCAGAACTCCAGATTATTGATCTAAATAAACATTAATCTCGGCCTAACTACTAAGCCGTTCGCAATTTCCCTAGGGTTTCCGCCCGATCACTATTGCGATATCGGCGTCCCGCCGCATCACCAGGGAGATTCAACAAACGTGAGATTTGCAGGTCGGCGGTTCACATCTCCGGCTCGATACACGCCAGCACGCAACCGCTCCAGCCATCGCTCGCCTGTTCCTGTCGTCGCTTGTCATCTCGGCCTACGCTATGGCCATCTACAACGATGGTCAACTGTGGCAGGCTTGGCGAACAGTGGAACACCCCATCCCCCGGCTTCTACCGGCACCCATCGCCGGAGTCCCATACATCGTCGCCACAAGATTTCAAGACGCATTGTCGTGGTATCACTCGGCGTGTTCGAGCTCCCATCAGTGGCTCGAACGTCCGTCAGGTTTCGTTGGCCCTTCGTAATGGCTACCAGGTCATGAACTTCGTTACAATTCCAGCAGCTCTCAAATCGCCACTCGTCTAGACCGACTCTTGGTCACTTTTAATTCAGAAATGAGGTCATAGCTAAAGATGCGTCTACGTTTTCTGATCGTGTCTGCTGTAGTTAGCGCGATTCTTATTGGCATATTGGCTGGTTGTAGCAGCAATTCCTCTGACCCAGCCAGCTCTGGTCTGGTGAACGTTACCGTTAGCGATCCGACAACCTGTTCCTCTCCTAGCGGTCCATTCAGCCATGTGTACGTCACCATCACCGACGTAAAAGTGAATACCAACGGAAATGCCGGCGACAATGATTCAAGCTGGGTCGATCTGACGCCGAGTTTAAAGAACTCTCCTGCGCAGGTGGATCTTCTGGGCCTGGCAAACAGCAGCTGCTTCCTTGCAGACCTAGGCGACAAGCTGGAATTGCAGCCTGGTAGCTATCAACAGGTCCGTGTGATTCTCGCCGCCGATAGCGCCAGCTCGTCGGTGAGCAACAATAAGTGTGGCAATGCCTCGAATTGCGTGGTGCTCGCGGTAGATAGCAGCGTGCATCCTTTGGCGCTGTCTAGCGAGGCAACGACCGGGATCAAGATTCCTTCGGGGCAACTCGCTGGCGGACAATTCACCATCGCTGCGGGTCAAACAAAAGATCTGAACATCGACTTCAATGCGTGCGCATCCATCGTGGTTCAAGGTAACGGACAATACCGCCTGAAACCTGTGCTGCACGCCGGCGAAGTCGCCACGACCTCCGCTTCTATCAATGGCAAGGTACTCGATGCTGCAACCAATGCCCCTGTCTCGGGCGGCGCTGTGGTAATCGCTCTGGAGCAGAAGGACGCAAGTGGCGTAGATCGTGTCGTGATGCAGACCTTGGCGGATAACACGGGTGCATTTGTGTTCTGCCCAGTATCAGCCGGTACTTACGACGTGGTGATCGCAGCCGTGAATGGCACGGGCACCGCTTATGTGCCGAATGTCACGACTGGCGTTCAGCCCGGCAACACTCTGGGTACTGTGACCGTGGCTGCAGTGACAGGAACAAACACGTCCCCCGCATCGATTACCGGGACGGTAACCACGCAGAACGCCTCAAATGCTGGCACTGCGGCTGATATTTCGGTCAGCGCACTGGAGCAGATCTCAAACGCTGGGACTGTCTACACGATTCCGCTGGCTGGGCTCTCGTCCGCGACCGCCACGCTAACCACGGCGACCGACGCAAGCTGCCCGGCAAACACCGATTGCGCGACTTATACACTACAGGTGTCTTCGGTGGCTCCCATGATTGGCACCTTCAGCACAAGTGGTACGACCTACTCTGGAGGTACGGCCATCGCCAGCTACATTGTCGATGCGCTTGCCTTCGTGACGCAGTCGGGTGGTACGCCCGATTGCTCGCCTTCCGAGCAGAAAACGATTCCGTACTCGGTAACAGCAGGCGGATCGATAACAGCACAAACATTGGCGTTCACTGGTTGCCAATAAACAAAAGAGGTCTCCCGAGTGCGATGTCTGCTTTGGGGGACTTCTTTCAGTAACTCATACATTT
>CAYNPS010000359.1:0-2802 GCA_964399125.1 uncultured Terriglobales bacterium
GCAAACATAACTCTTAATCAGTAGGTTGAAGGTTCGATTCCTTCCGCGCTCACCATTTCTTTTCAATGATTTACGACACAAAAAGCCCGCACGGAAGCACTTTTGATGTGGTATTGAAAAGGCTCGACTTAGCTCATAGCGACTCGAAGCGCTCGGCACACTTGTGGCACACCTGTCACATTAGCTGATAATAAGCTGCGATTCATATGAACGTACGGCACACCTATGGCACACACGGCAGGCCACACGTATATTTTCCTGGACCAGAATCACTGGATTTATCTAGCAAAGATTTCTGGGGCAAGCCGCACCAGGAGGGACATCGAGGTATAGCGAAGCGCCTGCTTGCAAAAGTCGAGCGAGACGAGGTGAGATTGCCGCTCAGCTTCCTTCATTTGATCGAACTGTTACGAAAAGGCGAGCACAGCGCTCGTCGCCGTTTAGCGGAGGTTTTCGAACTCTATTCTCGTGGTTGATTTGTTGCGCCGTGGTCTGGAATCGTTCGGCTTGAAATCTCTGCGGCCTTGGCCCGGACCTTCGCTACCGCTGCTCCTCCAAAGCCTGCGGTATTCGGCCGAGGCTTCCTCTTTGGCATCGCACCGAGAGCCCGGCAACTGCTCGAAGGTGCTGCGCCGCACCTAAGTTTTGATGCTCTTGATTGGCTAGCTCAGCAGCCGGGTGCCCTCTTTGATCTGCTTACTCGGGAAAATGAAGCAAATCGTATTGTGCAGAACAAGAACATTGCTCAATTGAATAGCCGGGATAGCGCTGCCGCTGAAGACGGTCAGGCACAAGCGCAAGTCTGCGTCAAAAGAAGTTCACAGGTGCGCGCAATACTCTCGATACACCGTCCAATTTCAGGACCAGATCACAAATATGCTGAGCGCTTCGGGAC
Source organism: uncultured Terriglobales bacterium (assembly GCA_964399125.1). Classification (GTDB taxonomy): domain Bacteria; phylum Acidobacteriota; class Terriglobia; order Terriglobales; family Acidobacteriaceae; genus Gp1-AA112. The sequence continues at coordinate 896 of CAYNPS010000359.1, forward strand.
GATCATTTCATGAGTTTATGACTCTCGGTCTTCCTCGGTTGATCGACTTCTGGTCGCACGTCCCGTCCTTGGATGTCGATTGCGAGCTGACGATTTATCGAGACAGGCAATGGTCGCGTAGAGTAGACAGAAATGACTTCAGCGACATCGGACATCTTGCGATGGCTATCCCATATTGCAAGGCCGCTGTGGTTGAACGATTTTGGTCGCGCGCCCTGGACGAGACTGGCCTGGGGGCTAAATACGGCACCGCAGCGTATTCCGATATTGCTGACCTTTGCTCTAGCTTGTGAAGCGCGATAATAAAGCGCAGTTCGACAAATCTCGTCGCCGATCCATTGCCGCATTTGGAACCGAGCTGCGCGATATTCAACTCTTTCGCGGTTGACTAGGCAGATTCCGGGTGAACTCTTGCAATCGAAAGCAGGTTTTCTTCGAGACGGCGGGCCTCTGGAATACCCATTGGAACTAGGCTGCCCAAGAGAGCATCGATCTCTTCCCTTAGTGGCGGATTGGATTCGAACGCTTTAGCATCAGACGAGAAGATTGCGTGCAATAGTGAACACAGTCTTCTTCCGATACCCTGCTCAATCCAGAAACCTTTGTCATCCCGAAACGCGCTCAGCCAGCTTTTACCTGCCGCGACGATCACTGGTAGATGGGCAGATCGCGGTGCAACTTCAAGAAGGTTAAGCATCGTGATCGCCGCGAGGAAAAATTGCCCGCCTTCCGCGATTTCCTTCAGCAGCGGGAGAAATGGGTCCACGCGATCGATTGCTTTCGCGAAGAGATAGCATTTCGGGGGCTGAAAGCCCCAATAATCGTTGAACAGAAGGACGGCGATTGCAGGTCCAAAGTGGATCTCAGTAGATGTTGACCGATCTCGAACATGACGCGCCCAAGCCCTACTACGCATTATTTTCGCTGCAAAGGCAGTTCGTACTTGCACCGCTTGCGCATCGCCCAAGGCGTGATCGTTGAAGTACACCGCATCCACATCTCTCAAAAATGAGGTAATTACATCGAAGGCGCTTCTATATGGCAGACTCGTAATTGGAGTGATCGCCATTTCGTCAATTTGCGCTGTCGTCAGACCAGGCAAGGAACACGCCAACAGTTTGAAAAAAGCGCTGTTCCATTCCGTTGGACCTCGATCTATCTCCTCGTCCTCCTCAAGTTCCGATCCGTTCACCATGTACGTCCAAGCGAGATGCCCAGTTTGTCAGCAGCCCGTCTTATGTGGCGCTTGAGAGCGTTGCCGAGATTCAGGGGGCCGCCTGTTTTAGAGCGGAATACCCACTCCCCTTTTCCGAGTTTCTCTATTCGCGCTATCAAAATTGGATCGATTGGCACCGTGCGACGGGTTTGAGCCGAAGCGGCACGAGTCACCCCGCGAACGTACGAAGGAGTTGCAACATGGACGACAGCAGCAACGCGCCACCTGCACCAGCCCACTGCTTTCCACTAGGCCGCTCACGAGCAATGTTTGCGACCGCCCAGATCACGAGGAATCCAGCGCCAAAAATGCCGAGGCCCTGGGCGTAGCTGAGCGAGTTGGAGAGAAATGACGTGACGCGGTCACCGCCAACTTGGGCGAACGCTGGCGAAGCAAGCAGCCAAGTCACGACAACTGGTGAAACTGAGCGTGCGAAGCGACGCGCTGCTGTTCGTCGCTCGCCGCTGATGATCCGGTGCATTGGCGTCCTCCTTTGCAGGAACCAAAACGGGATTCGCCGGACCGGAAGAAGTTGGGAGCGGGATCAGCAACTGGTAGATGGCAATGTGCTGAGGAGAATCCTGCTCCCGGTTTGCTTAAATCAGCGTCCGTTTTCCGTATCGCAATTCGTCAGCAAGGCATCATGCCGAAATCTGCACGATGTCACTTTCGAACTGCGGCATGAGAGGTA
>CAYNPS010000360.1:0-2795 GCA_964399125.1 uncultured Terriglobales bacterium
GATGAACTCCGCCGTCTGCTCAATCGCGTTGTCCAGTCTCTCTTTTGCATCCATAGGTCGATCCGGCAGCAACTGAGAAACGGTCTGAAACCGGAGCAGCAAACCGTGGGCGCTTTGCAGCAGAGTGTCGTGCAGGTCCCGAGCAATGCGCGTACGCTCGTCGACACGGGCGTTCAGCGTCATCTCGAACTGCTTATTCAGCTGCCGGACACGCAACTCGTAAGCGGCCCATAGCAGCCCGACAAACGCCATCGCACACAGAACACGAAACCACTTCGTCTGGTAGAACGCAGGTAGCACTCTGAATTCGACAGACGCAGTTTTGTCTGACCATACTCCGTTTGTGTCACTGGAACCCACCACGAAGTGATATGCCCCTGGAGCGAGGTTGCGGTAGCTCACGTCAGTGCTTGTCGCGGCATCGTGCCAATCGGTATCGATTTCCCGCAGCTTGTAGCGATAACGAATCGCCTCGGGGTTCAAGAGGCTTACTGCCGCATAACTGATCTGCACGCTGGAGGTATGCGCCGGGAATCTCACGGTCGGATCCAACACATACCCTTTACCATCCGCCGCAATTGACTGAATGGCAACCGAAGGCGGCGGAACTTTATTCGAAGCTTGGTTGGGATCGAGCCACACGACACCGCCGTTCACAGTGAACCAAAGTCTTCCATCCGTCCCCTCGACCGCTGTGGGCGTTTTTGCCAACTGTGAGGGAAGGCCCGGAAGTCCCGCTCGTCGGTCAAAGCGCTCAGAGTTGACTTGATAATCGGGGTTCTTCAAGGCCTGCAGGATTTCTGCCCGGCGGACGTGAACAATTCCTCCCAGCCCATTGAGCCAAACATCCCCATTGGCTGTCTCTATAATTCCGGAGATTCCTCGGAACGACTCCTTATCCAGGCCGTGGATAGTATGAAATCGTCCGTGATCAAACTGCTGTAGACCGAACTCGCCGCCAATCCATATTTCCGATCCTCTTCCAAAAATTGCTGTTACGTTACCTACGCCGACACCCTCCTTTGGACCGAATGTTTGCATCCGATCACCCTCAAGTACGGCCACTTGGCTTTTCGTGCAGCCGAACCAGACGCGGCTCAGAGTGTCGGTGAACGCAATCACAACACCAGACCGTGGGCACACTGTTAGCGGATCAGGAAAGTCACGCTTTTCTTCGTATTTCGTCCATGCGCCGTCCTTAAGTCGATAAAGCCCAGAGCCGCCGAATGCCACCCACATTGCCCCTGATGCGTCTGCTGTGATGGTTGTCAGGAAAGATGCCGTGTCAGCCATCTCTGACGGAAGCTCAACTTTGGTCAAGCGACCATTGACCATATGCCAAAGTCCCCCTTCGCCCCCGAACCAAAACGTCTTATCCGGTGCACGGTAGGCGACAAGCGAGATACCACCCGACGATTTCTGTAGCTCGAGTTTCCCGGCTCCGACCCGATAAAGGATGGACGTTCCCGCGCCGTTTCCAGCACTGATCCACGCCAGGCCATCATCATCCGGCGCGACCACAAAAGATGGTCCGGGCGGTTTCGGCAGTTCCTGCTGAATGAGGGGAGAATACGAAAAGCGATGAACACCCGTGTCAGTGCTGATCCAGATGCTGCCTTCACGGTCCACCAACCTGGCGTAGTCTTGCTCGCGTAGCTCGTATTGTTCGGAGTCGTCGGCTGAGGCCTCTCTGACCGTCTTCGCCAATTGCTCGCCCGCAGCATGGCGCCAGACGGAAGGAGGATTTATGTGCGGAAAGAACCAGACGCCGTTATTACGGTCGAGGACTTGATCAGAATCCCTTTTCAGGATCGGATAGGCAGGAAGCGAGGCATGCAACTCGATACCAGAACCGGGCTGCTGTGGGCTCCGTTCATGTGTCGTCAAAATAAAGTGATCCGCGTCCCAGGTAAAACTGGTAACGAAGAGGTTCTCGCCAGCTTTTCTAAATTGCTTCTCGGAGGGTAATAGGAAATACAATTGCTTTGCGAGCGCATGATCGCGGCTGCCGGCTAGAGCCCACAGTGTGCCCTCTCGGTCAAACCCTGCCTGAGCAACCGCCTGCCACGGGATGAGACCCCACTCGGAACCAATGTGCTGCCAAGTCGAGCCATCAAATCGCCACAGTCCACCGCTTGTCGCTGCCCATACAATGCCTGTCACGTCTTGAGCGAAACCAAAAACAGTTCCCGTAGCGTGGACGTAGTTTGAAACTCTCCCATTCTTAAGAAAACTGAAGCCCCCGAACACATAACCGACCCAAAGGCCACCGCTGGCAGGAGCAAACAGACCTGATACGGCCGTTGACGGGAGTTGATCTCCAAACGGCGAGCGGAAAAGCTCGAAGCGGACACCATCGAACCGAAACAGTCCGCCTTCACCTCCCAACCACAGGTACCCGTCAACCGTTTGAGCGAAAGTCCTAGGTAGTTCGGGCGCGCCATCCTTGAACGTCCAAAATTGGTCGATGATTCGCTGATCGCTCGCAACTGGCACCTGCGCTTTTGCATATTGCCAACTGAACGCTGCAATGAGCACTATCAGCAGCACTCGAACCGGCAAGCTGTGCCGAGAGTGCAAACAGATGACGATGCTTCTCCGCACGATCATTTCTCCTCACAGTCGAACATCGCACCTTGGGAAACCCCAAGTCTCATCGTCGTCCCACGTCATGCGCTCGCCATCCCAGCAGAGTTGCGGACTAGGCGGGGCTGTTTCCGGACTGCCGCGAACGCGATAGTCGAAGGAACACGGAGTTCCACTTCCGTGCCTGCACCGACTTCGCTCCATATCAC
>CAYNPS010000361.1:0-2788 GCA_964399125.1 uncultured Terriglobales bacterium
AACGGCCGGGTATGAAGGCCGTAGGAGTTTTCCTCAACCAGAAAGGCTCCATACTTGCGCATGTACTCCAGTGGAGTAAGGTCCTGAGCATTTGCTGCTTCAGGCAGTCCGGGTACGCTGTTCTCAAAAATCCAGCGGTAATACTCCTCAATTCTGAGCTTCTCGCCGGGTCGATAGGGAGATTCGAAGTACTTGCGAATGCCGAGCGATCCATCGGGATCAATTCGCCATGACAGCTCGATCCAGAACTCGTCTTCTTCCCATACTTCGCCTAACCCTGAGCGCAGATGAGCTTCATAAGTGAAATTGAATTTCGTGCCTAGTTTTTCCAGCGCAACGCGCAACACTGGTTGACGAAACCCGATCCAGCGCGCGGCGTGCGTCTCCTGGCTCATGAGGTCATGGCGTTCGGATGCGTGTCCCATCGGCAGCACGTAATCGGAAAACCACGCGGTTTCGCTCCAGATCGGCGTCAGGCAGGCGTGGCACTCGACCTTTTGTTCATCTTTGAGAACCTCGATCCAACTCATGCCATCAGGATTTGTCCAAACCGGGTTGTAAACGCGAGTGAAATAAAGCGCCAGCTTGCCTCTACCTTCTTTAAGGAAGTGAGGCAGAAGAAAACTCATTTCGAAGAACGCAAGCGGATACTCAGGCGACCATGACAATTCATTCCACGCGTTGGGAGCTGGAGGCATCATCGGCGGCGTGGGAACAAACTTGTTCCAACCACTCGGGGTAGTGCCTCCGACGTTTCCGATCGCCCCCACGAGCACGTTTAGAAATGCAAGTGCTCGCGCTACCTGCCATCCGCCAAGATTGCCCGCGGCCGCATTGCGCCACACATGAGAAGCGAACGCCGATCCTGCACGGCCGATTTCGCGTGCTACTTCAGTCACCGTTGCCGCCGATACTCCAGATTCCTTCTCGGCGAACTCCGGCGTGAATTCTCGGTAATTCTCCTTTAGTACTTCAATGAAGGTCTCGAAGGTCTGAGGCCTGTCCGCGTACTCCTCGCGCAGATACTCGTGCCAATTCACCCAACGCCGGACAAAATCACGGTCGTAGAGGTTTTCCCGAATCAGCACGTTGCACATAGCCAGCAGTAACGCGGCTTCACTTCCGGGCCATGGCGAAAGCCAGTAATCTGCTTTCGTGGCAGTGTTGGACAATCGGGTATCGATTACGCAGATCTTTGCGCCGCTGGCTTTAGCCTCTATGATTCGCTGCGCGTGCGGATTGAAGTAGTGTCCGGCTTCAAGGTGCGAGCTAAGAAGAAGGATGAAGCGCGCGTTGGCGTGATCGGGCGAGGGGCGGTCCAGGCCATGCCAGAACGCGTAACCAGCTCGCGCTCCGGAAGAACACACGTTGGTGTGGCTGTTGTGGCCGTCGATCCCCCACGCATGGAGGACACGTTGGTTGTAAATGAGTTCATGGCCCGGTCGTCCTACGTGGTACATGATCTCGTTCTTGCGGCCTTCGTGAAGTGCCTTGCGTATGCGCGGAGCCAGATCGTCTAAGACCTGATCCCACGTAACCCGCTCCCATTTACCTTCGCCTCTTTTTCCGATGCGACGGAGCGGATACAGAATGCGCTCAGGATCATTTACTTGATTGATGGTCGCAGGTCCCTTGGCACAATTCCTGCCACGACTACCCGGATGCTCAGGGTTACCTTCGAATTTCTGTATCCTCAATTTGTCTTTATCGACGTAAGCAAGCAGTCCGCAGCCGGCTTCGCAGTTGAAGCAGATGGTGGGGATGAGCGAGTAGTGTTTCTCGACTTTGCGCGGCCACTGCGAGGAGTCATATTCAGTCCAGTTGTCCCATCGCTCGATCGGAGGGAAGCTGGCGAGCCCGTTCGCCGGCGGATCTAAGCCGAGAGCATCAGGATTGAGCGGGAGTTTGTCTTTCATCTTGTAGCTCAAAGACACTAGCTCAAGGGCACCGATTGTCCTGCTTTTACCCAGAGATCTTCGAAGGAAAACAATCCCGCCAGCGCAGCTAAGGATGCGATCCACATAGCGGCTGAAGATACGAGCGACAACAGGAATAAGGTGCTTAGGAGAATGGGAAGGACCTGTCCAACGATAATAGTCAGGATCCAAAACCGGAGCGCGTACCGGCCTTGTACAAGCGCTCGCATCGCCAGTCGCGCGTCTTCGCTTACATGTGGAAGCGCGATTTCAAGGAGAACCATAATGAAACTTGCTGCGAGAGAGATGAGCAGAATCAACGCTGATCGATTTTGAAAATCTGCTTGCTCATGAGTTATTGCTCCTGCGATACAAAGACAGGCAGAGCCGGCGATCACCGCTTGTGCTAGCAAGTGCCAAAGAAACATCGGACTCTGCCAGAGGTCGCGTCCCTTCGCCTGAGCGAACAGAAAAGCGGAATAGCAGGCGCTTGCGATCGCTAGTGCGGCGGTGCATCCAGACAGAACGCCCGATATGCGCGAGGTAAATGCGCCTTCCAGCAGCCAAAGAAATCCTGCCATCCCGTATGCCATCAAGATGTAGCCGCCGAGCACCAGCCAGGAACGGAAATTGGACTTGGTGAACAGGTACAGGAAGCGATCAGGACGCTTGAGGTCAAATACCAGCAGCAGAGTCGTCAGGGAGAGTGCACCGAGTGCAAGAATGGGACTGAGAACGTTAACAACTTTTCCGGCACTCCCGAGAGCGAGCAGAATGGCGGCGACGAGAAGCACTCCTGCGGCGACCGATTTCGTCCAGAGATACGCAGCGATCTTCCAGCCCCATGGCGCAGGATGCGCCACGTCGTACAC
>CAYNPS010000362.1:0-2785 GCA_964399125.1 uncultured Terriglobales bacterium
AACCCTTGTTTCTCGACTCTTGTGCATGAATTGGCGTATGAGATGTTGCACAGAGCCGAGCGCCGCACGCCCACAACCAAGACTGTGCGGGAAACCGAAGCCGTGGCCTATGTGGTCTGCCATGCTCTAGGACTTGAGACCAAGCCCGAAATAAGGAGAGCGCCCGGCGCTATCGTGCTTTCCCCAAAAATTTTTCGAGGGGCGCTCTGGCCGCGCCCCTCGCTCTCCCCTGGCCTTGTCAGTAAACCGTAATGTCAATCGTATAATGACTCGGATGACGAAGGTATCCTCCCCAAATCGGGCTGCGAAGCCTGGAATTCCCCCGGAAATCCACCAGCACCTGAAGGCCCTCAAGTCTGCCCGTTCAGAGAACGTCCGCGTTACTGCCACCGTCACGGCTTCTGAAGCATTGAACAAAATCCGCGAGGAAGTAACACGCTCCCAGGCGCCGATTACCATCGCCTCTGCCAAAAAAATCTGTGCAACATTGAGGCGTTTGGCTCTGCCAACTCTTCGCACTCCGAATCGGCGGTTGCAGTACGACGCGAAAACAATCCAAGCCTTGACGGAGCTCCTTATATCGCTCTCAAAAGCCTCATTAAAGGACAGCGTTGAACCTCAAGCAGGTCGGCCAAAGGACCAGCGCAAGCGCAAACGCACGATGCTCGCTTTGAGCTGTCTGAACACTCTTATCGCCATTTGTGAGCGGGCGGAACAGGATTTGTCTTGGCGTGCCTGCCTCGAATATGCACGATCTGCTGCCGAGTTCGCAGACACCGACCCGAATGACCTCTTCAATAGAGCAAATATCAACAATCTCAGCACCATTTTGGCGGAGAAGTTGAGTTCGGCATTCCGTGATTTGCTAAGCCGGGCTGATATTGGCGAGGCTGCTTCACTTTTCGAGTTAGTTCGCACCAACAAATTGCTAAGGCAAAAGATCGCGGAAGATTTGACAGAGCTTCTGCGGCGAGAGTCTGCGGTTTGGCCCGCATCCAGCCAAGAGTGGATCGTGACGACACTTGGCCTTCAACGCGATACACGCGAAGTGAGCTATGCCAACCCTGCAGATGCGCCAGAGATCAGACAAGCAGCGAGCTTGCTCTTATTTCTTTGGGACAACGCAGCCGAAAAGTCAGCCACACGGGAAGCGTTTGACCGGTTTCGAACCTTATGCGAAAAGCATTTTCGCCTCTATCTCAAGGGCGAACCGGGGCAACTTGTGAAATACGATAGCCGACTTCACGAAGGCAGTGAACCGGCATCAGGTGATGTCCGGTTGACCCGACCTTGGGTTGAATTCGTAGATCCGCCGCGGTCCTCTGTAGTTATTCGAGCGCTTGTCGCGACCTCGTGAGACACTTTTTAGCAAATGGAGTGAAAACAATGGATGGTTATCTGGGAGTGGATTGGGGAACCCATTCATCCAAATGGTGCTATCAGGATTCTCGTGGCCGAATCGATGTCGGCGAAATTTGGGACTCGCGAGTCTGGCGTTTAGGCGATTGTCTAGCGATGTTTCCTCTCACACGCCGTTACACCGAGGATCATCATGGGGTCAGTGGATTAAAAGGAAAACTCATCCGCGATCCAGGACAGGCAGTTTGGACAGGTGAGCGTTCCGATATTGGGGCAACACTAGGCGAAGCAGTAGTGTTTTCGCTAGCGACACTGTTATCTGACGCAGCGACAAAATTGAGTTCGAAAGGCGTCAAGCTTCAGGAACTTGAAAAGCTGACGATCAGATTTTCGCATCCACACTGGACGACGCCGGAAAAGATCACGGCCTTGCAAGCTTACCGAGATGCAGCCGTGATTGCCTTCGGAGTGATTAATTCTAGCTCAGGAGAGCTGCGCTCCGAGGAAACTGGTATTCAAATGCCTCTTACCGCGATCAGAAAGCTAATTGAGACGCGAAACGCTGACGCTTCAGGGCTTGAACGATTCCCTCATACTTACGACTACAAGATGTATAGGCGATGCGCATCAGGCACGAATGACGGCATCGATTGGGAGTTCGTCTTCGAATCGGCTGCTGCTGGTTTCCCGTACATTGCCGAGGGAGAACCTGAGTTGTTTTCTGGCAGTGATCCTGCATCCTCTGCTGAGGGGAAATTCAGAAAGGTGCTGGTAATCGATATTGGAGCCGGCTCAACGGATGCAGGTTACATGCTTCGCACAATTCGCCCTGATCCAACCACTAAAAAACCAATGGAACCCATGCTGATCTGGTTCCCTGCGGCCGTCGCTTCTGAGATGGCAGGAAATTGGTTAACGGATCAAATCTACGATCATTGGCAACAGGAGGGTAGACGAGGAACACGGTTAGAGGCCGAAGATTACAAGACGAGTGGTACTACGGACTGGTATAGCACCCCATATGTCTCCAGGTGGTGTGAGGAAATCGCGAAGCATGTCTCGCGCTATATTCACGATGTACGCGATAACACACGCCTGCCACACAAGCCCTACTTAGAGTTGGTTGTCACCGGTGGCTCAAGTGCTATTGCGCCGGTCAAGACGGCGTTGGTTGAAGGCGTTAAGGGTGCTTTGCTGAGGCGAGGAATTGGGGAAGGAGTTGTGGAAGGTACGAACGTGATCCAGCCTGGCTTCGAAGAGCTACTTGGTGGCGGCTATTCGGATACCCAGCTCGCGCAATTGGCGGTTTGTTTGGGAGCCTCTGATCCACGGATGGTAAAGCTTACTCACTACGACTCTCTGTGATCTGACTTCATCAAACTTTGGACTCTCGCTTTCCTGCGGCGATGTCCAAAAATCAGGGTCC
>CAYNPS010000363.1:0-2782 GCA_964399125.1 uncultured Terriglobales bacterium
TAAGTCATGACCCTCCCATGCCCAGTCGATCGGCTGCCCAGAGTTCCAGCGCGGCATGCGCTGGCGATAGCGGATATCGAGAAATTCAGCAAACTCTTCGACGGTCATGTCGTGATCGTCGAGGAGGCTTTGCAACATTCCGGTGTCCCACACTGCGTGCAAATTAGGGAAATAGTCTTCATGTTGCGCGTTGGTCATGCGCGCGGCTTCGTCCTCGAACTCAACAGGAACGCAATTGCCACCTTGGTCGCTGTTATCTGCATCATGAAGCGGCTGGTGAATATCGCCGACGAAGTGAATCAAATAGCGCAGGGCATCCGCACGGGCTTTTGCGTCGGTGGTCGTTTTTAGCAGCTGGATGTTCTTTGTGATCGCATCTACGACACACCCCGATTGGCACGCTTGAGTGATGTCATACTTATCGCGTGTTGCGCTTAGCGGAAGATTCACATAATGGTAGGGGCCGGTGTCCGCCTGCTCTGATCGAACATCGTCGGCCCAGGTTGATACGTCTGCAATAAGGGGCAGGCCCGAGGTTCGGCAAAAACGCCTCAGCGTCGGGCTGACGGGACTAGCATTCAAAATCGAGTTCACTTGATTTGCGGCTTGCGGTTGAAGATGCTTCACCGCGATCAGGGCAATGATCTCGTGACCTTCGCATCCCCAACCATGTGCCTTCGTCGAGATTGCGCTCAACGCTACGAGAGCAAGTAAATAAAACGGTCGTTTGGAAATCATGATGGGCGAAATTCTATAAGAGCGGCGACTGAGGAAGCTGCGCGAAGCTCTTGCAGTCCCCGCAACTACTGTCAGCAAGCGGTGTCTTTTCATCGCAGAGCTATCAAAACAGGCGTCGGGAATCCGGCTTGCCACTCCTTACAACTCTTAAGATAAGCAAAGATCGGAAATAGCCACGATGGAGCATCTAAGGTTAAGCGGCACATGATTTCAGCAGTCGCCAAGTCCGAAACTGCCAGAGAACTCCTTGGCCTGCTCATCCAGCAGCAGCACCGGCGCTCCCGAACGTCTGCCATGCTGCAGTTGTTTTCTCATTGGGGCGGCCTGGGCCTGGTGCCGCTGGCGATTCTGGACAGCTCGCCCATTCCGACCTTCGGCAGTCTTGACATCCTGACGGCATTTCTGTCAATCCGGCATCCGAATCTTTGGCTTTATTACGCGTGCATGGCAATCCTCGGTGCGATGGTTGGCTCGTATCTGACATACAAATTGGGAACTCGCACGGGCAGTGATTGGCTGCAGCGCAAATTCGGGCTAAGACGCTCACATCAGGTGGAATATGCGCTGGAGCGATGGGGATCCGGAGCAGTATTTGTCTCGACGGTTGCTCCACCCCCGTGTCCTACATCGCTCTTTCTGCTTGCCGCAGGCGCGTTTGGCTACAAGCTGCGCAAGTTCTTTGTTGCGGTGTTTGCGGGACGCACGCTTCGTTACGGCTTGCTTACATTAATTGCTGCTCATTACGGACGCCGGATCATGCGCTTCGTTCGGCATCCAGACCGGTACCTGTGGATATCGCTGCTTGCAACCTTCGTGATCGTGATCGCCACCTTTGCGTTTCTGAAGTGGTTTATGAGCTCGCCCCCGGTAATGGAACCAGCGATAGCGCAATCCAATGTGAGAGGGCAGCAGGTGCAGCCAATGGGGACAGCGATTACATCATCTTCTCGTCAGCGAAGCTGAGTCCCCAAAAGTTCGAGTCCTGGGTGAACTCGAAGCCGATCTCAGTCAGTCCATCAGCACCTTCGTCTCGCCGATGCGCTATACGCACGTAGGCACCCCGCTTTTTCCCTGGCCACCACAGGTAAACCACGCTTCCTACAGCAAAGCGCGCACGCGTGATCAGCAGTCCACCGTGTCTGCTGAGCACAACGGTTTCGCCCAGCTCCTCGGAAGCCTTCTCAAACTGGGTTGAACGCAAAGTCACGTGCATTCGCTTGCTGACGCGAACTCCGCGGCGAACATAGTCAATAAGCTTTTGAACGAACAGGGCAAGCCAGGTGCGGCAAGGATCTTCGAGGCAAGTGAACTTGACGCCATAGCATTTCTTCGAAGGCGTGTGCACAACCATGGCATGTGTGGACACTGTGTGTCCAGTTGGCAGGTTGAAGAGAAGATCAAGTTCAAGTCCCTCCGGAAGCTGATGTGGTACTTCCATCAAGAGACCCCCGAGACTGACATTCTGCGTTTGGCCCATCAGAGTTAAATCCCTGATCTTCACGACTACGGGAATAGCTAATCGGACGCGCGGATATTCGCGTGCCCTCGTCCAAACTTCCTGAGCCAAAATGTCAGCTTGCGTGGCCACGGCCGGAATGCTGCACGTGAGATGCCATCTGTGAAGAGATCACAACTTGCGTCTCTAGATGGGGTTACAAGGACAAATGCGACGAGGAAAACGGGCCAATTTGGCGTAGGTCAGCGACCGAAGGACACACTGTCTCCGCAAAAGAAATGATGAGAATTTCTAATGAACTGGCTGCTTACATTCCTTCACGCTGGTTCAAGTTAGGAGGCGATATGCTGGCAAGGAATCCTAATTTCTGGAGTCTTGGTCGAGTGCAAGAAGGAAGGCTTTCGGCGATTCTTGTATTTCTGTCGATGATGTTGAGTCTGGCAGGATGCGGAGGCACTCATCACCATTTTGTCTATGCCGTCGGGCGTAATTCAGAGGGTATGGTTGCCTTTGAAGAGGCGACAGGAGGCGCGCTTACCCAGGTCTCTGGATCTCCATTCTCCACCGGCAGCATTCCCACCGCGATTG
>CAYNPS010000364.1:0-2781 GCA_964399125.1 uncultured Terriglobales bacterium
TCGAAACCCTGCAGTTTGCCATCGAAAGCGGCAGCCGGTTTAACGGTGTGCTTTGCGGACGGGCAACCTGGCAAGATGGAGTCGCCATTTACTCAAAGGAAGGCGGAAAATCCCTTCAGTTTTGGCTCGCCAGTGAAGGTGTGGAGAACGTCTCACGGATAAACCGTCTTCTCCAATTCGCCCAACCGTGGAGTGAACGACTCCGAACTACCGCTCAGGCATAGATTCCATCCCCCAAACCGCCGTAAGCAGATTCATCTGGCGCAATCTCAAGTCACAGAATTCGATTTCAGCCGATTTTAATCAATAGCAATCAATTGACATCGGTTCTCCTTCGTACTAGCATTCTCGCCTCGCTGGGACCTCCTCTGATCTGAACACCCGAGCAGAGCGTGAGGCGTCGGCGGACGACAGACGCACGGCGTCAGAACCGGTTTTCGTTATTGCGATCAACACGTCTCTTCGTAGTCGAGCCGCTTGACTCGCGATTGATCGCGCTGGGCGAAAAATCACCGTTAGATTTTTCGCGTTCAGCGTGATTTGTCACAGGGCATCCATTGCTGTTTATTTAACACGCCTGGGGGAGTAACTACATAGAGTAGTTTGGCGAAGACATGCGTTTTCACTTCATCCTACGTGCATGAGAGATTTGCAATCCTATGCTGATTTCACGAAGAGAGTTCGTTCGTAATTGCGCTATTGCAGGAAGTGCGGCGGTATTCACGCCGGTGCTGCAGTGGCAGACCGTTGCAAACAATAGTGACAACAGTGGTCCGGCCAGTCGAGTTCTAAACTTTGATCGCGATTGGCTGTTCGGCGGACGGTTGAATCAGCCTGCGACTTCGGGCAGCGCCGAGCCTAAGTTTTCCCCGATTACTCTGCCTCACTGCGTGGCTAAGTTCGGGTGGGAGAACTGGGATCCAGCGGATTGGCAAGACCTTTGGATGTATAGACGCAACTTTACCCTTCCACAGGAACTAAGGAATTTACGTATCTTCCTTCAGTTTGATGGAGTGATGGTTGGTGCTACCCCAAATATTAATGGTCATGAATTACCGTCCCACATGGGAGGCTATCTCCCATTTGAGTACGAGCTCACTGAGTGGATCAAGGACGGCGAGAACGTGCTGAATGTCACGGTGGATTCGCGCTGGAGCAACGTGCCGCCGGAAGGTTCGCCGCAGGGCGCAAAACGGGTTGATTTTCTCGAAGCGGGAGGAATCTACCGCTCGGTCTGGTTGAAAGCCGTACCCCGGGTCTTCATTAGTGATCTGTTTGCAAAGCCGGTAAATGTACTCGATAAAGATCGAAGAGTTGAGGTTCTGTGCAGGCTCGATGCCGCGAGCGTTCCTGAGAAGCCTGTTCAACTGCAGGTTGAGTTGAGGAATGGATCGCGCGTTGTCTCACGCGCGAAAGAGGAAGTCCGGCTCGAGAAAGCAGGGCAGGGAAGTGTGAGCCTCACGCTCGCCAATCTCGGCGACGTTGCTTTGTGGGATGTCGATGCGCCGCACCTCTATGACGTGGTTGCGACACTCTTAGTGGATGGCAAACCAACGCACGACTACCGCGTCCGTATGGGACTGCGCGACGCCAGATTCGAATTGAATGGTTTTTTCTTAAACGGCCGGCGATTGCAGCTTTTTGGATTGAATCGCCATGAGATCTATCCATACCTTGGCGGCGCAATGCCACCGCGAGTGATGCGTCACGATGCGGAAACGCTGCGCCACCAATTCAACTGCAACATAGTTCGTTGCTCGCACTATCCACAATCGGAAGCATTCCTGAACGCCTGCGACGAACTGGGACTGATGGTTTGGGAGGAGACGCCCGGATGGGCCTACATAGGAGATGACGCATGGAAAGAGCTCCTCGTCCGGGATGTTAAAGACATGATTCTGCGCGATCGAAATCATCCTTCGATCATCATCTGGGGAGTGCGCGCCAATGAGACGAACAACGATGTCGATCTCTATCGCCGCAGCACGGCGCTAGCCAAGTCTCTCGACGACTCCCGCCCAGCGTCCGGATCTATGACGCCAGGCACGCGAAAGGACTTACAAAACTGGCATGAGGATGTGTTCGCCTTCGACGATTATCATGCTGAGCCCGACGGTTCGGTCGGTATTGAGGATCCTGTACCCGGCGTGCCGTACATGCTGGCCGAGGCGGTCGGACAGTTTGACTATGCCAAGCGAAGCGGCTTTGCGATTAAGTATCGGCGCGCGGGCGATCTGACTGTTCAGGAAGTCCAGGCTGTGAGGCACGCTCAGGCGCACAGCAGAGCTGGCGCCAATCCGCGCATCTGTGGCGTGGTTGCCTGGTGCGCATTCGATTACGAGAGCTTAGTTAATTCGTACAATACAATTAAGACTCCAGGTGTTGCGGACATCTTCCGCATTCCGAAACTGGGTGCATCGTTCTATCAGGCACAGTGCGATCCTAAAGTTCGCGTTGTGATTCAGCCTAGTTTCTATTGGGACTTTGGCCCACGTACGCCGCGTGGTCCGGGAAATAGGTCTGCGATTTTTTCCAACTGCGATCGCCTCGAATTATTCATTGCCGGTCAAAGACACGCGACGCTCCAGCCTGATCGCACCAATTTTGCCAATTTGAAGCACCCGCCGTTCTTTGCCGATCTCGACATCGACGGAACGGCCAAACCTGAGCTCCGCATTGATGGATATGTCGGAGATTATCTGGCGTTGTCACGGTCCTTCTCCTCTGATCCTTCTTCGGATGAGCTTGTGTTTGCGGCAGATGACAACGCACTAATCGCCG
>CAYNPS010000365.1:0-2780 GCA_964399125.1 uncultured Terriglobales bacterium
TGGGGCGGCCGCAAACACCCGTACGGCCTTTTTGGCTGCTTAGACCACTTCGCGATGGGAAGCATTCACATAAACTGAACTACTGAATTGATCTAGCGCATCTGCATCGTGCCTTTGGCCTGGAGACGAAGCCGCAACACTCAAAAAGTTTGCACGGGTGTGACGGACTAGTAGCACTCCGATTGGAACCGAATGCTGTAATGCGCTCCAGGTTTGGCTTGGTCCAAACGATATTTCCGCGATTTGGAGTGCATTATGAAGAAACCGGCTAACCCATCTGTAGAACCCACCCAAAGTCAGCCCCATAATTTCCTGGCAAAGCGCGTACAGCGGCGTGCGGTTCTGAAAAGTCTTGGGCTGATCGGCGCAGGTACGCTGCTGCCTGTATCTGGATTGATGTTCAAAGCAGCGGCGTCCGGAACAAAACTCTCTCAGGGAGACGCAGCAATTTTGCGTTTTCTGGCAGCTGCCGAGATTCTGGAGTCCGATCTCTGGGAGCAGTACCAAGAGTTGGGTGGAGTTCAGGATAACGAGTTCGCCAACGCGGCTGATGACGATACCGCGAGAACCGGCTTCGCTGCCACCGGCGGTAATCCCCTCTACACTGCTGCACTTGAACTGCTTGATGCAGATATGGCGCAGTATGTCCACGACAACACCGACGACGAGATCAGTCATCAGCAGTTCATCAACGCTTACTTGAATTCGAGGGGAGCAAACACCGTCAATCTGGAGGAATTCCGCACCTTACCTGGAAGCCAGGCGACCGGCGCCAATAAGTCGCGACTGCGGTTAACGAATCTGATGAACCTGAACGTGGACACCGGCTTTTGGTCGCGGTATCGGATCGACTCAGCAAATCCCGATCTCGATCCAAGCTTCAATTTCCCTCAGGCCGTAAGTATCAAGAACCGCACCGCGATCCCCAGAACCGATGCTGACACGGCTGGCAGTTCCGTCACCAGCGACAATGCGCAGAGTATCAGCGATCACCTGAAAGCCATCGCTTTTACCGCCGGATTTCACTTCGCCTTTATCGAGCAAGGAGGCACCAGCCTCTACCCGAGCCTGGCACAACGGGTCACAGATCCGGAGGTTCTGCGCGTGCTACTCAGCATTGGCCCCACCGAGACAATGCACTTCCAGACGTGGCAAGACAAGGCCGGAAACGCCACACCGTTGACGGATGTCGATCCAGTGACCGGATCCAGCGTTACGTTTCAAGACCTCACAACGAATCAACCGGAGTCGTTGCAGGCCAACTTGATCATGCCGGAACCATGTCCGTTTCTCAGTCCACAGTTGCCAATCTGCTCAATCATTCGTCCCACCAATACAAACGGTGCTGCCATGGGGGCGGTGAAAGCGCTCACCGCCGATGGACTTTTTATGGGGCAGAAACCAGCATTCTTTGCCGCGCTAACCGAGTTGGCGGCAGAGGCGGACGCGGCGCAAAGGCAGAAGAGTGGAGACTAAACATCGACACACAACCACGTTCAGCTCATAGACCCCAGGCGGGATTCGTGAACACATCTTGAGCAATGGCTAGCTTCGCGGGTTCGATGCGGGGCAGCACTGCCGATATTTAGCGGTGGAGCGACTAGTTCAACGTGGTCGATGGTAGTAAAGCAACGTCCAAGCAATGAGGCGCTTCAGTTCGACTGCTAAGCGGCGGAGGCTATTGCTGAAGCGAAACATCTTGCTCATCAAACCAAAGCGGGCGGCAGTACGGCGGGACAGCCGCCCCAAAGGGTATATGGCTTGTCCTTTACGGTAGTCTCCGAGTCTGGCGATTACCTGAAATTCAAATTGATTGTTAGCCAGACGGATCAGCTTTTGAACGTCTTGCCGCACTTCGAGCAAATCACTTCATCGTACCCCTTCCGCAGATCCGAAACGGGCATGTCATATCCGCAGTGCGGACAATGGTAGGAGTCGATCTCAACAGGGGTGGAATTTCGTTTACGGTGTCGCAGTGCAACCCTTTTTAGCGATCACAAAGCCCCGCCACCAACTCCGCCTTATGATGTCGGCGTGGGGATGAAGCGCCTTTACGCCATTCTGTTGGTCTGTGTCGTCAGCTGGCCGATACTTTGGCCGATGCTCGCGCAAGGAAGCAGTGTCGTCCCGCACGCCTGCTGCGTTCGGAAGCACCACTCCGACAATTCCGGCCAGGAGCAAGTTGATTCCCCACAGAACCATGACTGTTGCCGCAGCCTTCGCGCGGGCGCCCGCCTCAGCTTCCAACTGGGACAACTTCTCATTGCGCCTGGCGACGTGCAGCTGATTGCTGGCGCAGCGAGGCATACGCCCCCTCAGATTCATCCAGAGAGTCTGCTCCCCGTTCGCGCTCCTCCTTCGGCATAGAACCTGCCCTCAGGATTTTGTCACCGATCACGTCGTTCTTCTTCGAGAAGCGATACGCCTTTCCACCGTGAGGGTTTATGGGGTTAGCTCGTTTTTCTACGGCTAGTGTGCTCCTTTTAAGTTGTGTCGCCTTTGCGGCGATCTTCGGCTCCGTTCGCGGTGTTGTGCATGATCCTCAGCACCGCCCGATTCAGAGCGCAACAGTAACAGTCAAATCCAACACATCTGACTGGTCAAAAAGTACAACGACAGATTCTCGTGGCGAATTTCTAGTGCAGAGTGTGCCGTTGGGGGGTTACGCAGTCGTCGTCGACAGCACGAGCTTCGCACAGACCTCACAAATGGTGATTGTGGAATCCGGCACTCAACCGGTATTGCACGGGCGACCACCTTTTTTGAGGGCGTGGCCTTTT
>CAYNPS010000366.1:0-2780 GCA_964399125.1 uncultured Terriglobales bacterium
ATCGTTCGCAACGATGAGGTCGTCGGTTCGATCCCGACTAGCTCCACCAAATTCTGACTCAATAGTTTCAATGGCTTAAACAGAGTCGCATTTGGTTTGTACAACGTTTGTACAACCGAGCCAACTCAGGAATCGCAGCATCTCTGCTAAAAGGAGCAGAAAAGATGCTGTCGGTTTATACCCGCCACTCCAAAAAATGTCCGCACAAAACCGACATCGCATGGCGGCGCTGTCGCTGTCCCAAATGGATTCAGGGCACTCCCAGTGAAGATCACGAGTTCCTTCGCACCAGCGCAGGAACACGCACATGGGAGCAAGCAGAGAATAAAGCCCGACAGCTTGAAGAATCAGCGCGCACGGGCGCACCCAAACCAGCGCCAGCGATCTCAATTGCGGAAGCAGTCGCCGCCTACAGAGCCGACGAGACTGGCCGCTGTTTGGCGAAATCAACCACAAATCAGAGCAAGACACTCTTTGAGGTTCACCTGCTGGCGTGGGCAAAAGATGTTGGAGTCACTTTGCTGAAAGAGCTCACTACTCCCAATCTGATCAAGTTTCGTGCTACCTGGAGCAACGGCCCGAATACGACACGCCGCAAA
The DNA here is from genome assembly GCA_964399125.1 of uncultured Terriglobales bacterium. GTDB lineage: Bacteria > Acidobacteriota > Terriglobia > Terriglobales > Acidobacteriaceae > Gp1-AA112. The sequence continues at coordinate 600 of CAYNPS010000366.1, forward strand.
CACGAGCGATTGATCGGCTTCTTCGAGTTTTGCATCAGCAACGATTGGCTAGAGAAAAACCCAGCCGCCAAGATGAGGAAGGTTGAAGAGAAGAGGGTACCGACAGACTATTTCACCCGCGAGGAATTTCTCCGCATCGTGGACGCAACGTATGCCTATGGAGATTGGCGCGGAGGGCGTGACTTTCACTACCGCCCGGAACGAATGCGTGTTCTGATTCTCTTGATGCGCTGGTCTGGACTCGCAATCAGAGACGCCGTAGCACTCGAAAGGGCCCGGCTAGGCACTGATGGGAAGCTGTTTTTGTACCGAGCTAAAACAGGAGTGCCTGTTCGCGTGCCACTTCCCACCGAAGTCGCTCAACTCCTCCGCTCGCTCCCGGCCACAAATCCCAATTTCTTCTTCTGGACTGGCAAGGGCGATCCCGAAACCGCCAAGAAAGGATGGCAACGCGCCTTTCGCCGGCTGTTCCGGCGAGCCAAAATCAAGAAGGCGGACGGCACGCCGAAACGCTGTCACCCACACATGTTCCGCGACACGTTTGCAGTTGAATTGCTGCTGTCAGGCGTTCCGATTGACCAGGTTTCGCTTTTGTTGGGCCATAGCAGCGTGAAGGTCACGGAAAAACACTACTCTCCATTCGTGAAGGCGCGGCAGGAACAGCTTGAAAACAGCGTGAAGCTGAGCTGGCAAGTACATAGCGATTGGCTTACGCAAAACACGTCGGTCGCGACATCGATCAACTGAGTTTGCTTTAGATGATTTCTGGAAAGTATTCACGGGCCTCAGACGATCTGACGGATGCGTGGAGGCTCATTTAATCTAGAAGAGATGCCAAAACTCAAAGTGACAATTACGAACGAAGCCGGTCTCAGAACGGGAGAATACACGATCGATTGCGTAAACAGGCCAGGTCTGGACGTAGAAAGGTACGGCACCCTATACACCATCAATCTGATCCGCAGCGCCGCCGAACGGCATGACCATCTGTCGGATTTTCCTGACGTGCCTCCGCTGAGCATGGTGTCGTCGAGTTTTGACCTCATGAATCCGATGGAGGCAATTCACCTCAACAACGTCAACGAGATTTGGATGGAAATTCATAACCTCATGCTTGGGGCTCGACTTAACTTTGCGACCGCCAGAATTCTCAAACAACTGGAAGATGAACATCAGGGGCCGACCGATTTCGACCTGAACGTCAGGCTGGATCTCCATATGGAAAAGATGGAACGCTTTCACTTGGCGACCTATGAAATGGCGAGAATAGAAGATTTGATTGTCCGACTGGTATATGAATATTTTGGAGACCAATTCATAGAAGTCGATCCGTCGCAAGACGATTGGGAGAAGAAATTGACTTGGGATCGAATGAAGGAGGCGTTGAACAGGAGGGGTAAACCGGAGAAAAATCCACATCCCAAGCTGGAGGCCATGAGCGAGGAGACATATCAAAAGCTAATGGCGATAATTCGGAGCTATCGGTCTGCTGATGTAGTAGGGCTTACACGATACCGCGACAAACGGACGCACCGGGTTACGCCTTCCGTAGATCATCCTGAACTAGCTGTGGATGTGTTTGCCGCAAACGCAGCATCCGGCGGACCCCTGCCTTTATTCGGCCAAAGGAACAAGCCAGAGTACCAGTTCTTGGAACTCTATCGGCAGGCTAAAGCCGTCTATTCGGAACTCCTTAGCGTGCTTCTAAGGCTAAACGAGATCGTTCATGTCTAGCAGACACCTAGCTCTTCGCGATGGGAAGAGCTAGCTTGCCTTCCGAAAACGGCGATGAACGCATACCAGAACGCTCTCAGGAATTCTGAGCGTTATGTAGCGCCGCTTCTTCAAACTGCCCATGTTCCCGAAGACAATGATCCCAGGTTCATTCTCAAACATTTGACGCACCGTCCGCGGACTCAGCCCCCAAAGGTCGCCAATCTCTTCCACGGAATAGTGTCTTTCCATAGCTTTGTCTGAGACTGCCCGCTCCGAGATTATCTCTGGGCTCAAAGGAGCGAAGGAAGAGTTAACAGCACTCATTTGAATGCCTCATCTTCACGGAAATAAGTGATCGCCAGGCCGAGCGGATTCACTTGAATCAGTTCGTTCGGAACTGAATCGCGGAAGAGAAAGACGAAGTGCGCCGTGTAAAGCGTGCGCTTGCTCTCGGCATGATCGACC
>CAYNPS010000367.1:0-2765 GCA_964399125.1 uncultured Terriglobales bacterium
ATGCTTCGACGAGTGCATGGCGCAAGAGAGCACTTCCCGAACTGAGAAAATATCGGCGCGACTGACGATCAATCGTCAGCGCTCCTACATTGACGCGCGTTAGCTTCCAGTTCTCGATCTCTGTACGGATTCGCGTTGCAATTGAATCGGAAGTCAGTAACGCGTGGGCGAGCTTGTCGCAGAGCGTCTCGGCAAATTTCATGTAATCCGAAACGTCCTTCGATACAGAGAGCATGACGGGCAGCAGTCGGCGTTCCGAGCAGGTAGCTGCTAGCTTGAGCAGTAAGCTGCTCTTTCCGATTCCCCAATCGCCCAATACCGCGAACGACGGCATTCTGCCCGTTAGAGCGCTGTGCCGGAGTGAGTCCGCAAATGCGTCAATATGAGAGCGTCTGCCGATGAATTCATCTGGCTTTACGGGAAAATTCGGCTCTGGGAGCAAGGGATCGCATCCTCACAAAACTAACAATCCTCAACGTTTATTTTTGTTAGTTTTGTTATTTCGGTTTGGCTTTCGGAGACGGCACGATGGACAACGAGCTGAGTGTCCATCGTGCGTTGTGGAATGAATCGGAAGGTGAATCGTGCTCGTGGGTTGAACTACCCGGTTGGGCCGGGTGTGGGGACGAGCCCGCAGCGGCTCTTTGCCGATTAGCCCGCGACGGGCTGGCAATCTCCACTGTGATTACGGGGTAGCCAGCAATCGGGCATCTTCAGGCAATTTTGGTCAATGGCCTTGTTCTGCTCGTGCCACCAAAAACGGTTTGCTTTTTCGGCAGCAGTGTTCGGCTCGGTTCCTTTCTTGTACTCCCGCTCGAAATCAAAGGGCCATCGTTCTTGCCAAGCGTCCATTCGCATATTCATCGAGTCAACTGCCGAACGAACATCGTTTAGCCATGTTGTGTAATCAGCAATCATTGTGTGTTCTCCATTGTCACGTTGAAGGGTTTGGGGCCTATTCCCGCATTGGGCGGGGCACGATGGGCGCACGCGAAACACGTTGCCCATCGTGCTGTTGTGGATGGATTTGAGGGGTGGATTGTGTTGCGTAGGTGGGAATGTTTGTGGGTTCAGTTCAGGATTTTGGGAACGAGGACCTGGTTCTCGACGAACGCGAAACAGGTGGATGTTCTCGGCCCACTGAGCGCCAGTTTGACCAGCGCCAGTGAGACCCAATCGGTGAGCTTTTCAACGACCACGGCTTCGCCGAGAATGCGTTCGTTCACGACAAGGTAATGAGTGAAGCTGTCGCCGTCTTTGGACATGGCGCACCTCCAAGTGTTTGTGGTTTTTGGTTTGTGGGTGGATTTGGAATCAGGTGGTGATTCCGTTTGTGGTTCTGAGGTGGCGACTAGCGGCGGAATTCCCGTTTTCTTCTTTCAAGAGCAGGCGGTGGATTAACGCACTGCTGAACATCGGCTCGGCAGGATTCGCACTCCTCGGCATCGTCTTGCAGATGCCTTGAGCGTTGGTCCATCGAGAACGCGGGAAGGCCGTCGCGGCGCAACTCAGTGACTTCCGCTGACGCATCTTCGGGCGACAGATTGTGACTGCAGATGCAGTAAACGTGCTTTCGCCAGTCGAAGAGCATCACCAGTTTCAAGTTGACGGACGTGTTCTCATTCGTCTGGCGCATCGCGCACCTCCGGTCAGTTGTTTATGGTTTTGGGAGTTGGATCAGGAAGGGATCAGAACAGAACTTGCGCTCTGCCTGACTCAGCGGGTGGATTCAATTGAGGTGGGTTGTTGCGTCGCAGCCTTTGAATTGCGGCAGGTCTTCAAACAGGATCAGCCCTTGTGGATTGGATTGGGCTGCTGCCTCAATGATCGCCTCGGGAATTCCGGATTCACGAAGTACATCAGGCCGGAATACGAGCTGAGGCTTGGGGCTGCGGTCTTTTGAGTCGAGAATTCGCAAGTCAACCAGCGTGCCGTGTTCTTTTCGGTACGCAGGCCAATGCGTGTTGTTGATGGTGACAACAGAGTCGTGCAATTGGTTCACCTCCATTCTTTGTAGGTCTAGCCGTATCCGCTGAAGCCGCTGTAAAACTACGTCAGACGGACAGCGGAATACTGGGCATTCAAATTGTGGAGTTGCGATGTAGCTGAGAAGGCGCGGATCACATTCGAGTTCCTTCTCAGCGCATTCACGGTCCGGGTCGCCGACAATGCAGATTGCCGAGCCGTTGCAGTTGGTAATGAGGTATTTCCAGAATTTCAGCGTCATGGCTTTTCCTCATCATTCCAGGCGCTGAATGGGTTGTGCGTGGATTGGCGAACTTCGGCGATCAATTCCCGAACGCGATTACGGCGGCTATCGATGCGATCAATCAGTTCGTTGATTGCATCTGGATCGATCCATTGCGGCGGCAGATCTCCAGCCGTGTCCCCGAGTTTCAGTCGAGAGAAGCTCTCGATGCGACTCAGCCAAGGCTCAAATGAACGCCAGCCGGTAATGTTCCGATAGACCTCCCGCTTCGCGTATATGCCGCGTAATGGGCTGTCCGGGAAATTCCACTCTCCGGCATTGAAGCAGTAGCCGAAGTCGATGAAATGAGCGCGGAATTTCCGTTTTGATTTTGGACGGCAGAACACGGCTTGCCGACCATCACAGTTGCACAGCCATTTATCCAGAGCGAACGCGCCGGCAAACTCCTCTATGTTGTCGATTCGTAGGAGCACCGACTCGGGCAGGTAGTCGAACACTTCCCCCTCTGAAATGAAACGCGAGCCAAACGCCATGCCGTGCGAACATTTCAGTGTCG
>CAYNPS010000368.1:0-2753 GCA_964399125.1 uncultured Terriglobales bacterium
TTTAAGAACTTCTACAACACGGATGTGCTTCTGGGAAAACGCATCAGCGAACAGGCAGTCCAGGCAAGCTGGAATGTTGCTGCGAGTGCTTCGCCAACCGCAAGTCTCGCCTGCGTTCCTACCTGGCACGAAGACTTTCGCCAAGATCTCGCCCGAATCGACGTTCCCACTTTGGTAATCCATGGCGACTCAGATCGCATTGTCCCGTTCACTGCCGCAGGGCAGCGCACTGCGAAGCTGGTGAAAGGTGCGCGATTGGTAACAATCAAAGATGGTCCGCATAACATAGGCTGGACGCACGCGGAAGAAGTGAACACGGCGTTAGTCGAATTTCTAGGAGCATCGAAACGTTCGCAGAAAGAAGCAGTGGCGTAAGCGATCGCCGAGACGCTGCTGCGTTAGCCACCCCTGCCCATTAGCATCGGACACTTTAGGCGCGAGCCGCCGACTCTTGGAGGAAGCCCCCGACTTTTACAGGCTACGGAAAAATGCAACGGAACCGCCGGCGGTAGCCGGTGGGTCGGAGGTCGCCGAATGGCGAACTCCGAATGCGACGATGCTGCAGTAATTGCCCATAACGCAGCCGCAACACAAGCGGCTGCCCCGCCGCCTACGGGCGCCGGTTCCGTTACTCTGGTCGGGTGCGCATTTTTCCGCAGCCTGGTTAATCGGGGGCGACGCTTTTAGCGTCGGAACGAGTCGCGAGGAATTTGCGCTTTAGCGCTGATGGGACATGCTGCCGGTGTTTTAACAATAACCGCGGCACTTGGACAGAATCACGCCTGCCATGATTCCAACGCCTGCCGCAAAGGCACCAAGGCCAATGCCTACCTTCGCACCAGTACTCAATCCAGGCCCCCTGACTTTGGAGACGTCGGAGTAAGCGAGCGTTGTCGTTTCGGCAGAACGTTTCGTTCCCAACACAAAGCTGGAATCTCCGGCCTCCTTGATATATCCGCTGATTTGCTTGTTATCGCGCGTCGTGATGCGCACGCGAGCTTTCTCGCCAGTGCCGCGCTTGGCAATGTCAGCCTTGATGTTTGCAGGATCTGGTTGAACAGTCGTTGTCTCGGACGCGAAAACGGTGATCGATACGGCAACGCAAAGCAACAGGCTGACGAATGGCTTCATGCAGTCCTCATGAGTTTTTGGAGCGCATCATAACCCGAATTTTCATTTTGCTCTTCTTTTTTGATTTGACAGATCACTATGTGCAACAGGATCCCGCCGCATCAGTTTTGTGAAGATGGTTAATCCGAGAAAGCACGCCGACTGCGCAGGATTTTCGAGCAGATTAAATGGGAGTAAGTTCCAGCGCGCTCCATGTACTTGTGCGCAGGCTAAGAAAAAACCGGTCCCAATTGGGACCGGCCTATTAGGTTTACCGCATACAGTTATGTAGTCGCCGAAGGCATATCTCCTGTGTAGTAGAAGAGCACGTAAGCCTTGATGCTTCCGTCCGACTGCGGAGCACCGAAGGATACTCCGCAACAGAATTGCGTGCTATAGACGATTGAAAAGGGGACAATCCATGATCGTGGAAATGCGAACGTACAAGACAAAGCCGGGCCGCCGAGCAGAATTTCTCGAGATCTTCCGGTCAAAATCAATGCCGGCTCATGACGAGATTGGAATGAAAATCCTCGGACCATTTCTCTCCGTTGAAGACCGAGACGTTTTCTTTTTCATGCGCGGCTTTCCCGATCTGGAATCCCGAGAGCCAATGAAGGCCAAGTTCTATGAAGGCGAGCTTTGGAAAGCTGAGTTAGAGAATCGATTGATGCCGATCCTGGAGAAATATGATGTCGTTCTAGTGGACGATCCTGATGGGTTGATTCGCTGGTCGTAATGGCGGTTGGGAAGACCACGGCCTCCTCTCATCCCACTTTTTCTGGTTGCAAGCTTGTGAACTCATTCAGCAAAGCTGCAGACTTGTGGCGCGCTTCTTCTGAACAGTGACCGCATCGAGAGAACCACCTATCTCAAAATGACGACCCAGACTGAAAAGGCAATCCGGTTTCGAGAGCTCCACCGTGCCCCTGGCGTGTTCATCATTCCCAATCCGTGGGACACAGCTTCTGCGCGCCTGCTTGCGGGGCTCGGTTTTCAAGCGCTCGCTACCTCGAGCGCTGCGGCCGCTTGCTCTATTGGACGGAGAGATCACGCACTGACGCGCGAGGAGGCGCTCGCTCACTCGCGCGTGATTGTTGAAGCGACTGATCTGCCCGTCTCTGCCGATTTGGGAATCGGCTTTGGCGATTCGCCGGAAGCAGTTGCGGAAACAGTAAGGCGCGCGGCTGAGGTTGGACTGTGCGGTTGCACGATTGAAGATGCGACCGGAAGGCAGGATTACCCGTTGTATGACTTCCAGCATGCCGTGGAAAGAATTGCTGCAGCGGCGGAAGCCGCCCGCGCGCTGAAGTTTTCGTTCATGCTCACAGCCCGAGCGCACAACTTCCTGTTTCCGGGCGCCAGTCTCGACGACACGATTGCTCGATTGCAAGCCTTCGAGAAAGCTGGAGCGGAAGTTCTCTTTGCTCCGGGTTTGCCCGATGTGACATCCGTTCGCACTGTTTGTTCGGCGATATCGAAGCCATTCAATTTTATGGCCGGAATCAAAGGAAAGTCGTTTCCCGTATCCGAACTGGCGGAAGCCGGCGTGAAGCGCATAAGCCTGGCAACTTCGCTCTACCGGGCTGCAATGACAGCCCTGCTCGATGCCTCGCGCGAGGTGAAGGACCGAGGCACGTTCA
>CAYNPS010000369.1:0-2729 GCA_964399125.1 uncultured Terriglobales bacterium
TGCTCGCTGATCTCCTTCAGCGACTCCTTCATCGAGAGCGCCGAGCGCGAGTACTTGGCCATGGCATAGGCCTGGACTTCAGGCTCAACGCCGTGCACGGCAAAAACTTCGGTCGATTGCTTCGAATCTGCTGCAAGGGAGGGCTTGCTTCCGTTGGACTCTGACATCGGAAGGTCAGCATAGCGCAGACCGCGTCGGACGAGCATGTGAATTTTCCAGATTTGGCGATTTCGTGATTTTGTGATTTCGTGATTGAGGTGCGAACCAACCAGCTAAATCGCGAAATCACCAAATCGCGAAATCACGAAATTCTTTGTACCACTGCGCATCGCCCATGGCCGTTACCGAAGCTTCCATGGGTAATGGTTCAGCAGTGGCACGATTTGCTCTTCGCGCACTGGGCGCTTGCTCCCGAAAAAATTCGTCCGCTGGTTCCGCGTGAGCTTGAATTGGACACTTTCGACGGCAAAGCCTGGGTCGGAGTGATTCCCTTCTGGATGAGCGGCGTACGCTTTCGTGCACTGCCTCAGATTCCAACCGCCTCCACGTTTCCGGAGCTGAACGTTCGCACCTACGTGCGCGCTCCGCAGGAGCCGGACAAACCCGGTGTTTACTTCTTCAGCCTCGATGCGGCAAGCATGCTGGCAGTACTCGGAGCGAGAGCGGGTGCGGGACTGCCATATTTCTGGGCAGAGATGAAGGCTGAGTGGACTGGCGATGAAATCAGATATCGCAGTGTTCGCCGCCAGAGGCCGCGCGGCGCCGATCTGCGGGCGCGCTACCGTCCGATTGGGCCAGTGTCTCCGACGAAGACGGATCTCGAGAAATTCGTCACCGAGCGATATTGCCTGTATGTGGTTCGCTCAGGGATAGTGCACCGCATTCAAATTCATCATCTACCCTGGCCCCTGCAGCCCGCCGAAGCGGAGTTCGAGAAGAACACAATGGCGGCAGCTCACGGAATTGAACTACCGCCAGAGAGGCCGATGCTACAGTTCGCAAAATTTCTCGAGGTCTATATCTTCGCGCCGGAGCGGATTGGTTAGTGAATTTGCTCTTGGCGGTTCTGTTCCTGCTCGCGCTGTTCTGCTGTGCCGCGGCGCGGGGTAAACAAGAAACTCAGTGAAATCCCACCGAGCAACAGCCACGACACATTCGCCCGCGCGTCAGGGCTGGCAATATGTAGCGATCCTTCCGGCGAATACACGAAATATGCGAACAGAACGGCTGAAACAACGCTTCCCAAAACTCCCGTAGCAACTCCGAAACGAGCTGCTACTGCGAGCACCACTGCCAGACAAACGAGGGGGAGGGCAAATTCGAGGCGTGTCCTGCTAAAGACCAACGCCAAAACCAGAGCGACAGACGCACAGAGCAGAGTGCCTATAGCGGTATCGAGGAGCCGGAGCAATCTACTGGAGCGTCCTCGAAACATCATGCACTCTTAGAATGCCAAAACCCAGAGTAGTGTTGGGAAAATTCGAGAGCTGCTCAATGTGGAAATCTTGTAACGGCAGCAGTTAGGCGTTTGCTGGGCATTCGGCATTCAGGTGTCAGCAGTCAGCACTCAGCAGTCAGCAGTCAGCAGTCAGCACTCAGCATTCAGTAGTCGGTATGAAGGAACAGCAGGCGATCTTGTTTTACTGGCGGTCTGACGTTACTTCTACAGCGATAGCAGCATGGGTTTGCTGAGTGCTGAATGCTGAGTGCTAAGCGACAACCTAGTATTCCGGCGGCGGCGCTCCCTCCATCATGTTCTCAAATCGCGTCGAGTTCTTCAGGAATGCCAGCTTGACGCTCCCTGTCGGTCCGTTGCGCTGCTTGGCGATGATGATCTCGGCCACGCCTTCGATCTCCGGCGGGACTTCGTCTTTGCGCATGTAGTACTCCTCGCGGAAGATGAAGGCGACAACGTCGGCGTCCTGCTCGATCGATCCGGATTCGCGCAGATCGGAGAGCTGCGGACGCTGCTCGCCTTTGCCTCTGCTCTCAGGAGCACGGCTGAGCTGCGAAAGCGCGATCACCGGCACGCGCAGCTCTTTCGCGAGTGCCTTTAAGCCGCGAGACACTGCCGAGACTTCCTGAGTGCGATTCTCGTAGCGCTTGCCTCCACCGCCGCTCATGAGTTGCAGGTAATCGACTACGATCAAGTCGAGTTTCCCGTCGTTCTGCTGCATCAGGCGCCGAGCTTTGGCGCGCATTTCTGTGAGCGAAATTCCGGGTGTGTCGTCGATGAAGATCTTGGCTTCGGCAAGTGAGTTGAGTGCCGAGACGAGCTTCTGCCGATCTTCGCGGCTCAGGAATCCGGTCCGCAGTTTGTGCGAGTCGACGTGCGCCTGCGACGACAACATGCGCAACACCAGAGCTTCGCGCGACATTTCCAGCGAGAAGACGCCGACAACCTTTCCGCCGCGCACCGCGGCGTTCTCGGCGATGTTGATGGCGAATGCCGTTTTTCCCATTGAGGGACGCGCGGCGATGATGATCAGATCCGACGGCTGCAGGCCGCTGGTCATCTCGTCGAGTTTTTCGTAGTAGGTCTCGAGTCCGGTGATGCGCTGGCCGCGCTCATACAGGGCATCGACGCTGCCGAATGACTGCTTGACGATCTCCGGAATCCCGAGAAAGCCCTGGCCGATGCGATTTTCGGAGATTTGGAAAATCGCTGATTCCGCCGCATCGATGATCTCTTCCGCCGGATCGGCCTGATCGGCGGCGCGGGCCATCGC
>CAYNPS010000370.1:0-2691 GCA_964399125.1 uncultured Terriglobales bacterium
TGGCGTCATGAAGGCACTGAACAATTGCTCCAGCCACGCGCGCCTGTTGCTTCTCTGTGATCGTCGGGAACATGGGCAGCGAAACAATTTCGCGTGTCACCTTCTCGGTCACCGGGAAGTCTCCGGCAGTATAAGACGACTCAGCATACGCCTTCTGCAGGTGTAAAGGGACGGGATAATGGATTCCAGTGCCGATCTTTTCCTGCGCAAGTTGCTTCACTAGTCCTTCGCGACCCTCTACCCGAATCACAAACAGATGGTAGACGCCTTCGGACCAATCAGGTTCATGTGGAGTAGTGAAATCCGATACTCCACCGAGTAATTGCTGGTATCGCGCCGCCGCCTCGCGGCGCTTTTCGTTCCACTCGGCTAGGCGCCCCAACTTGACCTTCAGGAAGCCAGCTTGAATTGCGTCCAATCGGCCATTGTAGCCCTCAATGTCGTGGTAGTACTTTTGCGCCTGACCGTGATCGCGCAGCTGCTGGGTAATCCTCGCGATACTCTCGTCGTTGGTGGTGATCGCGCCGGCTTCGCCGCAGGCACCTAAGTTCTTCCCGGGATAAAAGCTGAAAGCGGCAGCCTCGCCCATCGAGCCCGCTTTAAACCAGCGGTTTTGCTTGCGCGAGAAATATTCAGCGCCATGAGCTTGACACGCGTCTTCGATCACGGCGAGACAGTGTTTATCGGCAAGTTCGAGAATCTGGTCCATGTCGGCCATCTGGCCAAAGAGGTGAACCGGAACGATCGCCGCAACACGCTTGCCAGACCTGCGGCTTATGAGCTGGCCGGTTATTTCATCAGGAAAACAGCGATTCTCGAGATAGTCCCGTAATTTCTCGGGATCCATATTGTAGGTTCGCTCGTCGATATCGACAAATTCCGGCAACGCTCCACTTTGCGAGATAGCCTCAGTGGTCGCAATGAAGGTGTTCGGTACGGTGACCACCGCATCGCCTGGACCAATCCCGGCGGCCATGAGGGCGAACCGCAGAGCGTCTGTGCCGGAACTTACACCAACGCAGAAACGCGTCTCGCAGAATTGTGCAAAGGCAGTTTCGAACTCCTCCAGCATGCGCCCGCCGATGAAGCCGGCGGTACGAAATGCCTGCCGCATAACTTCGAGCAACTCGTCCTCGAGTTCGCGGTGTGGCGTTACTAGATCAAGGAATGGGATGGGCTCGTGCGTCATCATTGCAAGACTTGCTCCAAGGTGACTTTGCGCAACACCCGCGCTGGATTTCCGGCAACAATCGTATTTGCGGGAACGTCTTTCGTGACCACGCTGCCGGCACCCACGATTGCATTTTCGCCGATCGTAATCTTGGACAAGATGGTAGAACCAGAGCCAATGGAAGCACCCTGTTTAACCAGCGTGGGCTCTACGACCCAATCTTTCTCGGTTTGCAATTGTCCATCGCCAGCCGTAGCGCGTGGGTAGGAATCATTGATGAACATAACGCCGTGGCCGACGAAGACGTTATCTTCAATGGTCACGCCTTCGCAGATGAAGGTGTGACTAGAGATCTTGCAGCGCTGGCCGATAATGGCGTTCTTCTGTACTTCTACGAAGGCACCGATTTTGGTTTCATCCCCAATTGAGCAACCATAGAGATTGATGAACTTGGCGAGCCGCACGTCCTTCCCCAATTTGACGTCTGGCGCAATACAGAGGAATTCAGTCATAAGGACGATTATCGTGCTGGATCTCTATGCAGGCAAAGCACAAGGTTCGCTGTTGATAAGATCGGCTGCCCTCGAAGACTTCGCGTCAGCCAAGGAAATCACCTCTCCACGCGTCTTCAGTGACTTGTCCGCTGCCTGAAGAATTCTCACGACTTGGAGGCCAGCCACACCATCGTTGATCGGCGTCGAGTTGTCGTCGATGCACTTCAAAAAATAGCTCAGCTCGACTTTGAGCGCCTCGGTTTGTTCGACCCTCGGAGCCCACATGTCTCCTGAGCGGTAACTTACTAAAAGATTGTAGACGCCCTCCTCATTCCTGATGGCGACCCCCTTGTCATAGACCTTGATCTTTTCATCCACTTCCAGGTCGTTCCACACCAGCATCTTTCTCTCGCCACCGATCAGCGTGGTGCGAACCTTAACCGGCGAGAGCCAGTTCACGTTGAGGTGCGCGATAACATTGTGTGGAAAATAAAGAGTAAGGAAGGCGACATCGGCGTGACCGTTCAGGTGGTTCTGGCCGGTAGCCACTACGGCCTCGGGCTGCATATCGAGCAGGTAGTTAACAATCGAGAGGTCGTGCGGCGCAAGATCCCACATTACATTTACATCGTGTTGGAAGAGGCCGAGGTTCACGCGGGAGGAATCGTAATAATAGAGTTTACCCAGCTCTCCCTTGTCGATCAGTTCGCGAATTTTGCGGACTGCACCCGTAAACAAGAAGGTGTGGTCCACCATGATCTTGAGATTTCTTTTTTCCGCCAGCTCAATGAGCGCCTCGGCTTGCGCCGCCGTGGATGTAAACGGTTTTTCCACAAACACGTGCTTGCCGTTTTCCAGAGCAGCTTTCGCAAGTTCATAGTGCGTCCAGACGGGGGTAACCACCGCGACCGCGTCGTTCTCCGATGAACTGGTCACCTCCGCCGGATTGGTAGTCGTCTGTATGTCGCGGTGGGCCTTCCGAGCGCGATTTAGGGCTTCTGGATTGCGATCGCAAATCGAAACGAC
>CAYNPS010000371.1:0-2681 GCA_964399125.1 uncultured Terriglobales bacterium
TCGTTCCAGATACCTCCGCCAACCGCAATGCGGTCGGTCACCCACGTCATGTCCATACAATTCCAGCTTACATCATGGATGATGCAGACTCAGGGTCGGATTGCTTTATCAACGAGCATGACAGGAATATCGTCCACGATGGGATAGACGAGATTGCATCGCTCGCAGCGGAGGCCATCTTGCTGCACGGTCAGCCTCACCGGTTGTTTACACGCGGGGCAGACGAGAATGTCGAGAAGTTCCTGCGGAATGGCCATATCGAAGTTTAGCTCCTATGTGAAACGAAGGACCTGCGGCCCTGGGCCGGACGTTTGAGTTTCGTGATTGTGTGATTTCGTGATTGGAAACCAAACACGCGCGAGGACGAGCGTCGGTCCTTCGTGTTTTTTATTTCTTCGTCCAATTCCGTCCGGCGTCAGCGGTCGTCCAACTTCCATCGGTGCTGACTACGGTGAGAATGTTCGTCCCGGAGAGGCTCAGTGTTGTTATCGGGGATTGCCATGGGCCTTCGATCTTCATCCATGTCTCGCCGGCGTCTGAGCTGTGAAAGAGAACTGGGCGCTGCTGCCACTCCTTGGCGGAGAGATCAGCCTGCGAGCCGGCTGCCCATACTTCGATTCCCTGCGCGGCCACAGCACGAATCGACACCCCTGGCGCGGGCTCGATCGAGGTGAATCTTCCATCGCCTGTACGGCGTTGCAGCTTGCCTGCGGATGAGATTGTCCAGTGAGCAATTGGATTAAGTCCGTGAATCGCACCACCTACCCCTCCGGCAATTGCAGATGTTGCGACCGCCTTCATTGCAGCCGACGAGACTGGCTGTTGCTGCAAACTCGCTCGGGCTGGAGTCTTAAACTCCTGTCTGGTCACTTTACTCGCGCTGCCTGCTTCCGCAACCTGCACGTTTGACTTTGCTTCTATCGAAACCTGCTCAGACGCAGCAGATGGAGCAATCGCCGCTGGAGCTGCACTGGCATCGGAAAATGTGCTCACCGTGCCATTTGCGGATTCTATGGGCGGCGGAGGTGGTGGTGGCGGAACATTCGAAGCCATAAATCCATCCGCGACGGTTGGAGTTCTGAAAGCAGGTTTTACGCGTGAGCTAGCAATGATTCCGCCGAGAACGGCACCACCTTCTGCTTTCTTCAGTGCGGGCGAAACTTTGCGCCCAGCGTTGTGAGCGATCACGCGAGGTTCGGAATCGGCAGATCGCGACTTGGTCGCAAGCGCCTGCCTCATCGCCGGTTCAGAATTCGCCTGCGCCGCTGGTTGCGCCACAGAAGGAGTCGCGTTCTCCCTAACTTGTGGGGCAGCCGATGCTGCAAGCTGCGGGCGATTCTGGTGCTCATAGGAAAGCACACCGATGCCGATTGCCACGGCCAGCGCAGCCGCCACAGAGGCCCACCTCAGTGCTGATGGAAATCTTGCGACATGGCTGCGCGCTGGCACCGCCGCCGGGTGTAATTGGTCAACGGAAGCGGCAAGGGCGAGAGCCTGTCGGCATTCGGAGCAAAGAGCCAAATGCGAGAGGACGCGCTGCCTCTCTGCGACGCGCAATCCCTGCTCAGCAAATGCCGCCAGAGTATCTGCCGAAGGATGCTCGGCTTCGCCCGCCAGCTGCTGGGCTGCAAGCCGCTGTTTCACGATGTTGCTCAAACGATCCAAACTGCCTCAATTCCGGTCTGTTAGTGGTTGAACGTTCGATCTATCCGCTCTTGCACCGCAATCAGCAACTCACGAGCTGTTTTCTGCCGGAGGCTGCAGCCGGGAGCGTACGTCGAGCGCGAAGTCGCGCACATCCGCCTCCAGAGCCTCTTCCGCCTGCCGTCGGCTCATCCCGCGCCGTTCAAGATCTTTGCGGATACGCTTACGCACATCCTTTAGCAGCTTCTCCAGTTTGCGGCTGATCGTCGACTCATGAACGCCCAAGATCCGTCCGATTTCGGCCAGGCGCCGACCATCGAGAAAATACGACGAAAGCAGAAAGCGTTCCTCCGGCTCAAGCTCTGCCAGCACCTGGTCCGTTGCCTGATGGAGACGAGGATCAACTGGGGAGGACTGGTCCGCAACCGGAGCCGCATATTGCGTCCCATGCTCTTCTTCTTCCTCATCGATGCTGACCAGCCGCTTCCCTGCCCGGATCTGATTCACATAGCTCTGCGACAGCACCATGCGCAGCCAGCCTGCCAGCGAGCCGCGCCCGGAGTAGAGCGCCAGTTTCGAACGTCGGTCCTCGGGTCCGCCGAGACCATACAGCTCGGCGTATAAGGAATCGGCTAATTCACGGCCCGTGGATTCATTACGCGTGATGCTGCGCGCCGACTGATAGATCGATTCGCGGTAACGGGTGAGGAATACGTCCCAGGCGTGCTGATTGCCTGCTGCGCACCCATGCGCGAGTGCGAGTTCGTCGAGCTTCAGACCCGAGAGGAAGCTGGCGATATCTGCCGCTTCGGCTCGGCTTATCTCCTCGGTTCGGCTTACGACCCGTTGGAGAATCTCTGTGAATTGCTGTTGCGAGAGCGAATATGCCGAGGCGCCGCTGCGCTCATACAGGTCGGTCGCCTGGTGAGTGTCGATTTTCACCGTCACAACCGACGCCGAACGGCTGGAGCTCTGGGCCACAGGCATATAGGACGAGACTTGCCGCTGAGGCGGATGGTAGCAAATTTTCCTGCAAG
>CAYNPS010000372.1:0-1469 GCA_964399125.1 uncultured Terriglobales bacterium
TGGTCAATCTGGGAGCCGGAGTTTCGACCGGCAGAATCTATCTTTCAGACGAGATGCTTTCGTCTTCATCATCCGTCCGCTTCGAAGATGTGCTGAATGATCGGGTCTACGACCGGCAATCATCCGATCTGAAGCAATGGGGGTTGTTCATCAAGCTGGACGGATTCGCGGCGCACGTGTTCACTTTGGCAGGGCGGAAGACTTCGTGACGATACAAGGACCGACGGCCGCCCTCGGCCGGGCTTTTCGTGTGCCGATGGGAATCTCTATTCCACATTGCGACTTGTCAAGCGGGAACCCGCGCGAGGGCGCGCGTCGGTCTCTTCACTCCACTTGAATCCTTACGCTGCCTTCCGCACACCGCGAATATGCGAGGCGACCACACGGAGGTCATCGATAAAGGTCGCCATTTCCGCATGACGAGTATCATCATCGGGCGCTCGCAAAATAGAAGACGGATGAACTGTGGCGATAATCGGAATCGCTCCCGTTGAGATCACTTTCCCGCGGCTTTGAGTCACACGGAAGTCGCGTCCGAGGAGCGCCTGCGCGGCAGTTGCTCCCCGAGCGACGATAACCTTCGGCTTAACGACTTCGACCTCTTCATCGAACCACGGACGGCAGGCGGCGATCTGCATTCCAGACGGCTTCTTGTGAATGCGGCGTTTTCCGCGCGGCTCCCACTTGAAGTGCTTTACGGCATTGGTGACATAAACATCGTCGCGATCGATGCCCGCGGCGGCCAGCGCTTTGTCGAGCACCTTGCCCGCAGGACCGACGAATGGGCGTCCCTGTAAATCTTCATCGTTGCCGGGCTGTTCACCAACCATCATCACCTCTGCGCCCGGCTGTCCTTCTCCAAAGACGGTCTGCGTGCCACGCTGCCAGAGATCACAGCCACGACACGATTTTGCCGCCTCGCGTAGTGCAGGAAGCGTCTTGCGGGCGGGAAGAAAGTCAGCAGCAGAAGTGATTGGCTCCTTCGGCATACGCACCTCTGTTTGTTGGATGACAAACAAAAGTGTTGCGGTGGCGACATGCAACGGCCGCCGAGTCTCGACTGCTTTGGAGTGCTGGCAGCGCGAAGCAATGCCACCAAGGAGCACGACTCCCTATCGCAGGTGATGAGCAGCTCACAATGCCAACAATTTATAATCAGGAATTCAGCGCCACAAAGAACGAAGTCAAGGAGAGCATTTGAGACGCGGGTTAACTCTCGCTGCCCTAGCGGGCATAGTTTTGTTGATCGTCTGCCAGCCCGGATGTGGCGGTGGAAGCAGCAGCACGACTCCCACCAGCGGCCTCCAGGAGCGAGCTTTTGTCGCTGTAAATCTCACCAGCACGGGCAACATTATCATCGTCAATGCGGAAAAAGATCAGCTCTCCGCATCGAGCATTGCCGTTCAGGGGGTTGGGATTCTCTCGTCGCCTCCGCCGCAGATCATGATTCCCGGTCCGAACAGCACAAC
>CAYNPS010000372.1:1569-2673 GCA_964399125.1 uncultured Terriglobales bacterium
CAGTTTGAAATCGTGAACACTTCGGATAGTACGGTGAAGACTGTCACCGGACTCGATCATCCGGTCAACGGCGTGTTTTCGGCAGACGACAGCAAAGCCTACATACTCAACTGCGGCGCGGAATGCGGCGGGACCCAGGCCAGCGTGGTGACTATCGATATGAGTTCGCTCGCGGTGAGCCAGCCGGTGAATGTCGATGCGGCAACTGTTGGAATAGCCGACACGACCAATCTCTATGTTGCCGGCAGCAATCCCGCTACTCCGGGATCGGGAAGCGTGACTGTGCTTCCACTCTCATCCCTTTCTGGCGGCAAACAGATCAAGATCGGCGACGGCTTCCATCAGGTGATTTCGCTTTTCCAGAACAAGGTCATCGTCGGTGCGCGTACCTGTACTACAGGCTGTCTTTCCATTGTTGATCCAAACGCAGGCACAGCCATTATCGATACGCCTGCCGCAGGTCAACAGCAGAAGGGCGACGTGAACGCAATTGCGCCAATCACTCCGCGCAAGGTCTTCTACACGGCGGAAGGCGGCGAGCTCCGCATCTACGATGCCACCACGGGTCAGGAAGAACTGCTCAACACCGCGCCGATGATCGACATCGTCGGCAAGGTCACGAGCGTACTTTACGTTGGGCCCAAGACGTAGATAGACTTGCCCGCGGTAGCCGGTGAGCCATGAGATTGTGGCGAGGTCGGCTTCGAGCAGCACGAGACTGGATCAGACTCGGTGAACTGCAACTCGAAGCGTCTGGGTGTCCTGGATCCGCGTAGCTTCCGGAACCCGGAGGAATATCGAGTCAGCTAGGCCTGCCGAAAGTGGTATTCCACGGTCAGGATCGGAGCTCGCTGCTCTTTTCCCTGCCGTCTTTACAGACTCTCTGGTGAAGCTGTCCCAAGTCGCGGTGTTGCCAGCGGTTGCTCCGAACTTCCCTGCTAATTCCTTGCAAGTTCCCTGGTCGATTGCGAATCGCCTGTGTTCATGCGGGTCTGGCGATGAATTTTTTTTCTTCGGGAAAATTTTCCGTGCTGGATTCCCTGCGCAGGGAATTCAGGCGAATCAAATCGGCAAAAGAAAAGCCCCGCAATTTTCTGCGGGGCT
>CAYNPS010000373.1:0-2651 GCA_964399125.1 uncultured Terriglobales bacterium
GGGCATTCGGATTCGTGGGCACGCCAATCTGGATCAAGACCCGCGCGCGAAATCCGAAAAAGAAAGATTAACCGCAGAGGACACAGAGATTCACAGAGGTTTCTGGGCCTCTGCGCCCTGTGTGTCCTCTGTGGTTAAATGGTTTTATGTCCGAAACGGTCGCCAAAGTCCGACTGACGGAACAGGTCAAAGCGGCGGGTTGAGCGAGCAAGCTGAGTCCGGCGGTGCTGGACACGGTGCTTGGGAAATTAGCCCGGCAACATGACCCGAATGTGCTGGTTGGCTTCGACAAAGCCGACGATGCCGGAGTGTATCTGATCGGGCCTGACCAGGCGCTGGTGCAGACCGTCGATTTCTTCACGCCTATTGTCGACGACCCGTACACCTTCGGACAGATTGCCGCCACCAATGCACTAAGCGACGTTTACGCCATGGGCGGACGTCCTCTGACCGCGCTCGCCATGGTCTGTTTCCCAGAGAAAGGCGACTTCGACGTGCTCGAGCGTATTCTCGCCGGCGGTCTTTCGAAGATGATGGAGGCCGGTTGCACCATCGTCGGGGGCCACAGCATTCGAGATCCCGAAATCAAGTTTGGCTACTCCGTTACGGGCATGATTGACCCGCGCCGCGTGTTCACAAACAGCGGCGCCCTACCCGGCGACAAACTCATCTTCACCAAGGGGATTGGCACGGGCGTGATCTCAACGGCCATCAAGCGCGGCAAAGCCGAAGACAAGTGGATCGAAGCCGCGACGCGCTCGATGACGACACTGAACAAGGTCGCGGCCGAAGTACTCCAAAGAACTCCACCACTGAGGGCGCAGAGGAACACAGAGGAAAGTCGTTTTCAGGTCCGTGCGATGACCGACGTCACTGGGTTTGGACTGATCGGACATGCGCGCGAGATGGCGCTCGGATCCAATGTCAGCTTGCGATTGTTCGCGTCTCAGATCCCGCTGCTCGAAGGTGCGCTCGAATGTGTGCGCGAAGGATTCATTCCCGGCGGGTTGACGGCAAATCGCGAATTCGCGGAATGCCTCGTCAGCTATGAAGACGGCGTACCACAAGACGTGCGCACGATCCTCTATGATCCGCAAACCGCTGGAGGACTGCTGATTTCCGTCGCCGCGGAGGATGCCGACGAATTATTACGCCAGTTGAATGAAGCGGCAGTCGGAGCGGCGCTGATCGGCGAAGTGCTGGAGTCGAGAAAGCCGACGATAGAAGTGGTTAGTCGGTAGTCGTGGGTCGGTAGTCGTGGGTCGGTAGTCGGTAGCCGTTTTTAGTCCGAGCCTCAGGCGAGGACCGTCATTTCGAGCGTGGCGATAAATCCCTAAAGGACGGGCAGATTTTCTCTGTAATAGGGTGGTCTCGCTACGCTCGACATGACAGGAGAGGCCGTTGTGGAGTTGCTGGACATTCTTGCCAACGACCGACGACTACCGACCATCGACTGCTTCCTGAATCATCTTCCAGCACCCTTCCACATCCTGCCATGTCGTCCCAAGATTTCCGATCGCGATACGCAGCACGTATCGGTCATTCAGTGCAGTGTGCGAGATGTAGTACTTGCCGGACGCGTTCACGGTATTGAACAAGCGCTCATTCTCTTCATCGCTGGATTTCAAACGGAAGCAGACGGTCGAAAACGGCACCGGCGCCACTACTTCAAACCGCGAATCGCACCTGATCTCCTGCTCGAGTCTCTGCGCCCAAGCAATATGCGATCGCAAAATCTTTTGCAGGCGCTCGCGTCCGAAATAGCGCAACAGAAACCACAACTTGAGCGACCGGAAACGATGGCCGAGCGGCACACCGTAGTCCATCAGGTTGATGGCACGCGGATCTTCCGTTCCGGTCAAATATTCCGGGACGAGCGAAAATGCCCGCCGCAGAATCTCTGGCTTCTTGGTGTAGAACGCGCTCAAGTCAATGTTGGTAAACAGCCACTTGTGCGGATTCACGACATAGGAGTGAGCGCGCTCGATTCCTTTCAGCATCCAGTGATACTCGGGAAGGATCGCCGCCGTTCCGGCATAGGCGGCGTCCACGTGCAGCCAGAGCTTATGCCGATCCGTGATCTCAGCAATTGCCTCGAGCGGATCAACACTCGTGCTGGAAGTTGTGCCAATCGTCGCTACCACGCAGAACGGTCGCAACCCGGCGCGCAGATCGTCTTCAACGGCCGTCCCCAGCGCATCGGGGCGCATGCGGAATTCGCTATCGGTCGCGATCTTCCGAACGTGCTTCTGACCGATACCGGCAGCAATGGCTCCTTTTTCGATCGATGAATGAGATTGCTCGGAGGTGTAGAGAACGAGGTTCGGCGTGCTGCCCTCGACGCGACTCTCCGGTGCGACATATTCCCGCGCCGCGCAGATCGCGTGAAAACTGGAAACTGAAGCCGTATCGTAGATGATGCCGAACCAATTCTCGGGCAGTCCCATCCACTGCCGCAGCCACCCCAGCGCGACCTGTTCGAGTTCGGCCACAGCGGGCGACGTATCCCAGTGGAGCCCGTTCGTGTTCAGTGCGGCTGAGATCATCTCGGCGATGATGACTGGCGACGATCCCGTACATCCGAAGTAGGCCAGAAATCCTGGATGATTCCAGTGCGTCACCGCAGGAATGATCTTCTGATCGAAGTCGCG
>CAYNPS010000374.1:0-2643 GCA_964399125.1 uncultured Terriglobales bacterium
TCGGAAGATAGTCTTACTGCTCGGACCGGTTCAGGGAACATTTTCGGCTGGTCGCAACCTCCTTCGCTTGAATGGAGGAGACATTGATTTTCGGAGGATGCCATGGGATTCCTGAACCCGAACCCGAATGGCTTTCAGACTTGGGTCACGGCGACATGTGAACTTGCGATTGAGTTTCGAATCTCATGAATCCTGCAATGGAGGTTTAATCGTGAACAGCCAGATCAGACTTATCTCTCGAGATTTCCAGTCGGGTAGATTGCCGCGCATTATGAAACTCTTCGGAGCGATCGTAATTTCTTTGGCGGCATCTTCCCTGCCCTCCTACGCACAATGGACGCCGGTGTGGAGCGACGAGTTCGACGGGCCTGCAGGGTCACCTCCAAATATGGCCAATTGGGCTTTTGAAATGGGCAACAACAACGGTTGGGGAAACAACGAAAATGAGTTTTATTGTCCTCCCGGCTCGACTGTGTCGCCCTGCGATCCCTCCAATCCAAACGCCTTCATGGACGGGAATGGGAATCTCGTCATTCGCGCGGTCAAAAGCAAGAGTGGAACCTGGACATCCGCGAGGATGAAAACCCAAGGACTGCAGGAGTTTCAATATGGTCGCGTCGAAGCGCGCATCAAATTGGCGACTGGCCCTGGGTTGTGGCCGGCGTTCTGGATGCTCGGAACCAATATTCCCACTGTGGGCTGGCCCACATGCGGCGAGTCCGACATCATGGAGTGGGTGTTGCCCTACGGCGCCAACGCAACCTCCTCTACTAATCACGGACCTGGGTACTCCGGAGGCAGTGGCATCGGCAGTAGCTTCTCCTTCCCTAATGGCGAACAAGTTAACGATGCCGATTATCACATTTATGGCGTCGTGTGGTCGCCGTACCAGATGCAGTTCTATCGAGACGATTGGACCAAGCCCTTCCTCACAGTGATTCCGAGCGACATTCCGTCCGGAAGCCAGTGGGTGTTCAACCACCCATTCTTTCTGCTCTTGAACCAGGCGGTCGGCGGGAATCTTCCCGGTCCTCCAGATAAGCCGACTCCGACTCCGACCCCAGCCGACCTGCTGGTCGACTACGTGCGTGTTTATAAGTGGAATGGCTCTGCGCCATCGGCGCCTCGCAATCTGCACGCGCGAGCAAGAGCAAGCGATCAGATTGAACTCAAGTGGGGAGATGAACTGGAAGACCGAGGTGATCACGATCGCAGACCCGATGAAACCGCTGCTTATGACATCTACTCCAGCCCAACTCCAAACTTTCAGCCGTCGCCTGCGAATTTAGTGGTCGATCATTATCGCGGGACGAGGTACATCCATCAGGGGCTCAAGCCTTCAACGACTTACTACTATCAAGTGCTCGCGGTAAATATGGCCGCAGAATCGGCCTCCTCTAATGAAGCCTCGGCGGCGACCATGCCCTTTGGACATGGGCGGGGAATTTCGATGCACGCCGGCGGAAGCGCGGTCGAGCAGTTCGCCTCGGAGGTCTTCTCAGCCGGTGGCTTTACCAACTTCCACAATGTGGCCATCGATACCTCCGCAGTAGAGAGGCCCGCACCTAAGGCCGTATACCAAACCGAACACTGGGGCGCGAGCGACTGGGCCATCCCCAATCTGGATCCTCGCGCGTCATATCTCCTACGGCTTCATTTCGCGGAAAATACTTTTACGGGGCCCGGCCGACGGCTCTTTAACGTGGTGATGAACGGCGAACAGGTGCTGACGGATTTCGATATCTTTGCTGCCGCCGGCGCTATGAGCAAAGCTGTTGTTGAAGACTTTGTTGTAAAGCCAGACGAAAACGGGATCGTCTCGCTCCAATTCGTGCAAGGATCTGCGGACCAGCCGACTGTCAGCGGCATCGAGTTGTTGCGCACCGACTTTGATGACGCAGATAGCGACCATACAGGGTCGATTCAAGTAGCCGGCGGTAGCGGAGGCACAACCGCCAACATCGCAATCAATGCGGGATGTGTTGCCAGTTCCACTCAATCCTGCACGGCGGGCACTTTTATTGCAGATGTTGATTTTGCCGGTGGGCGCAGTGGCAGCGTGAGTCAGTTCGTGGACACCTCTGGCGTGAAGAATCCCGCTCCCGAGGCCATCTATCTAACGCAGAGAGTGGGGCAGTCCACGGGGCCGGGGTCGTTTGGATACTTCATTCCTAATTTGATTCCGGGCGCAACGTATACGGTACGCCTGCACTTTGCCGAAGGCTTTTTCACCAGTCCAGGCATGCGTAAATTCAATGTGGCACTGGACGGACAAACCGTTTTGAGCAATTTTGACGTGTGGGCTGCAGCCAAGGCAACCAACAAAGCAGTCATCGAAGAGTTTTCGGTCAAGGGTGATCGCTACGGACTTGTCATGCTGCAGTTTCTGGTCGGAGCCGTGAACTTGCCTAGTGTTCGGGGAATTGAGCTGATCGAGACAGCGCCGCCAGCATCGCCGCCAGTGGACGAGGATGAGTGAGTTGGCTCGTTTGCGGTTTAGGGAAAACACACACGTCGGGCCGCGTGTTGGGGTCGAGACCAGAAGCGCCGAAGTAGTCAGGATATGAGTAGCGCAAGAATCCATTGGGGACGAATTTTGGTCGGCGGATTGCTCTCTGAGGCGGCTCTCATTCTCGCGATTGT
>CAYNPS010000375.1:0-2634 GCA_964399125.1 uncultured Terriglobales bacterium
ATGCTTGGCAGCGGGATGAATTCCGCGGCAGTGGTCTGGTACATCCTGCAGGCCACGCACTCGGAGATGGCGCTCGGAACTGTCATCATCCTGCAGACCATTCCCGCGCTCCTGATGCTTCCCTTCACGGGCGTAATCATCGATCGCGAAGATCGCCGCCACCTTGTGATGTTTCTCGATGGCTCGCGTGCGATCGTCATCATAACTGTTGCCCTCCTGGCGCTTGCAGGCAAGGTGCGCTTGTGGGAGCTCTACCTGATGAACACACTCGTTGCCGCAGGCTTCTGGATGTTCTGGCCATCGGTGACGGCGCTTATCCAGGAGCTAACGCCGGAGTCGCAGTATGTAATCTCAAGTAACTTCCTCATGGCCGGCGTGCAGGGCGGATGGCTTATCGCCGGTGCCATTGTGGGATTCGTCTATAACCACTTGCATCTCGGCGGAGTCCTGCTGCTCGATTTCAGCACTTACTTGGTCTCGATCGGCTGCTATCTCTTTGTGCGCAAGGGCAGGATCACAGTTGCGCACCCTATCGCATCGCCGGTTCTGCACGATGCCCATCCCCTCGCCCGCTACCTACATGAGCTACGCGAGGGCTTCAGATATCTGAAGCACCGGCCCGCGGTAACGCTGGTCGGCATCAGCATGGCCCTATTCATGGGCGCCATGCTCACACAAGGCATCGTCACCGCTCCGCTTGACGACCGCATCCTGCACGGCGGCGCGGTTGGATACGGATGGCTGAACGGAGCTTGGGGCGTAGGAGCGTTCCTCAGCACGATGTACACGCCCTGGGTGATTGGACGGCTGCATACGCGCGCGAGTATCAGGCTGGGAATGTTTGTGCTGGGCGGCTGCATGTTGCTCGCGCCGTACTCAAAGATACTCGCGCTCACCGCGTTTATGTTTTTTCTAATGGGATCGGCTCGCGGGCTCGGCGGCACTTCGCTCAATAGCAGTCTGATGGAACTGGTGCCCCCGCACCTGATGGGCCGCACACAGAACACGTTTTACTTCATGGGCACGCTGCTCCAATTAGTATTGGCGTTCGCGGTTGCTGCGTCTGCGCATCGCATCGGTCTGACAACGGCTTACGCGATCATCGCCGCTATTTATCTTTGCTCCTGCGCGTCCACGCTGTTGCGACCTGAACAAATCTTATTCGCCAAGGCGGAAGCACAGGCTGAAAAAGCTTTGGCCCAGGAGACGAACGCATCATGAGTTCCGCAGCGCATCCTGCGCGCATGGGCGCGCGTGGACCTCGTCCATTTTTGTCATTGTCTCCTCTGCTGGGGATGCGGCGCAATCCCCTGCTTTACATGGAAGAGCTACACCGCGAGTATGGCGATCTCGTGGAATATCGTGCGCTGGGACGCACGATCTTCATGCTTTTTCATCCGGAGATGACGCAGGACATGCTGGTGACACACGCCCGCAATCATCATCAGGGACGCGTGATGCAGCGCTCGCGCAAGGTCCTGGGCAACGGACTCCTCACCAGTGAGGACAGCTTCCATCTGCGCCAGCGGCGGCTCATTCAGCCGGCCTTTCACCGCCAGCGGGTCTTCGGCTACGGACGCGCGATGGTGGAGTACGCTGAACGCCATCAGCAGCACTGGCGCAGCGGCCAGGTAATGGATGTGCATCAGGAGATGATGCGGCTCACTCTTGCCATCGTCGGCAAGACACTCTTCGACACTGATGTGGAACGCGACTCGCAAGAGATCGGGCGCGCTCTTCACACGTTCATGCATTTATTCAAGTTCGCTGTACTGCCGTTTTCGGAATATTTGGAGAAACTGCCGATTCCTCCAGTCCTTCGGCTGAAGAAGGCGCGAGCCCAAATTGATCGCATCATTTACCGCTTCATCGAGGAAAGACGCCAAAGTGGAGAGGATCGCGGCGACTTGCTGTCGATGCTGCTGGCCGCCGAAGATACCGAGGTAGGCAGCAGAGGCGAACGCATGGACAACGATCAGGTCCGCGATGAATGCGTCACTCTTATCCTGGCCGGGCACGAGACCACAGCAAACGCGCTCACCTGGACATTATTCCTCCTGGCCCAGCATCCCGAAATCGCCGAGCGCCTGAAACACGAACTCGATCAGGTATTAGGCAGCCGCAAACCGCAGCCCGAAGATTATCCCAACCTCAAGTATGCCGAAATGGTCCTCAGCGAGTCGATGCGCCTCTACCCTCCAGCATGGGGAATTGCTCGAACCGTCGTCGAGCCTTACGAGGCATTCGGAACTCTATTTCCCCAAAAAGCGCTCGTCCTCACCTCGCAGTGGATCACGCATCGCGATCCGCGCTGGTATGCCGAGCCGCTGACATTCGATCCCGAGCGCTGGCTGCCACAGGCTCGAGCTGCACGTCCGAAATTCTCCTACTTCCCATTCGGCGCGGGACCGCGACAGTGCATCGGCGAAGCATTCGCATGGATGGAGGGCGTGCTGCTGCTGGCAAGCATCGCACGCAGTTGGAAATTTTCCATCGTGCGGGAGACGCGCGTGGAACTGCTGCCTTTAATTACGTTGCGTCCCAAGTACGGCATGAAGCTTAGTGTCGAGCGTAGAAAAGATTGAACACGGAGGACAGGGAGGCTCAGTCTCAAAATTTTCTTCCCTCCGTGCC
>CAYNPS010000376.1:0-2634 GCA_964399125.1 uncultured Terriglobales bacterium
TCAATCCGGGGCACTACACGTTAACCGTCTCATACCTGGGTTTCTCTGAGTTCAAGCAGGCGGTGGATGTTACTGCGGGCGGTGCGGCGAATGTCAATGCCGTGCTGCAGGTTGCCGCGGCGAGTCAAGAAGTAACTGTTCACGCAGACCGCGAGTTCGGCGAAGTTGAAGCCATCAATCGGGAGCGCACGGCGGACAACATCCTCCAGGTGCTGCCGGCGGAGGTGATCACGAGTTTGCCGAACACCAACATCGCCGATGCCATTGGGCGTCTGCCGAGCGTATCGCTCGAGCGCGATGAGGGCGAAGGCAAATACGTTCAGATCCGCGGAACTGAGCCACGGTTGAGCAATGTGACCATTGATGGCATTCATGTTCCTTCACCGGAAAACATTCGCAACGTTAAGCTCGACGTAATTCCTTCAGACCTGGTGGATTCCGTTGAAATCAGCAAGACGCTTTCTGCGAATCAGGACGGTGATGCTATTGGAGGCTCGGTAAACCTGGTGACCAAGAAGCCGGCCGACCAGCCATATTTCAGCATGCTGGGGCTCCTGGGCTACACGCCGATTATCGATGGCCGGATGCAGCATCAGGTTGAGTCAACTTTTGGCCAACGCTTTGGCCAGCAAAAGAAGCTCGGCATTCTGGTGGATGGCAGTTATGACTACAACAGCCGCGGCATTAATGACATCGAGCCCGGCCAAGGCGTCAACCCTATCGTCGACGCCAATGGGAACCAAATCGGGACTACATCTGGACCCAATACCGAAGACATCCGCGACTACCGTTACGATCGCTCCCGGTATGGCTTTGCGGGCGAGGTAGATTACAAAGTTGGCGACATGTCGTCGGTCTATCTGCGCGGACTGTTCTCGCATTTTCGCGACTACGGCCAGGACTGGATTTACACCCCCACAGTGGGCAATTTCCTGAGTCCTACAACCAGCGACAACACTGGTTCTATGTCTATGACTAACGTATACCGTAAGCCGGTGCAGCAGATCTTCAGCCTGCAATCCGGGGGACACGTCACGCGGGGCACATGGTTGGTCAACTATGAAGCAGCACTCTCCCAGGCGCACCAGTTGGGGGGTTTTAACAACGCGAACTTTAACGGTCCCAGCAACGTTGCCTTTGGGATCAATACGACCGATCCGTTCGTTCCCAGGTTCCCGGTTCTGAACGGCGTCAACATCTACGATCCCACTCAGTATTCGCTGAACGACATGAGCTTCCAGAATAATCACACGATTGAGCGAGACGTAGTGGGCGATTTTGACGTTGCGAAAACATATCAGGCGGGTAGCAATCGTTTTGGAACATTGCAGACGGGATTCAAGGTCAGCGACGCGGTAAAGAACCAGACTTCAATCTTCCAGGACTTCAACATCGGTCCTACCTTGCTGCTGAGTCAGGTTCTCGGTCCTTACGCTGACAAAAATTACTATTTCGGGAATTTCGGTCCGTACGGCCCAGTGAACGATTACAACAAGACCCTCGCTTTTTTTAACAACAATCCGGGCGCGTTTAGCGGAGGGATCGTTCCGGGAAGGTCATTTCCTAATGACTTTAATGTAAGTGAGCGCATCTATGCCGGATATGTGATGAACACGATCAGCTTCAGCAAGCTGCGGGTCCAAACCGGCGTACGCATCGAAGGAACGCAGGACCAGTTCCTGGGCACTGAATTCCGCGCCTCCGACCGCTCCATTACGCCTGTGCCCGGAGGCAACGACTACAGCAACGTGATGCCGAGTATTCAACTTCAATACCGGCTAACTGACGAGACGGTCATGCGCTTCGGATTCGGGCTGGGGATTGCAAGGCCCAACTTTGGCGACCTGCCTCCTTCCATGAACATCAGCGACAGCGGAGGCGGACAGAAGAAGCTCACAGCCGGCAATCCCAACCTGAAGACCACGACGGCAAGAAACTACGATCTGGCAATCGAGCATTACCTCAAGCCGCTCGGCATTATTCAGGTCGGAGGTTTCTACAAGGACCTAACAAATCCGATCTATTCGCAAAAGTCGCTGCTAACTTCAGGTCCGTTTGCCGGATACTTACAAACTCAAGCCACGAATGGACCGAGCGCGCACCTGGTGGGTATCGAGGCAGCATGGCGGCAACAGCTTCGCTTCCTCCCTGGAGCACTGAATGGGATGGGTTTTAGCGCGAACTACAGTTGGACAGCGTCGCGCGCGGCCTTTGCCGCTCCGCCGCCGGGAGCACTGCCGAGAACCGATCATGCTCCACTGTTGCGCGACGCTCCGAACAACTGGAACTTCGACGTCACCTATGACAAGTGGGGCGTCTCAGCGCGAATGGGACTCACTCACAATGACGCTTATCTATGGTCCTACAACTATGTGAATTCGCCGGGGAACGGTCCGGTGAATGGTCCAAATGGTGATGTCTATCTCTATCCGCACACACAGGTGGACGCCCAGGTCAGCTACCTGATTCCGAGAGGACACGGTCTGCGCGCGATCGCCTCGATGTTGAACTTGAACAATGAAGTCTTTGGGTTCTATCAGGGCAGCGAGCAGTTCCCGATTCAGCGCGAATACTACTCGCCGACGTACTCGTTCGGTCTGCGCTGGGTTAACTCGCCTGAAACAAAGTAAAATT
>CAYNPS010000377.1:0-2622 GCA_964399125.1 uncultured Terriglobales bacterium
CCGGCAAATTGAAAACAGAGTTCGGCGCAAAGACAATGGGATTTGATCCGCAGACAGCAAGGATCTTCGTCGACACTGCGGAGTTCAACCAAGGTTCACCTGATCCCCAACACCCGCATCCCAGACCGACTCCGGTTCCTGGTACATTCCACCTGTTGATCTATGAGAAATGAACGAGCGTGCCCCGCCAGAATATTAACGGGATTATAGAAAAAGGGAGAAGGCAGTGCCACGGCCGCACAATCCCATATCTGCGGGGTAATACAACACCAGTTCCGCAATCTTAATCACAATCAGAGAAGTTCGGTCCTCTTCCTATGCGGCTGCGGTCACTCTGGTTTTGGGTTATCGCTTTTTCAATCTGCCTCTGCAATTGTGGTGTAGGGAACGGTCTGTCTGGAAATGTTGGCAATGGTTCGGGTGGCGGATCAGCAACAGTTCCCGAAGTTCAGCATGTGGCATTGGTCTTGCTAGAGAATACCGACTATTCCGATGTGATCGGCAGTTCGAACATGCCTTATCTCAATAACCTGGCCAGCCAGGGAGCGGTAGCTGCGAAGTACTATGCCAACTCGCACCCGTCCATACCTAACTATTTCACGTTGACCACAGGGCAAGCCATCAGCAACGACGACAGTTTCGGAGGTGTGGTCTCCACTGACAACCTGGTACGGGAGCTATCGGCTTCGGGGAAAACATGGAAGGTCTATGCAGAATCCATACCATCCCAGGGCTACCTAGGTGGAGACGCGTTTCCTTACCTGCGCCATCACAATCCTTTTTCCTACTTTACCGATGTACAGGAAGATCCAGCAATGGCAGCCAGGATCACTCCTTTTCCTCAGCTCGGGGCCGATCTTTCTGCAAGAACTCTTCCGAACTACTTATTCATTGCGCCGAACGCGAGGAATGACGCGCACAGTTGTCCAGCGGGCATGGAAGATTGTCCGCTAGCCCAACGTTTACAAATCGCTGATCAGTGGCTGCAAGCGAATATTGCGCCATTGTTGGCCGATGCGAATTTTAAGCAAAGCGGACTGCTGGTCATCGTATTTGACGAATCTGCCGACGACATTACCAATGGCGGAGGTCATGTCGCAGCAATTTTGCTGGGCACACACGTACGATCAGGATATGTGGGAAACAGTACGAATTATGATCATCGTAGCCTGCTATCTCTGACAATGAAGGCCTTAGCGATTCCGAGCATTCCGAATGGTGCCGACGCAGCTCCTCAGATGACTGAGTTCTTCCAGTAGATCCAAACGTGGGAATGCTCGCCAGCAAGCCGACTACTTACGTATAACCAGCGCGCACAAGCCACATATGCGGATCGAATCTCTCTGCAGATGCGCTAACAGCAAGAAATCTGTTTTGTGTTCCACGGGCGGGGGCAGACCACCGTTTTCGAGGCGGTGGCCTTTTTGGCTGCTTCGATCGCTTTCAGCAGATCGCATCGCGTATCCGCCCACCGCGAGCGGCAGATGCCCAGGCCCGCTACAAGGGCGTCATCAAGAACTACCTGACGCCGGCGTTCGGGAAACTATGCTTGCGCGATCTCACGCCCGAGGCTCTCGATCATTACTTTGCTCATTTCTGCGAGACCGAACTGATGCACGAATCCGTGGACAATATCCGCGACGTTCTTGCGTCGATCATCAAGACGGCAATCCGTCACCGGTTGCTTGTGTTGAACCCGATGGACGGCATCGAACTGCCGAAGCTGCAGCAGACGAAGCGCAATAAGCCGTACATCTCGCCGGAGCAATTCGGCGAATTGATCGCTCTCATTCCGGAGCCAAACGCGACGATGGTTTATGTCGCGATCTACACGGGGCTGCGAGTCTCAGAGTTGGCTGGTCTCAGATGGAATGATGTACGCCAGGATTCAATCACGATCGACGAGCGCTTTTGCCGCGGTGATTGGGACCGTCCGAAGTCGGACGCGTCCAATGCCACAATCGGAGTGAATCGTTGCGTGGTCGAACGTATCCACCGGCTGAAGCAGCTTACGGTCGACGTCCGCGCCGGCAGAGCTACCCGGAGATACAAACTCGTGAAAGCGGACGAACCAGACGATCTGGTTTTCCAGTCGGTCAAGACTGGTGTTCCGATTCGGGACAATAACATTCTGTCTCGACACATCAAGCCGGCTGCGAGGAAACTGCGTCTCGACTTTGTGAACTGGCGCTGCCTGCGGACATCTCACGCGACCTGGCTGAAGTTGGCCGGTGCCGACGTGAAGGACGCCCAAGCCCAGATGCGCCACTCCCGCGCCTCGACGATCATGGACATTTATCAGCAGTTCGTTCCGGAATCACAGAAGCGCGTGGTGAATAAGTTGAGCACTCTGGTGCAATAGTGAATCGGACCCCGTGGGTCCATTATGGGTCCAAGTGCAAGGGTCCAGAACGACCCAAGTTAGGAACCAAGAGTGTTTGGAATGAGCGAGATGGGAATGGTGGAATCCAGCCCTGAAAAGGCTGGCGTCGGCGGTTCGATTCCGTCCCTGGCCACCATCGTTTTCAAAAGTTTAGCCACCCCACTTCACATTGTCATTAGCTTTCTAAAGGCGGAAATCCCCCTCCACGAATAGATCCCGGACCTTTACATCGCAGATCA
>CAYNPS010000378.1:0-2615 GCA_964399125.1 uncultured Terriglobales bacterium
CAGAAATCAACCGAGAACTCTCATTGCAATCGGTGTAACGGATGGGGGCACTTCACAGCGAACGAGCCTCCTGTCACTCCGGTTCCTGAGCCAAGCTGGCTTGTTTTGGCAGCAACCGCTCTGGCTTTCAGTGTCTTTGGGTGGGCAGCTAGGGCCGTGCTTACGCGCTTATCTCGCGAACGGGGCACGCATTCCGGTATGTAAGTCAACTGACGTGAACCTACGTCGAGAGAGTTCCTCACCGTCACAGCCCGAACGGATACGCATAAGCGCCGGATGGACCGGCGACGATACACATTGACCAGCGCTGACACCATTTAACGACGAATCGCGGGATCATCGACTCGCGAAATTTGGAAATTACTTGTGGTAATGCAGATTTCAGGACGGCTATTTGTTCATCACCACAACCTGGTGATGCAACACATCGAAGCGAAAGAGTAGATCCTATAACGATTAATATCACCTACCGGAGGTCCTGCGTTCGCCGGCATCTCTCCAGCGAGTCGAGGAAGATAAAGGTCTGCCCGTTCCTTTGCTGTCAGATAGTTCAGGGAGTGCATCTCGCAGTCAAGATTCGGATTCGAATTGCCGCCGCGGATGTCATAATCCAGCGCTTTTTTCAGTATCTTGTGACTGCCGTCGTGGAACTATGGCGAATCGCGCGGTGATCGCACGATTGCGCAGCGACGGTGTCTTAAAGGCTCGCTCCCATATCTTCGGGTCGCTACATCTCTTTTGAAAGGGCCCGTGTCGTTCGGCTCTTCGTTGTCTGCAGCAAGTGAAAGCCATGGTGTGTGGCAAAGGACGAGGAGCCAGAAATCGTAGCGATCACGCGTGGCTATCAGAAGAAACTGGAGTCGCAGGAAGGTCAGCTACAAAGCACTTCTCTCTATAGTCCTCCGATACGAGATCCAGACTCCCTTAATGCCCCCTACATCTCCACCCGTTTTGCAATGTGATCTTTAATCCAGTGCGGATCCCACCATTCTTTGGGATCGATCTGCACCCCATCAAGCTGCATGCTGAAGTGAATGTGATCGCCGCCGGCCATGCCCGTCATGCCGCTTAAGCCCATTACCTGGCCGCGCTTCACCGCGTCGCCCTCATGCACGTCGATCCGGCTCAGGTGACCGTAAATCGTCTGCAGGCCATACCCATGGTCCACGACGATGCAGTTGCCGTAAATTCCCAGCGGCGCCGCATAGACCACCTTGCCATCGTTTGAGGCCTGCACGCCCACATGTTGTGTTACGGCAAGGTCGTATCCAAGATGCACCTGCTGATCAATCTTCTTCCCGTGATAGATGTAATTGCGCGTATCAGCAAACGTAGCTTCCGCTTTTGCTCCCGGCTGACGCAGGAAAACCTCCGACCACAGGAATTTATCCGCGCTCTTCAAGCGCAGGTCCGACAGGGTCTTGTTGTTCGCTCTGCGCATTTCGTTGTTGATCTTCACGAAGCGCGCTACCGGGTCGCCCGATCCCATCGGATCAAGTTCCCCCACCACCTTCTGTATGAACTTGTCATCCAGTTGAAGATCGTGCACCGTGTATTTCGGCTGCTCTCTTTTCGGAAACTGGTGGACCATCGGACTGGTCACCTGGCTCCCGCCAGCGAACGAGACATATACGATCGGCGCAGTTCCGGGTGTCGTGTTCCACGCATACGCAAACAGCGAAAACATGCCCGGCTTGCCACCAGGCATCGGCCATGCACGGAACGTCTGATCGCCGACACGCACCCCTGCCTGCTCATAGGTGCCACTGACGTCGAACGCCACCAAGTCCGCCATGCCTAAGTACAGGTAGTGCTGATCGGAATCGACGCTCACCGTCGGTGGCCGGGTTACCACCGTGACATCGCCCTCCCACTGAGCTTGCTTGCGCAGCAAGTCATTCGAGGTCGCTTCCACGATCAGCTTGGCCTTGCCGTCTTTAAGTTGGGGCGTGCTGCTCGTGCCGATACTGATATTCCATATGCTCTCTGATTGTCCGGATTGCTCCGGTAATTGCCACACCTGATAGCGCGTCCCATTTTGCTCGACGAAAACCGCCGCATTTCGAACTCCCTTAGGTGCGAGAACGTGGACAGAGACCGGCGTGTTCTGGCCGACTGCCGTGACAACCGGAACCAGCTGCACAACCGGCTTAGGGGATCGAGTCAAACGGAAAATAGCGAAGCAGAACAGAGCAAGAACGATGACGAGAAGGATTAGTTTGCGCACGACTCAGGATAGCGCGCGGGAACTGATCTGCAGATCGGTAGTTGTACGAACTAGTTTCCTAGTTAGATGCCCTGAGTATCCTCTGGAAACTACTTACTTGGCTGGCGGCCCTGAATTGCCGGCATTTCCCCATGAGTGGCTCTAGGAACGCGATCAGATCCCGCTTCGAGTGAAAGCCTAGCAAGAATCTTCTCCGGAGGACGCCACGCTGCTCATGCGCGAATCGTCGCCACCTTGTGCTGCTGGTCAGCGTTTTTTGAAGCCGCTTTGTTTTCCAGTTTTCGTTCGTGTCCTTCGGCATACGCAGCGTAGAACAGCATCAAGCCCATCACGACGAACACGCCCAGTGCCATCAGGGCCATAAACAGGATCGGCATATACCACCTCT
>CAYNPS010000379.1:0-2593 GCA_964399125.1 uncultured Terriglobales bacterium
AAACTTCGGCATAACCGACTTGCGTCAGCTACGTCAAAAACTCTATCCGAGGAGGACAAATGCTGGCGGATTTGCGTGACGCGATACGGCAATTGCGTAAGGCTCCGGGGTTTACGACGACGGCTCTGGTCACACTGGCGCTGGGAATCGGAGCGACAACGGCGATTTTTACGCTGGTACACCAGGTGATGTTGAAGTCGCTCCCGGTCACCAATCCGAGCGAGTTATGGAAGATCGGAGACAAAGATCGGTGCTGCAACTGGGGCGGCTACACGCAAGGTAATGACGGCGATTTTGCGCTGTTCTCGTACGAGGCCTACCAGCATTTCCGCGCGCACACGCCTGAGTTCGTGGATTTAGCGGCGCTTCAGGCCGGCAACGCGCCGCTTGGTGTCCGCCGAGTGGGATCGCAGGCGCCGGTGGACACGCGAAACGGGCAGTACGTGTCGGGCAATTTCTTCCGGACTTTGGGCATACAGCCCTGGATCGGACGGATGTTTACCGACGAGGACGACAAAGAAGGCGCATCTCCAGTCGCGGTGATGAGCTACCGCATATGGCACGACAAGTACGGATCCGATCCGTCCGTTGTCGGCGCCGGCTACCAGATCAATGGGCATCCATTCACTGTCATCGGTGTGGCTCCGCCGGGATTTTTTGGAGCGAAGCTGTCTGGGTGGGGAATGCCGGACATCTGGCTGCCATTGACGACCGAGATACTGATCGACGGAAGCAACGGAGAAAGACCGCGGCTGAAAGGACCGCAAATCAACTTCCTGGACCTGCTCGGAAGAGTGCGTCCGGGCGTTAATCCCAAGTCGCTCGAAGCCGAGCTCAGGGTGGAATTCCACAGCTGGCTGGCCAGCCATGTTCCCGATATGGAACCTGGCGAGAAGGCACTCTGGGAGCAGCAGACGCTGCATCTGGTTCCCGGCGGCGCCGGTGTAACGGACCTGAGGGACCAGTATCAGGATGGACTGAAGCTGCTTTTAATTGCTGCGGGATGCGTGCTGCTGGTGGCATGCGGGAATCTGGCGAATCTGATGCTGGCGCGCGGGTTGAAAGATCGCGCGCAGACGTCGATACGAGTAGCGCTGGGCGCTTCGCGAGCGCGAATCATCCGCAAGTCATTGGTTGAGTGCGTCACGCTCGCAGCCATCGGCGGAGCGCTGGGCATCGCCGTCGCGTACGCGGGAACAAAGTTGATGCTGCATCTGGCTTTCGCCAACGCCGGCCGCGAAAACTTTGTGCCCATCAGCGCCAGTCCATCCTTGCCCGTACTGCTGTTCACGCTGGGCATATCTGTCCTCACGGGAATCTTTTTTGGAATCGCCCCCGCATGGGTGACTTCGCATGCCGATCCGGTCGAGGCTCTTCGCGGGGCACAGCGTTCGGTTGGCGGCGGTGGCTCGTGGGCACAAAAAACGCTGGTTATCGCGCAGGGAGCGCTCTCTGTGGTGCTGCTCTCGGCGGCTGCGCTGCTGGGCCAGAGCCTGCGCAACCTCGAACATCAGAATTTTGGCTTTGAGACCAAGGGCCGATATATCGCCTGGATCGATCCCGGTTTGGAAAATTACAAAGGCGAGCAGATGGAGCCGCTGTATCGGCAAATCAACGATCGCCTACGCGCCGTTCCGGGCGTGCGGATGGTGAGCGAGGTGCTCTATGCGCCAATGTCGGGCGATAGCTGGAACAACGGCGTTCGCATCGAGGGACGTCCTGAACCGCCGCCGAAGGAAGATACCGGTTCGGGATTTGGCCGAGTAATGCCGGACTTCTTCGACACCATCGGCGCCAAAATCGTGCTGGGTCGTCCAATTACCGAGGAAGACACGGCGTCGACACGCAACGTCGCAGTGGTCAACGAAGCCTTCGTCAAGAAGTTCTTCAAAGGTCAGAACCCAATCGGGCAGCATTTCGGACCGGGCAAGATCAAATATTCCGCAACATACGAAATCATCGGCGTCATGAAGGACATACGCTGGATGACCTGGGGCATGAAAGAGCCGGTGCGCCCAATGTACCTGGTGCCCGAAGCACAGATTGCGAAGTGGGACGATCCAGCGTACGCGAGTGGGGAAATGGGCTCACACTTCTTGAACAACATTGTGATCTGGGCGCCGGGAGATCCGCCGGGCATGGAAGATCGCGTGCGCAAAGCGCTCGCGAGCATCGATCCCAATTTGGTGCTTTATGGTGTTGATCCCTATGCGCAAGTCGTGAGCGGCCAGTTCCAGCAGGAAAAGATGATCGCAACACTGACCTCACTCTTCGGCGTGCTTGGTCTGATTCTCGCTTCCGTCGGACTGTACGGAGTGCTTGCCTACATGGTGGAACAACGCACGAGCGAGATTGGCCTTCGCATGGCGCTGGGCGCCGATCGCGGAAATGTCACAACAATGGTCCTGCGCGGCGCTTTTCTGCAGATTGGTATCGGGCTGGCGATCGGTATTCCTGCAGCCATCGGCGCCGGTCGGCTGATGACAGCCCAGTTGTATGGCGTGAAGCCGTGGGATCCCATCATGCTGGCGTTGGCTGTAGTCGTGCTCGGCTTGGCCGCGGTACTGGCATCGGCGATCCCGGCGCGCCGAGC
>CAYNPS010000380.1:0-2570 GCA_964399125.1 uncultured Terriglobales bacterium
TGTCGGCAACCCGCAAACGGCAACAGTACAGACCGCGGCAGTGCTCCACTAGAAAGATCTGTTGCGATGTCGTCCCATTGTTCTGCAGGAGGTCATTTCCGGCGCGTGGATTTATACGCACGATGCTTCCGGGAGCTAGATCTGGAAAGGCCAGCGCGTCTTCACGCCCGATCCTTGCATAAAGGTTTTCAGTATTACGGCTTCCCGAAACTGTGCGGAGACGTCGCCAATTGCTGAGCTTGACGAGTTCCGTCAGGGGTGCAACAGGTGGAATGGAACTAAGAGTGGTTCTAGCATCGAGCCAAGGGATCCACGCATTCTGGTCTTCGAGGTCTGAGTTAAGCAGAACTGTGCGGGTGGGCGGCGTCAGAAGCTGCAAACGTGGAAGCTCTTCCACATGAAAATCGAACACGCGCAACCAGTCACTCAATCGATAGCCTGAAATGTGGCTGAGAGCGAGGATCTGATGGATGCTGGGGCTGAATATAGGTAATCGTAGGTGGTAGTAGAGATTGTGCGGAATGAAATGCGGAGAAGAGTGGCCGTAAAAAATCTCCGAGCGTCTTGAGATTTGATGAAGAGTGAGATTGCGGCTTTCGAGGATCCGTTGAACTCGTCCGGCAAAATCTGGATTCTGGTGCGAACCGCTGTGAGCGCACACGTACAGCCCTCTGGCCACGTCTTCTCGCGAGGTGCGCCATTATTTCGCGCCAGCTCCGATATCAAAGCTGCCCAGGCGTCTTAAAAGCCCCAAACGAAAGCCTTACGATTCCGGCATCCACGATCACGATGCATCCTCGCTGAGACTTAACTGGTATAGACCTAGTAGCGGAACACCGCCATAACTCGAAACTGTCTGTCAGCGAGCCCGGCCAAGCCGATCGCATTACGGTTCCCGACAACATCTTGTGAATCGGGGAGAACAGGATACGGTGCTATGGCTGGTCGCGATTCCGGCCAACCGATAATCGAATCGGTCGGATGTACTGCATCTGCTGATGCGGACGAGTTCTGTTCCAAATTTGTGAATCTTCGGCGAGGTTTGCGAACGAGGGCGAGATTTCGGGTAATATACCGCAACTCTGAGGTTGAAAGTCGATGTTGCCCACGACATCGGACCCGGATGGGATTAGGCGGCTTAAAGCCACACGCAAACGTCTGCGCCTCTCCACGCGTGATGTGGCACGTCTGAGTCGAGCGATTGCAGCAAAGAGAAATGATCCGCAGTACTACATTTCCCATACATGGGTCGGCGAGCTAGAAGCAGGAAAATTCACGCCCAAGCTCTGCAAACTCGAAAGCCTCAGTCTGATATACAAGTGTCCTTTAGAAGAAATCCTCGCCATGTTTGGCCTGGACATGGACCAAGCTAGTAGAGCGCAAGGCCAAGGGCTGGTCGATTTGCCGCATACCGGACTGGTCGCGCCACCGACGCTAGTATCGGCTGAAAGCATCGTCCTGCCTGTTGGAGTCAGAGATACGAGGGCTCTAGAAAACACCAACCTGGTTTCGAGAATGTTCGAAAGATGGGGCGAAGTACCGATTGCGATGCTTCAACAAATGGACTGGCGGAATTCTCTTTATGGATATGTCGGGACCAAAGACTACACGCTTTATCCGTTAATCCGGCCAGGCTCATTTGTTCGTATCGACGCGCGTCAGCGAAAGATTAAGCCGGATGGCTGGAAGAACGAGTTCGACCGACCCGTTTACTTCACAGAGCTGCGGGACGGATATATATGCAGCTGGTGTGAAGTGAACGGTAATCAATTGGCTCTCCTTCCTTCTCCACACTCGGGCAAGCAGGCCAAGTACGTCCGCTATCCCGCAGATGCAGATGTTCTCGGGCGTGTCACCGCCGTTATGATGCAAATTGCGGAGCTGCACGAAGAGGAATGAACTGCTCAAAGACGGCGTGACATCCAGTCTGGGACTCCATCCAACTTATAGAGGGCTGGTCAAAAAAAGCTGTTGTGTTTTTTCGGTTTCTCCCGATCTCTCCTATAATCCCGGTCGGACGGATGGCCTCTCGATCCTCATTGTCGTTGCCGCCGATATCCTGTGAGCGTGTCGCGAGCATATCGCGAGACGACGAACGGGCCTCGTGTGTGCTTGCCAATCGCAGCACCGTTCGCCTGCCATCTTTCCTTGCCCGTTACCTCGCGACCGGTGACGAGATCGCGTTTCCGGTGCCTCTCGCCGAACCGAGCGGCGCGGAGATCTTCGTCAACAAGGCCAGCATCTCCGCGATCTCACCCAGCCTATACTTGGCGCCGGTCGGCTACGTCAGCCAACCCAAGGCGGACAAGCACGGACAGAATTTCGTGGTCGCGGAAGTGGTCGGTGGCGGGCTTGGAATGACCAACGTGTACCTGCCCTGCGCTGCCGTGCGCGACTACTTCTACCGTCCGCCATCGGCCGAGGCTTCAACCAAGCATCCTGGGCTTTATGAACTGCTGGGCGTCGTGCCCAGCTCGGCGCCAGCAGAAATGCGGGTTGCATTCAAGTTGCGGAACCTGGAATTGGAGTCAGCCGGTGCGCCTCGTGCTCAGGTCATTGCGCTGGAGCGC
>CAYNPS010000381.1:0-2567 GCA_964399125.1 uncultured Terriglobales bacterium
GGAATAGTCCAAGCAGAAGCGAGCAGAAGAGCAGCGTTGACGCGAAGGAAGGTTGCGCCCGCGCTTTTCAATGTCAGCGCGAAGCTGGCGCGATCGATTTCCCGAAGCAGGGAGATCGCCCGACTGGATGCATAGATCGTGACTACCGCGATGGCGATAATGGCCAGGATTGTCAATGTATAGGACGTGACTTTGTCGAGCTTTGGCCTGTCTTCAGACTTCCGCGAGCGCTCTACCAGGGTTATGATGATTTGTTCCGAAACGGGCCTAATAATCTTTTTCGCAAAGGTCTTCACAGCATGCGAACGGCGCAGCGCTTCCAGAATGGGCGAGCGCGGCACGGGAACGCTCTCTACCTGTTCGAATTTGAACTTGTCCGACCATGCGATCACCGGCCGCCAGATTAACTGATCGAGCAGCACAATCACGGCAATCATTGTGGCGATGCCCCAGAGGATCGAGATTGTGTCTCCGGTGCTCGCGGCGGTTTGCAGGTAGGAGCCGAGACCGGGCAGGCGGAAATCGCGCTTGCCCAACACGAACATCTCGCAGGCCATCAGGAAGAACCAACCGCCAGCAACTGAAACCATCGAGTTCCAGACCAGCCCGATGGTCCCGTAGGGCAGCTCCAGCGTGAAAAAACGCTGGAGCGCGTTGAGCCCATAGATGCGTGTAGCCTCGTGCAGTTCACGGGGAATGCTGCGCAGCGACGAATAGAAGCTGAAGGCCATGTTCCAAACCTGTCCCGTGAAGATCAGGATCACGGCTCCCAGCTCTACCCCCAGTTGCTTAGTTGGGATCAGGGCCACCAGCGCGAGCATCACGCCGGGAAGGAAGCTCAAAACGGGAATTGATTGCAAAACGTCGAGAAGCGCAAGCATCGGGGCTTCGAGTCGGCGGTTGTGAGCAGCCAACCATCCATAGCCGAGCGCAAAGACGAGACTCAAGAAATAGGCGATTAGAATTCGCGCCAGCGAGTAGAGCGCGTACAGCGGCAGCGCTCTGGGAGAGCGATCAATCTCCGCTACCGGAATCGCGCCTCCTGACCAGTAACGAGCGATGAGCACGACTCCGTAAAAACAGGCGAGGCCGAGAAACAGCACGCAGACATCGGTGAGGACAGTCCACGTCGGCTGCCGCACGATCGAACGGGAAAACGTGCGAACCCGAATCAACTCTTCACTCTCTCAAGTGGCGGACTCGGCTCCGCGCTCTCGGGCAGCATGAGGCGATGCGTTCCGGCGTCGTATTCGAAAATTTCCGCGTAACGTCCCCAGGTGATCGTGGTTTCCATCTGCCGCAGAGTTTCGTCCTCGCTGAACTGCTCGTCGAGCAGATCGTGAAAGAATTCTTCGTGGACAGCATGGTCAGACTTACTTTCCAGCACGCGGCGAATTTGACGAAACAGCAGCAGGTGTTCGAGCGCAGCCTGGCGGAAGAGTTCCTTTTGCCGCAGGATGTCGGCGTGCGCGAATGCA
Source organism: uncultured Terriglobales bacterium (assembly GCA_964399125.1). GTDB lineage: Bacteria > Acidobacteriota > Terriglobia > Terriglobales > Acidobacteriaceae > Gp1-AA112. Next base: position 1,479 of record CAYNPS010000381.1, read on the forward strand.
CGGCCGGAGTCGGTAATCTGCGCATCGCCCTCCTCAACCTTCAAAAAGCCGAGCATCACGGCAGCGTCCACCAGCGGCAGCAAATCGTCGATCTCGAAGCTAAGATCCTTGGCGAGACGATAGATGTCATCTCTCCCTCCGCGGTCATCGAGCATTTCGAGCAGGCCGGCGATGCCTCCTGGACGCACGTGCGGAAGCATCTCGTACATCGTCTTTGCGCCGCGAACTTGCGCGAGTTCTTTTTCGTGTCCCGGCACGGCTGGCGCAGCTTCGGGCTGCGTGAGCACGGTGTAGATGTAATCGATGTAATTTCCGAACAGCGTGTGCTTACGGTCTCGCGGACGCGGCAGTTGCACCCGAAAATCGGTGCGGATGCGCGCCGGATTGCGACCCAGGACAATCACGCGATCAGCCAGCAGCACGGCTTCTTCAATGTTGTGCGTGACAATGAAGATCGAGCGCGTCGGGATCTCTTTCTTGTCCCACAGCTCCAGAAGTTCACTGCGCAGATTCTCTGCCGTGAGCACGTCGAGAGCGGAGAACGGCTCGTCCATGAAGAGCACTTCCGGCTCTATTACGAGGGCGCGCGCGAATCCCACGCGCTGCTTCATGCCGCCGGAAAGTTCCTTGGGAAATGCAGCCTCAAACCCATCGAGGCCGACCGTGTCGAGAATCTTGAGCGCGCGCTTGCGGCGTGGAATCGCGGGTACCCCCTTCGCCTTGAGCGGAACTTCTACATTTTCCAAAACGGTAAGCCAGGGAAAGAGCGCAAAGCTCTGAAACACGATCGCGACGTTCGGCTTCGCCATTGCTACCGGCTCGCCGTGCCAGAGGATTTGTCCTGCCGACGGAGTGGAGAGTCCGGTCAGCATACGCAGAAGCGTCGATTTCCCTGATCCTGACGGACCTAGCAAAGCGACGATCTCGCCGGCATTCACCGTGAGGTCTGTAGGCGCGATCACCAGAATAGGATCGCCGTGCGGCTGCGGATACGACTTTTGCACCTGCTTCGCCTCGATGATGATGGAATCCGATGGCATGCTTACTCAATACTCTCAGAATGTGCATGAAAATGGGCGGACGATTTGT
>CAYNPS010000382.1:0-2552 GCA_964399125.1 uncultured Terriglobales bacterium
TGGTGAAATTGGCTTTCGCTAATCCTGGCCCATCGATTCCTAAGCACCTGCACGTTCAACATTTAGAATACTTATATGCAGCGCGTTTACCTGGATAGCAATGCGACCACGCCGGTTCTGCCTGAGGTGTTTGAGGCGATGCGTCCGTACTATCTGGATCAATTCGGGAACGCCTCGTCGATTCATCACCACGGGCAGCATGCCCGCGCGGCAGTCGAGCGCGCGAGAGAAGCCGTCGCCCGCCTGCTTGGCTGCCGCGCGGCCGAGGTAGTCTTCACTAGTGGTGGCACAGAAGCCGATAATCTTGCGATCTTCGGCATTGCTCAGGCCGGCGATCACGTGATCACCTCGCAAATTGAGCATCATGCCGTGCTGAATGCGTGCAAGCGGCTGGAGAAGCGCGGAGTCGAAGTCACCTACCTTCCGGTTGATGGAGAGGGACTCGTCGATCCAGACGAAGTCCGCAAGGCACTGCGTCCGAGGACCAAGCTCATCTCAGTGATGATGGCCAACAACGAAACTGGCGTGATCGAGCCGGTGGAGCAGATCGGACGCGTTGCTGCCGAAGCCGACATCTATTTCCACACGGACGCTGTGCAAGCGGCAGGCAAGATTCCGATTGACGTGAAAAGGATTGGCTGCGATCTGATGTCGATTTCAGCGCACAAGTTTCATGGACCGCAGGGTACGGGAGCGCTCTACGTTCGCAGAGGCACACTAATCGATCCTCTTTTCTATGGCGGCAATCATGAGCGCCAGCGGCGAGCCGGAACCGAGAATCTGCCAGGCATCATCGGCATGGGCTGCGCGGCAGAGATTGCGCTGCGTGGCTTGCAGAATGGTGATATGGCACGGATCGCTAAGATGCGTGATCGCTTGGAATCTACGCTGCTGGGGGAAATCGACGAAGCTGGAGTAAACAGCGGAGCCGCGCCTCGCGTTCCCAACACGAGCAATATCTACTTCGATCACATCGAAGGAGAGGCCATGGTAATTGCTCTCGACCTAAAGGGATTGGCTGTTTCTACAGGTGCGGCTTGCTCTTCCGGCGCGATCGAGCCATCGCACGTACTCACCGCCATGGGACTCCGGCCGGAGCGTGCGCGAGCCAGCATCCGCTTCAGCATCGGGAAGCACAACACGGAAGCAGACATCGACTTTGCCCTCTCTGTGATCCCCGCGACTATCGCGCGATTGCGCGAATTGTCTCCTACATACACGCGGTGACCTGGTTTCCCGCTCTCATTTACAATTCTTGAAGCAGGAACCATCGACATTTTGGGAGTTGGGATGAAGTTTTCACGGTTGGCCGCGTGTGCCGGAGCGGCTGTTGTTTGTGTTTTGATTTCTGGATGTGGCGATATTTTTCGCCCGGTGGCAACGCCGCTGCCGCAACCCTCTCCCGATCCGCAGAATTTTCGGCTGGCAGTCTTCACCTCGTGCCAGTTGAATACCAATGCTCCTGATCCGAACAATCCGTGCCTCACGCTTTCAGCGACGAATCCGGTACCCACGAGCCAGGTATCGGATGTGAACGTCTCCGGTGACTCAATTGAGGGCGTGGTGCCGGTTGGGAACAGCCCAGTATTCGGTTTAGTGCAGAACGTCGCCGGCATCACTGCAACGATTACAACTGCTGACTTCGGCAATGACACCGTCACTCAGCATACGGATTCCCATACTGCCGGCACTGCGCCGAGTATCTCTGCGGCGAGCACTATTGGCTTACCCACAGGCGCTAAGCCCATGTCGATTGTGAGTGCGAACGGAACCTATTATGTCGCTGAGTCGGGGCGGAAGGCTGTGGGCGTGCTGCAAGGCTTCCCATTATCACTGAACACGGAGATCCCGGTTGGGAACACGCCGGTAAACCTGACTTTGCTTCCGAATTCCAAAGAAGTCTATGTGCTGAATCAGGCAGACGGAACTGTCAGCGTGATCTCAACGGCAGACAACAGTGTGCTGGATACAATCCCGGTGGGCTCTAGTCCGGTTTGGGCGGTACCGTCTGCCGATAGTAGCCGCGTGTTTGTAGTAAACCAGGGATCAGGAAACGTGAGTGTAATTGACGCGACCAGCCACACCGTCAGCGCTACGCTCGCAGTTGGTAGCTCGCCGAACTACGCTGTTTTCGACGCGAAGAACCAACGCGTGCTGGTTACTAATTCGGGATCGAATACGCTCAGCGTAATCGACGGCGATCCCACTTCGCCGAATTTCAAGAACGTCACGAACGTCACAGTCGGTACGAGTCCACACTCCGTCACGGCATTGGCGGATGGTACGCGAATTTACGTTGCCAATACCGGATCGAATTCTGTGAGCGTGATCAGCAGCCTGAATTTGACGGTGACCAAGACCATTCCGGTGGGTACGAGTCCAGTCTCGATTGCTTCGGATGGCAATAGCGCGAAGGTGTTCACTGCGAATCGGGATTCGCAAGACGTGTCCGTGATCTTGACCAGTTCCGATTCGGAAAATTCGAGCCGCGTCCTTGCGCCTCAGAACCCGAACTGTACGCCTACTGCTACCAATAACTGTCGTCTCAGTCC
>CAYNPS010000383.1:0-2541 GCA_964399125.1 uncultured Terriglobales bacterium
AGACGCATCCGTACAAGGCGGGGTTTCAGCCGTTTGTTTCTGATATCTATCGCATTCCGTACGCATACTGCTACCGGTGCAGCTTCGGGCAGGATCCTTCCACCTGCGAACTGGATTGTGCGCGGCATCTCGAGCAGGTATTCAAACGTGTCGTCGCGGCAGAAAGTGTAGCCGCCATGGTCATAGAGCCGGTGCTGGGAGAAGGCGGATTCATTGCGCCACCACCTGTGTATTACCGCACCCTGGCGGAGATCTGCCGCAAACACGGAATCTTGTTCATCGCCGATGAGGTGCAGACGGGAATCTGCCGCACCGGTTCGCTGTTCGCGTGCGAGCAATATGGCGTTCAGCCCGACATGCTGCTCTCGGCGAAGTCGCTCGGCGGAGGACTGCCTATATCTGCGATCACCGGTCGCGCCGAAATCATGGACTCCACCGAGGTCGGCGGACTGGGTGGAACATTCATCGGAAATCCGGTTTCATGTGCGGCGGCGCTGGCGGTGCTCGAGATGGTCGAGCGAGAACGACTAAGCGAGCGCGCGCAGAAACTGGGGCACCGATTTATGGAGCGCGCCACGCGCTGGAAGAATCAACATCCCGTCATTGGACAGATCCACGGCCTGGGTGCAATGCGTTCGTTGGAACTAGTCCGCGATCAAGGCACGCGTGAGCCTGCCAGCGACGCAGCGAAAGCGATTGTCCGCTATTGCTACGAGCACGGAGTATTAACGATTTCGGCGGGCACGTTCAGCAACATCATTCGCCTATTGATGCCTCTGGTGATTACGGACGAACAATTCGAAGAGGCGCTTGCGGTGCTCGAGTCGGCGCTTGAAAGCGTGAGTGGAGCGCCGGTTGCCGCCGGCTTGAATCGGAGTAGTCATGCCTAGCGAAATCGCAACCATCGCAAGGGGATGTTTCATAAACGGCAAATGGGTCACTCGTGGCGAAGTGAGTGAGATTCATTCGCCTTACGATGGAAGTGTGGTCGGGGCCGTGCACCTGGCGGCGAAAGAAGAAGTCGAGGCCGCGATCCAGGCTGCTGTAGCCGCATTCGAGACCACAAAGAAACTGGGCTCCTATCAACGGAAAGCCGTCCTGCAGAAGATCAGCAATCGCATTGAGAATCGACGCGAAGAGTTTGCGCGCAGTATTGCGCTCGAAGCAGGTAAGCCGATCAAAACCGCTCGTGCGGAAGTTGATCGCGCCATCTTTACTTTTTCTGTCGCGGCCGAGGAGGCCACGCGAATTGGTGGAGAATACCTCCCTCTGGACTGGCAGGAGTTTACGGCCGGGCGCTGGGGCATTGAGAAGCGCTTTCCACTTGGACCAATTGCCGCGATCACGCCATTTAATTTTCCTCTGAATCTGGTGGCGCACAAGATCGCCCCGGCGATTGCTGCCGGATGCACGATGGTGCTGAAGCCTGCTCCGCAGACGCCCTTGACGGCGCTGATGCTCGCCGAAGCGGTCGATGAATCTGGCTGGCCGGCTGGTGCGTTAAATGTGTTGCCCATGTCGAACGAGCAAGCCGCGCTGATCGTTTCCGACGACAGGCTCAAGATGTTGACCTTCACCGGAAGCGCAGCCGTTGGCTGGCAGCTGAAGGCAAAATCCGGCAAGAAGCGAGTCGTGCTCGAGTTGGGCGGCAACGCCGGCGTGATCGTCCACTCGGATGCGGACGTGGCGTACGCGGTCGACCATTGTGTGACGGCTGGTTTCAGCTATGCCGGGCAAAGCTGTATTTCCGTGCAACGCATCCTGGTGCATCGTCCTATATATGAGCGCTTGCTCGATAGCTTCGTAAGTCATGTGAAAAAACTGAACACAGGTGATCCGCTGTCCGAGTCGACCGATGTTGGTCCCTTGATCCGCGAGCAGGATGCGATTCGCGCCATCACCTGGGTCGAGCGCGCGGTGCAATCGGGCGCGACGCTTCTGACTGGCGGATCGCGCAAAGGCTCGATCGTCGAGCCCACTGTACTCACGAAGACCACGCCTGCGATGGACGTCAACTGCGAAGAAGTGTTTGCGCCCGTGAAGACCGTCGAACCCTACGACAATTTCAGCACAGCCATTCAGCAAATCAACGACTCGCGTTACGGATTGCAAGCGGGCGTGTTTACCAATGATGTCCGATTGCTCTTCCAGGCATACAACGAACTGGAAGTTGGTGGCGTGATCGCCGGTGATGTGCCCACGTTCCGCATCGACCACATGCCTTACGGCGGCGTGAAGGACTCAGGTCTGGGCCGCGAAGGATTGCGCTACGCTATTGAGGAAATGACCGAGCCGAAGCTGCTTGTCATGAACATTCGATAACAATTATGAGTACGCTGAGAGCAACTCAAGTAGACACAGTAAAAAACTACATCGGTGGCGATTGGAAGACGCCGCAAAGCGCCGAGCATCTGAAGGTCGTGAATCCGGCGACGCAAAAGGTGCTGGCGACGGTTCCGGTTTCTGATGCAGCCGAAGTGAACGCCGCAATTACTGCAGCCAGCAAGGCTTTTCCCGGGTGGCGGGCGACGCCTCCGGAAG
>CAYNPS010000384.1:0-2518 GCA_964399125.1 uncultured Terriglobales bacterium
TCAACACGAATCAGCCAATTCGGATCTTCCTGCTGAATGCGATGAGCGTATCTGACGGTCGCATTCGCAGCAGCAAGCCACCACAACCGATAGAAGCGGCGACGCCTACGCTGACCTCCGATCAGAATCCATCATCCGAGCAGTCACTTGCAGCCGCACAAACTGCTTACATCCAGGCGCTTGAGGCGCAGTTGGCGGACATGCGCGCTGCACTCGATGCAAGGAAATCGAATGGGCACAACTAGCCAAATCGATGTCGCTGTTCATTCGGCTGATGAACTGCAACGCCTTCTTGCAATGCACGGTTATTTAGCAAAGCAGGAGATTGTTAAGGTGCTGTACCTCGCTCTCCGCCTGCACAAGCCGTTGCTGCTCGAAGGCCCGCCCGGTGCGGGAAAAACCCAGATCGCAAAGGTCTTGTCAGAAGCTCTTGAAATCCAACTGATTCGTTTGCAGTGCTACGAGGGAATTGACGAGGCAAAGGCACTCTATCAGTGGAACGAGCCTCTTCAACGCATGGCGCTCGAATTTGCTCGTGTAAAAGGACAACAGAAGAGTTGGGAAGAGTTGAAACAGCAGCTTTACGGCTCTGACTTCTTGGTCCCGGGTCCAATTCTGCGGGCATTGCAATCTGAATCAAGAACGGTTCTGCTCATTGATGAAGTGGACAAGACCGGAGCTGCATTTGAGGCATTCCTGTTGGAGATCCTCTCCGAGTTTCAGGTTTCGATTCCGCAGTTGGGAGCTGTTAGGGCGATTCAGAAACCGGTAGTCGTCTTAACGTCGAATGCCCAGCGCAAACTGACCGATGCCTTGCGCGGGCGGTGTTTCCTAGTTTGGATGGATTATCCAGCACCCGAACTTGAGGCCGACATCATCACGCAGTCGCGCAATGCCGAACCACGCCTGGGCGCCCAGGTAGCTCGATTCACTGCTGCGGTTCGCCATTTGGGAATGACAAAGCCGCCCGCTATTCGTGAATCGCTCGATTGGATTGATGCGCTGCACTTATTGGGAGCAGAGGAGCTTACAGCGGACGTGGTCTCGGACACACTGCCGGTTCTGCTGAAGACGCGAGAGGACATCGATCGGGCTGCTGGCAATGTCGCCCTGCTACTGCAGAGAGCTTCTTAGAAATTGATGACTTCATCACTTCCAATTCGGTTCCAACGGTTCCCATATGTGGTGGTCGGATGGATGTCGCTGGCGGCCCTATCCATCGCCGCTCCTGACCGCCTGTTCCTGACTCAACGGCAGGGCGTCTATTTCGGTCTTGCCTTATTGGGAATAGCACTGATGCGCGGATCGCAGCAGGTTGGTCAGAAGCTGCCGCTGGATGTTGGTGTTTTGGAGCTCATGCGGCTGCCGAAACAAGCCGACATGCAGTACGTCGGACACGGTTTCACGTGGACTTCGCAATCTGCAAATGAATTGCTGGCTGCCGAGCGGAACAGCGCATTGACAGCTCGTCGCAGCAGAAATCCAGGTGATGCCGGTGGGGTCGGTGCTCTTCATGCCGTTGGTCTAAAAAATGAAGAGCCTGTCTTTGTTCCTCTCAGCGATCTCGAAGGACACATGCTCGTGTCCGGTGCGACGCGCACTGGCAAGACACACTACTTGCAGCTCGATCTGGTACAGGCGATTGAGCGTGGCAGAGAGGCAGTCATTTTTATCGACCCAAAGGGCGACATGAACGTATTGCATCGTGCATATGACGCTGCGGTTCGCGCCGGGCGGGCAAAGGATTTCAAGTTCTTTTCGCTTGCGTTCCCTCGCATTTCCTGTACTTATAACCCGCTGTCCAACTACATGCTGGGCATGGAGATCCCCGACCGTCTTGCTGGTCTACTGCCTGGTGGAGGACAGTCGGAACCGTTCAAAGCTTTCGCATGGGAGGTCATTAACGTAATCGCTCAGGCGATGCTGCTTGCCGGCGAACAGCCCCTCATTTCAAAAATCGCCCGCTACGCAAAAGTTAACAGCACGCTCGAAGAACTACTCCCACGTGTTCCAGACAACACACCGGAATTCCAATACTTGCAGGGCCTCATCAAGCATCCGCCAGATCATTACGACAAGATGGTCTCATCCCTAAAGCCGATGCTGTCAAAACTTGACGGACCCGACTTCCGCAATCTCATGTCGGTCAAAGACCCGGATCTGGATTGGGACACAGCAATCCGGAACAAGCAAATTGTGTACATGTTCATGGGCTCGATGATCGTCAAAGAGACCGCCTACGCGATAGGAATGCTGGCGCTACAGGATTTGCTGAACTTCATCGGCCGTGCTTATGCCTATGAACGGCGAAAGACCCCGGTTCGGTTGATCGTCGATGAAGTCGGCAGGCTTGTTTTCCCTGGGTTTGTCGATCTGCTGTCACAGGCAGGAGGTCAGGGACTTATGGCGGTGCTGGCATTCCAGAGCGTCGCTGATCTGGTGAGTGTTCTCGGAACGTCAGGCGCACAGCAGATTCTCGACAATACGAATACGAAACTCTGGTTCAGAGCGACAGATC
>CAYNPS010000385.1:0-2517 GCA_964399125.1 uncultured Terriglobales bacterium
TTAGTAACTGTCCCCAAATTGAAACGTCTATAGCGTGATAGGGGTGTTTTCGTCCAATATTGGGGAACCAGGCTTTTGGTCTCCCCGTATGATGTTCAGGAGACCGGAATGGCAACGCAAATGGCAGAACTGACGACGATGGAGCCGATTAGCACTCGGCCTGCGACCTCTACCATCATCAAGGTCGAGGACCTGTGGAAGACCTACGACATGGGTTCCGAACAGCAGGTTCACGCGTTGCGCGGAGTGAACATCGAAATCAAGCGCAACGAATACGTTGCCATCATGGGTCCCTCCGGTTCTGGGAAATCGACGCTGATGAACCTGATCGGCTGTCTGGATACACCGAGCAAAGGTCATTACTGGCTCAATGGACATCTCGTTAGCGAGTTGGACGACGACGAGCTTGCCCGAATTAGGAACAAGGAAATCGGCTTCGTCTTCCAGACGTTCAACCTCCTGGCCCGCGCAACTGCGCTGCACAACGTCGAGCTGCCGCTGATCTATAACGGAACGCCTTCAGAAGAACGAATTCGCCGCGCGAAGGAAGCTCTGCGCAAAGTCGATCTCGAACCGCGCATGATGCACAAGCCCAACGAACTCTCCGGTGGACAACGCCAAAGGGTCGCCATCGCGCGCGCGCTTGTGAACAATCCCTCCATCATCCTGGCCGACGAGCCTACTGGAAACCTCGATTCCCAAACCGGAAACGAGATCATGGCTCTCTTCGACCATCTCCATTCACAGGGCAACACCATCGTGCTGGTCACGCACGAGCACGACATCGCGGAATATGCACATCGCGTGATCTATATTCGCGACGGTGTCATCGCCGATGATCGCAAAACCGGGCGCAAGGTTTAGGCCACCCAGAGTCACTCCCCGATCTGGAATTCCGAGCAGTCTCACGACGGCGAACTATCGATCATTGCCATGAGACAATGCCCCTTAGCTTCGTCGTTCAAACTCTTTCCAATGAGAGTCCTGATCGTTCGCCTTAGCGCGATGGGCGACATCATCCATGCCATGCCTGCGGTCGCCGGCCTGCGGCGCGCTTTTCCCGGTTTGGAAATTGATTGGGCTGTCGAGGAGCGGTGGGCCCCGCTCTTGAGCGCTCGTGAAGCAAAGGACTCGACATTGTCGCCGGAGCAGCCGTTGGCCGATGTGCTCCATCGAGTTCACATGCGGCGCTGGCGGAAATCGCCTTTTTCAGGTACGACGATAACTGAGCTGAGGGCGCTGAAAACGCGACTGCGCGCAATTCACTACGATCACGTGATTGATCTGCAAGGCGCGATTCGTTCGGCTCTCCTGGCTCGGGCCACTGGCGCACAGGTTATCGCAGGCGCGGCGCATCCACGCGAACTCCCCGCGCGTTGGTTTTACAACGTGAAGGCGCATACGCCGGCACGCCACGTCGTTGATCAGGCTGCTGAGACGGTCTCGGCCGCAGTAGGTAGAAGCATCGATCCTGAGCTGCCCCCCTTTCCAAGCTCGTCGGAAGCAGAAGCCTGGACGGACCGTCTTTTAGCGGATGTCTCACCGCAATTCGCACTCATCAATCCAGGTGCCGGATGGGGCGCCAAGTGCTGGCCTGCTGAACGCTACTCGCGTCTTGTCCGAGAGCTGGCGAAGCACGGGGTACAGTCCCTCGTAAATACCGGCCCCGGAGAATTGGAATTGGCAAAAGCAGTCTGCCGAGACAATGAATCCATTGCCCGCAGCGTCGAGTGTTCGATCCTGCAATTGATTGCGCTTACCCGCAGAGCATCGTTGTGCGTTGGCGGAGATACTGGGCCCGTGCACCTCGCCTCGGCGTTGAGCATTCCGGTCGTGGCGATTTTTGGGCCGACGGACCCGGCACGCAACGGACCGTATGGCGGAAGATACGTAGTGCTCCGAAGTCCGGAGAGCAAACGCGATCACACTCGGCATCGTGAGCCCGAAGCCGGCCTGCTGACGATCACGGTTGAACAGGTGACCGACGCCGCATTGAGTCTGCTGGGAGTTAGGGCATGAGCGCGCGAGACCGATGGCAGCGTACTGCGCGCCGCATTCGCGTCCCGTTAGGTTTTGCGTTTGCACTGCTTTATCTGTGGCTGGCGCGTCCGAGCCTTGTCACGATTGTGACCGGCTGTATCGTCGTTGCGGTCGGGCTTGCGATACGGGCCGTTGCCTCCGGCCAACTCCGCAAGAACGAGGCTCTTGCGATGTCCGGTCCATACAGCTATACGCGCAATCCTCTTTATCTTGGCTCGATTCTGATTGCCATTGGCTTTGCCATCGCTGCCCGCTCTATTTGGGTTTGGACAGTGCTGGTTGCGTTCTTTGTCGCGGTTTATGTACCTGTCATTCGCAGTGAAGAGGCTTTTCTTCGCTCGCGATTTCCCGATTTCGATCTCTATGCTCAACATGTCCCGCGGATATTGCCTCGCTGGTCAGGAGAAAGTGTTACCGCGGAGTTTTCGCGGGAGTTATACCTCAAGCATCGCGAGTACAATGCTCTGATAGGGGCCG
>CAYNPS010000386.1:0-2514 GCA_964399125.1 uncultured Terriglobales bacterium
AAGAGTCGTGTTGTATGTGAAGACTGCCAGCTCGCAATCAACAGATCCGCTGCTGGCCACCGATCCGCAGCTTTGGTTGCCAACTCAGTTCGCAATTTTTTCGGCGCCCACGGGGACGAACCCACCTTCGGCACTAACGGGCATGATGTTGTGGGGCTCAACGTTGACGCCCAAGAATGGCCAAGATCCGTATTTCAATTCTCGTGGCCTGCCATGTCTACCGGACCCTGTTACGGGCGCGTGCACCACCACAACAGGCTTTGTCTATTACTTTAGCTACACCACCAGCGGGACTCCGCGATGGGCTGCGATTAGTATCTCTCCCGCTGGCCGTATCAAGGGCTGGTTCTGGAATGGTTCGAGTTGGGGAAATTGATCGATGTGCATGAACAGGAAACATCCGGATCATCGACGTTCTGAATCGGGCAGTTCGCTGATTGAAGTGGCCATAGCGGGCTTGGTGTTGCTGGTTGGGATGCTCGCGGTGATGACACTGCTTGCGATTTCCATTGGCAACAACGGACGAAGCAAGGTTGACAGCACGGCAACCATGCTAACGCAGGCTGTGCTCGAGCAGTTGACTTCGTCGCTGAGGGCTACTGGGCAGGCTGCGTCGCTAACGGACTGCAATGGTACGCCGTGGGCTATTGACGCAGGAGTTGGCGCAAACCTCTCGGGTGCGAAGATCGATTTTACTCAGAGCAGTCCGCCTCAGGGCTCGTATATGAACTACGCCCAGTGCGATAGCAATGGGAATTCACGAACGATTTACGACGTCCGCTGGAACGTCCAAACACTCAGTACGCATGGAACTTATCTGGTCACGGTGGGTGCCCGTCCTAAGGGATCGGCAGGCAATAGACTGCTGTTTTCGATACCAGTGAATATGAGGACCTATGTCGGTGGATACAATTAAGCCCCTTTTGCCAGTGCGGCGCAGGAACCATTCAGCACAAAAAGGCTTCTCGCTGATCGAAATGATGGTCGCGATTGCGGTGTTGACCATCATCATGGGTGCCGTGTTTGGCTCGATCAATCGTGCACAGCAGACTTCCGCATCGGAACAGGCGAAGTTAGATCTCACCCAGCAAGCGCGAGAATTCATGGACCAGTTGACCCGCGATATGCGCAACACGGGGTATCCCAATTTTCGGAACACCGATCCGACCTCGGCTTCCGCTCAGATAACCAGCGCGAACAACGCGCCAGGCATTATCTATGTCGATTACAAATCACTTTGGTTTGCGGGCGATGTAGACGGAACGGTGAGTCCCGCCGGCACAGCTGTGGTGAAGATTGTTCGGTACGACCTGGATAACAATGGACCGAATTGCCCATGCTTGCGTCGCACAGAGTACTTGAGAACCGGAGGCGATCCCTACGCGGACGCCAGCAACCCCGGCACTGCAGTGGCGCAGATGGAAATCCAGGGAGTCCAGAACGGCACAACAGCGGACCCGATCTTTACACCGTGGGATCCTATAGCCGCAAGCCCGGTAACTACTGCGGTTCAGTTCGTGGACACTCTCACGGCGCAGGAAATGGCCAAGATCAACTCTATTAAGGTAGTTCTTGCCGTTCAGGCGCAACAAAAAGACTACACCGGTGCATATCCGGTCACCAGAGTCACATCGACAATTGCCTTAAGTAATTGTTCCGAAGCGTACGGCGGTCAAACGTTAAGTTGCTGAGAGAGGGAGCCGATGAGAAGAACGAAATATAGACGCGACGAACGCGGAGTTGCGCTCCTGCTGACGATCTTTGGTCTTTTGCTTCTCACTGCCGTCGCTGCGGCGATGCTGTACTCGTCCAACTCGGAGACGATGATCAGCGTCAATTACCGTGACAAGGAAGCTGCGACTTATGCCGCTGTTTCCGGACTACAAGAGGCCCGCACTCGAATCAACCCCGCGTACGTGTCCGAGGACCCCACGTTCGCCAGCAAAATTCCGACAGCTCTGCCCACCGCTTCGAACGGACAGGTCTTGTACATCGTAAATCCAGGACCCGGGGAAACCGTGGCGAGCATCGCACCATGGCAAGCGACTATCGGCGGCAAGCCGAACCCGTATTTCGATAATGAACTTTGCCAGGAGAACGTCCTGGGGCTTAGCGGCACTCCCGGCGTCGCCTGCGCCACCGTTCCGAGCGGAAGTTCCTGGTATTCGGTTTACGACAACAGCGCGAATACCACGAACTGGAAACTCCAGGATGCGGGCGGCAATCCCATTCCGCTGGATTACAAATGGGTCCGCGTGACGTTGAAGGCCGACAACAACGCGCCAGTGTACATCCAGAACAACAACCCAGCGGACGGTACTACGCAGGTGTGTTGGGATGGACAAAGATATCAGATACAGAAGCCAGCAACCGCTGGAACCGATTGCCATGGAATATCACCTGGTTCGCCCGTGGCCAGCGTGAACCTGATAACAGGTGGAACTGGCTATTCACATGCGAATCCACCTACGGTCACCTTCGTCGGGGGAGGTGGCTCCGGCGCAGCGGCGACGG
>CAYNPS010000387.1:0-2501 GCA_964399125.1 uncultured Terriglobales bacterium
CTTGCGGCGCTGCTGGGGACGATGACAATCATTCCGGCGCTGCCTCTTCCCGAAGCGAAACTGGCCGTGGTCACAGCTTGCGACAAGACCATCCTTGCCCGCGAGTTAGCGATTGCAACGGAACCGCCGGATCGTAGTTTAGGTGCGCCGGCGGCATAAAACCTCGCGGGGCAAACTCTCTTACTTCACCGAGATCGGCGCGGGCTCGATTTCTTCAACATCCACAAAGTTGGTGGGATATTTGCCTGTATAGCAGGCTGTGCAGTAGGTGACCTTTTCGCCTTCAGCGCAGGCCCGCTTTAGGCCGTCGAGAGATAGATAAGCAAGAGAATCGGCGCCAATGTATTCGCGGATCTCTTCAGTCGATTTGTTGGCTGCGATCAAGTGCTTCTTTGAGGGTGTGTCCACGCCATAGAAGCACGGAGAGATCGTGGGTGGGCAGGAAATGCGCATATGCACTTCCGTGGCCCCAGCATCGCGAACCATGCGCACAATCTTCCGGCTGGTCGTACCGCGCACAATTGAGTCGTCGATTAGTACGACGCGCTTTCCCTTCAGAAGATGCTGGACGGGATTCAGCTTAAGGCGTACGCCGAAGTCGCGGACGCGCTGTTCTGGCTCGATGAAAGTGCGACCCACGTAATGATTCCGGATCAGTCCGAAGCTGAACGGGATACCACTCTCGTTAGCGAATCCCACAGCGGCGGTGACTCCCGAATCGGGAACCGGTACTACCAGGTCTGCTTCCACCGGCGCTTCACGGGCGAGTTCTCGGCCGAGAGCTTCGCGGCTTTCCTGCACCGGACGACCGAAGATCACGCTGTCCGGACGCGAGAAATACACGTGCTCGAAAATGCAGCTCGACTGCTGTTTCGGCGCGGAGAAGAAGCGAGAATGTACGCCTTCGCTGCCGACGATCACAAGCTCGCCCGGCTTCAAATCACGTTCGAAGTGTGCGCCAATGAGGTCGAAGGCGCAGCTCTCGGAAGCAAAGACTACGGCCGGAGTTCCCGTGCCATTGACATTGGGTAGCATTCCCATCGAGAGCGGACGGAATGCATGGGGGTCCCGGGCGGCGAAGATGCGATCCCGGGTCATAAGCACCAGCGAGAACGCGCCTTCGATTTTGCGCAAGGCATCGGCAATGGCGTCGGGCAGCGTTTGCTCTTTTGATTGTGCGATGAGGTGGACGACCACTTCAGTGTCGCTGGTGGTCTGAAAGATAGACCCATTCTGCTCAAGTTGCCGACGCAGGACGTGGGCATTTACCAGATTGCCGTTATGTGCCAAGGCAATTGCGCCTTTGTTGCACTCCACGCGGATGGGCTGCGCGTTCAGAAGCGCCGAGTCGCCGGTTGTGGAGTAGCGCGTATGCCCAATCGCGAGCGAGCCAGGGAGGCGTCCGAGAACATCTTCGGTGAAGATGTCGGCAACCAGGCCCATAGCCTTGATGTTGTGCAGCCGCACAAAATCTGAGCTGGCTATTCCTGCTGACTCCTGCCCGCGGTGTTGTAAAGCATAAAGCCCCAAATACGCGAGCTTCGAAGCCTCAGGATGGCCGTGAACGGCCATCACGCCGCACTCGTCATGAAACTTGTCAGATTTATCGATGAATGCCATTTAGCTCCGAAGCCAGGAAGTCATAGAAGCTCGAAGCCGGAGCATTGACTCCGCAGCTTCGTGGCTTCGCAGCTCCGAGGCTATTTGTCCAACAGGTCGGGCACGAGGTGATCAGGCACCTCCGAGTGTAGTGCCGATTCCAGCGCCCCTGCCCATACATTTTTCAAATCGCGCACATAAGCCGAAACCGAGTCTGTAGCAGCCCGCTGAATCACCAGACGGTCGCCGCCGGTACGGCCGAGGAACTCGATTTCAATTGAGTGGGAATCCGCTATCTCTTGGATGATCTGCCGCTTACCGGGGACGCAGGAAACCAGAACTCGGCTGGCTCTTTCACCAAAAAGGGCGATCTCCAGCGGTTCGGAGTCGTCGGGGAGGCGCAATTCTGCACCGATTTCGTGGCGGAAGCAGGATTCAGACGCCGCGATCGCCAGCCCGCCATCGGAACAGTCGTGAGCTGATTCGATCAAATCCCCGCGGATCAGGCGTAGCAGACATTCGTGCAGCGCCGCCTCGCCGCTCAAATCGAGCTCTGGAGGTCCTCCCCATAGCTCGCCTATGACTTCCTTTGCATACTCGGACGAGCCTAGCTGGCGCTGATCGTAGGGCTGCGAAGCGGCAGAAAGCAGAAAGACCTCCCGTCCCGGAGCCTTGAAATCACTAGAAACGGTGTGGTGAGTGTCCTCAATAATGCCGACCACGCCTACAACCGGGGTTGGATAAATACCTTCCCCGAGCGTCTCGTTGTATAGGCTTACGTTGCCGCCGGTAATCGGGGTGCCAAGCGCGTTACAGGCTTCGGCCAGCCCATCGATCACCTCTGAGAACTGCCACATAATGTGTGGCTTCTCGGGATTGCCGAAGTTGAGGCAATTCGTCGC
>CAYNPS010000388.1:0-2501 GCA_964399125.1 uncultured Terriglobales bacterium
GCGTGCCCCGCAACTAGCTCTCACGGAATGTTAAAAGTCACCAATGCGGAAAACGGTGTCGCGGGGTTGAGGAGATTCACCGCGCGCATAAATGGCGTCATCGCAGTCACGTCGCCGTGATCCACCACTACGAAACAAATCACGGAGCCGCTAGCAGGCACCAAGCCCCCTACTCTACCCGCGAATTTAGTGGTCGATCCTTCTGCGACTGTCGAATCGAAGCGGCCATACGTTGGTTGTGCCTCAATGTAGAAAAACCAAACTGTGTACGCATGTCCAGCTTTGGTGCCTTCAACTCGCAATCCACCTGAAGCGCCATCGTCGCCAAGGCAAAGCCTTGCTGTCCCGGAAAGTCCGGAGTTGTCTAGATCAGTTAGATTGCCTTTCATCACATGATCGTCGCAATCGCTGCCTTGGCCGAGCAGGTGTGTCGGCATTATCAGTAAGCAAACCGCGAGACATGCGGATACATACAAGCACTTCAATCTTTGCATTGTTTTCTCCTTATCCCCTCTCGGACGCTGCTTGGGCGATTTCTAACTCGTGATCCGGCTGACGAGTTGTCCGCAGAAAGTGCGACGAAGTTAGGCTCAGGTCAGGAGAAGTGCAAGGGACAATTCCGGTCAAACACGCCTATGACCGCATTCGACCGCCTTTGCAGAATCATTGTTCCCGCAGAAGAACTGAGGTAGAATCCGCCACACCAAAAAGCATCCCCCAAAAACCATCCTCAGCTTTGCCATGCCTCAGAAGGCGAGTAGCGCCGCAGTTACATCGATCCAGAACTCAGTCAACCAGCGTCTGGATTCCTGGAAGGAGATCGCCGCCTACCTCAAATGCAGCGAACGAACGGTGCGCCGATGGGAGGAAGAAGGACTGCCCGTTCATCGTCATCCCCATAAGAAGAAAGCCGGGATTTACGCCTACAGAGGAGAAATTGATGCGTGGTGGCGTGAGCGTGACCACCTGCACGAAGTGACGCAACCGCCTCCTGCTGCAGGGCGGCGCGGCCAATTGATTGTCGCAGGCGTTGCTTTGCTTCTGGCGCTCTCTATCCCGGCAATCTGGAGATATAGCTCGCGAAATCCTCGCGGGCAACAGCGCACAAACGCGGCTGCCAGTATTCATTCTCTGGCGGTGCTTCCTTTGGAGAATCTCTCGCACGACTCCGAGCAGGAATACTTTGCGGATGGCATGACCGACGAGCTGATTACCAATCTGGCGAAGATCCAGTCGCTGCGCGTGATCTCGCGCAACTCCGTCATGCCCTACAAGGCCCAGCACAAGTCCGTTTCTCAAATCGGACGAGAGCTGAACGTCGATGCCGTGATTGAAGGCACGGTAATGCGCTCTGGCAATAGCGTGCGGATCACGGCGCAGCTAATTCAGACTCACAACGATCAGCACCTTTGGGCGCAAGCTTACGAAGGCGATGTGCGGGATGTGCTCAAACTCCAGGACCAAGTGGCACAGGCGATCGCGACGGAGATTAAGGGCAAACTTGCGCCGAATGAAAAAGTCCAGTTGGGGAATGCAAGGGTGGTGAATCCCGATGCTCACGAAGCGGACCTGCGGGGTTTGTTTGAGTTGCACAAGCATGGAGCGTCCGGCACATTCATTGCGCCGGGCGATGACATTGAGAGGGCAATCAAGTTCTTCCGAAAAGCCATCGCAATCGATCCCAGTGACGCGCTGGCATACGCCGGTCTGGCAGCCGCTTACTACGATCAGAGCACCTTTTTTCGCGCGCCGCTGGAAGTCATGCCGACAGCCAAGGCTGCCGCAATAAAGGCCATCCAGCTCGACGATTCCCTGGCCGAAGCGCACGCTTCGCTTGGCTACGTTAAGTTGAACTTTGACTGGGATTGGACCGGCGCTGAGCGCGAGTTTCGCCGAGCGCTCGAATTAAATCCCAACCTCGCCAGCGGACACGCCGGCTACGCTCACTACCTGCTCACTCTCGGACGGAGCGAAGGAGCAATTCGGGAACTCGATGAACTCCATAATGTGGACCCGCTGTTTCCTCAATCCCATGTTGGTCTTCCCTACACATTGTGGAACCTGCGTCTCTACGAACAGGCAGTTGAGGCAGCAAAGAGAGAGGGCGACGAGCGTGTGATCGCGCTTTCCCGAATTGAGCAGGGAAGGCGAGAAGAAGCGCTCAGAGCGGCGGATCGCGGCATGAGAGTAGCGCGCAATCCCGTCATTCTGGCGCAGCTTGCCTCTGTCTACGCACTCGGCGGCATGAAAGACAAAGCCCGAGGAATCCTGAAAGGTCTTGAAGCTCAGGTGAACCAGCGCTACATCTGTGGCTTCAACGTAGCCTGCGTGTACATGGGATTAGGAGACAAAGAACAGGCATACCTCTGGCTGGAGCGAGCATATCGCGCCCGTTCCGATTGAATACCGTTTCTCGGGGTGGATCCCCGACTCGACCCGTTGCGCAGTGATGCGCGTTTCCAGGAGCTGCTGCATCGAATCGGCTTCCCTAAATGAAACGC
>CAYNPS010000389.1:0-2486 GCA_964399125.1 uncultured Terriglobales bacterium
TTTCAGTAGGGCAGCGGCTTCTTCGCTCTCCAAGAGCGGCTCGAAATCATCCTCGCGCACAGCCGATGGCCGAGGAGAGTCCTTCTCGATTTCTCTATTCATCGGGTTGTTCCTTTCGTGCGCATACAGGTTGGCGAATCCGAGAGGCGTTTTTCTAAGGCATCCGCGCCAGAGATAGCCGCGACCTCCATTGCTGTTGTTAACTCTGAATTCAGAATGGGTCAAATGGCCTGCTCGCCGGTCATGGCTGGAACCTGGACGACTTGGCAGCGGGAGGGGAGGTATACGTCAATCCAGCACTAGCTCTACGCGAGCAGCGAATAACGCGAAGCAAACGCGCCAACCCGATGATATTTTCGCCGATCGCACTTTCACTGCTCCAGGTGCTGGCGGTGGCGCGCACAGCCGCGGCTCGGGAAGCTGTTTGACCTGTGACGGTAGAGCGGGCGGAGAAAGCGAATTTCCAGGGTGTCGGGGTAGAATCCAACAATGTGCGGACGATACCGACTCTCCCGGCGAAAGCAGGTGATCGAAGACTACTTCGTTGCTGAACCCAGCGATGTCGCCTGGGAACCTCGCTACAACATTGCGCCTACCCAATCAGTCCTGACGATTCGGCATCAACCAGAAGATGCGACGCGTACGCTGTCACTGATGCACTGGGGGCTGATCCCGTCCTGGTCGAAGGGACCCTCAGCGGGCGCGGGTTTGATCAACGCGCGTTCGGAAACCGCCGCCAGCAAACCCGCATTCAGAGATGCTCTGCGACTTCGGCGCTGCCTGATTCCTGCCGATGGCTTTTATGAGTGGCAGAGAATCTCAAAAGGGAAGCAGCCCTTCTGCTTTGAAGTGGGGGATGGAGAAGTCTTCGCTTTCGCCGGTCTGTGGGATCAGTGGAAGAGTGCCACCGGGGAGATGGTCGAAAGCTGCTCGATTCTGACCACGACTCCGAACTCGGTAACAGCTGACGTTCACAATCGCATGCCGGTGATTGTTCGCAGAGATGCCTACGATCTCTGGTTAGATTCGAAGATGAGAAGCGTGGTGGTTATAAGTGGACTCTTGAAGCCGTTTGACGGTTCGCGAATGAGACGATTCCCCGTGAGTCCTCGTGTGAATGCAGTGCAGAATGACGACGAAGCTTGTGCAGATCCAATTCAACTGACACCGTATCCGGTACAGACCTCATTGCTCTGATTATGGATATCCACCTAATCGATGGCACGTATGAGTTGTTCCGCTACTACTTCGCCGTACCACCTGCGTCAGATGTAGACGGTCAGGAAGTGGGCGCGGTCCGCGGCGTCTTGAATTCGGTTCTGTCCATGATCGAACAGGGCGCAACCCACGTCGGTGTTGCCACGGATCACGTGGTGGAGTCGTTTCGGAACGATCTCTATCCTGGCTACAAGACCAGCGAAGGCGTGCCGCCAGAATTGCTATCGCAATTCCCGATACTCGAGGAAGCGCTGGTAGCTATGGGAGTGATGGTCTGGCCGATGGTCTATTACGAGGCGGATGACGCACTCGCTTCCGCTGCCGCGAAAGCCGCGCAAGATTCTCGGGTAAACAGAGTCCTGATCTGCTCGCCGGATAAAGACCTGAGCCAGTGTGTTGCTGGGACGAGAGTCGTCCAACTCGATCGCAGGCGCGAAATTCTGCGCGACGAAGGCGGAGTGGTTGCGAAGTTCGGTGTCACGCCACGATCAATACCGGACTTCCTGGCCGTAGTCGGGGACAGCGCGGATGGTTACCCGGGAATACCAGGATGGGGACAGAAGGCGGCTGCCTCCTGTTTGTCTCGTTATCCTCATCTCGAAGACATTCCGCACAATTGGCAAGACTGGCATGCATCGATACGAAAGGCGCATTCCTTATGCGATTCTCTGTTCAGCAATTGGGAAGAAGCTCTTCTATTCCGTACGCTTGCGACCTTGCGACTTGATGTTCCGGTCTTCGACGACGTTGATGGGCTTCAGTGGAATGGGCCCGGTCGAAACTTCGACCAACTGTGTAGTCGATTGAAATCTCAAGCGCTCCTCACCCGCGCAGTGAACGCCGCGGGAGACAAACCTCAGCGAGCCCAAGCCTAAAAGCATGTCGCGCCGGTCTATTTCTTGCGTGTCCTTCGTGCGACGGATAGGGAATCCTTGAGTGCGGCGACGATGTCGGCATCGCCGGTGAGAATATGCGCAGGCTTGGGCATCTGTGACTCACGGCCCAGCCATTCCTGTATCTTGCTACGTTCGGCAACCGTGAACCGGCCTTCGCGCCTGACTGGCATCCCTGCTTTTGCCCACCTGTGTGCCGTCGCCGGGCTCAAGCCGAGATATTTCGCGATTGCGGGCCAGCCCTTCAGCAGCTCCAGACTTTCTTTGTTTGCGTTCCTTCGAGGCATCACGAAAAAGTGTAATCCTTCGGCGGCGGTTTACCCGAACAATGAATTCCTGCTGCAAACACATAGCTTATCGATTGCGATAATTCGA
>CAYNPS010000390.1:0-2477 GCA_964399125.1 uncultured Terriglobales bacterium
GATTTCGCGATTTGGAACAAACACTCGCGAAATCGCGAAATCACGAAATGAGACGCCGTTTCCTCAGCTCCAGGTCCCAGCCTGGTTC
The DNA here is from genome assembly GCA_964399125.1 of uncultured Terriglobales bacterium. Lineage (GTDB taxonomy): Bacteria > Acidobacteriota > Terriglobia > Terriglobales > Acidobacteriaceae > Gp1-AA112. Next base: position 89 of record CAYNPS010000390.1, read on the forward strand.
GTGCGCTCGATGGTTCTCCATGGTCCCTGTACCTCCGTGCTCATTTGCGACGGAAGGGAATTCCCGATCTGATACCTACGTACCTTAATCTCTGCGCTTTGTAGTCCCGATTCGACCCTCGCTGCGGAACAATACCTCTATTCATTTGCATTGGTGGATCTTGTTGATTCTTGAGCGAGAGAGGATACGAGCGTGAAACGTCCTGTTTGGTTTGGAGTCGTTTCGGCCCTGCTTCTGAATTCGTTTGCGCTGGCGCAGACGGCTTCCCATTTTGATCTTTCCGGCAACGTTTCGTTCAGCGGCGCCAAGCTGGCGAATGCTCCCAGCGCGAGCACCCAGATCGATTCGTTCGGATGGCAGACATCCGGAGTCACGCATCTGAATCGCTGGCTGGGACTCACGAGCCAGTTCGGAAGCGGATACGCATCGTCGAACTCTCTGCAACTGATCGGCTTCACGGGTCCGGGCACGATTACGCATTACTCAATGCTGGTTGGTCCGAGAATCACGATCCCGATGCGCGGACGCTTAAGCCCCTTCATCGAAGGTTTGGCGGGCGGCGATCGCGCCAGCACAAAGCTGGTCAGCAACGGAACCACAGTTACAGGCCGCGAGATGCAGCTGGCCTACTCAGTCGGCGGCGGCGCACAACTGAACCTCAATCGTCGCTTTGGTGTGAATGTCGAGGCGCAGTACCTGAACACTGAGCACACGCTCGCATTTACCGGTTGGGAGCCGGCGAATCTTCAGATTTCGGCAGGCATTGTGATTCGCATGTTCTCGCGCACGCCGCAGATCGCGGAGCAGCGTCGAATGCCTTCGCCCACGACATCCGCCAGCACCGAGCCGGCCGTTGTCGCATCGACTCCTAGTGCGAGCGTCGAGGCAGCCCCTGCCCCAACGCCAGTTGCGAGCTTCCAGCCGCCATCCGCGCCAGCAGTTCACGCAGATGTGGAAGCGAAGCCCGCTGCGATTGTGGTTACCACTCCCGAGCCGCAGCCTGCTGCGCCTGTCGTTGCTCCTGCGCCGGTGGTAGCTGCTAGCCCGGCTCCCGTTGCCAGCTCGGCTCCGGTAATGAGCGCCAAAACGGTGATCCCGCCGCCGGTCGTGGTCGCGCAACCTGCACCGAAACCGGTTGTCGCAGTGGCACCCGCGCCGGTCGTTGCGGCTGCTCCTGCTCCGGTGGCGCCGGTGGCTGCGGCTCCTGCTCCAGCGCCGCGTGTGGTTGCGCAGACTCAGCCGCAGCAGCAACAGCCATTGTCGCTGGGCGAATATGCGCGTCGTTTACGCGAGCAGAAGCAGCGTGAGCGCCAGCAGCAGCAGCAACAATAGTCGTTGCTCAAATCCTAAGTAGGGAGCTTTCATGGAGTGTCCGCGGTGCCAGAGGACAATTGATGCGAAGCAGCGCCGCTGCGGATGGTGCGGCGTTGACGTGCTTCCCGGACAGCATCTGCTCGAGGAGTCGGGCGTTGTAGTTCCGATTCGATCCGCAAATCGCGAAGACGATGACTCCGCTTCTGCTCGTCTTGCGAGCCTTGGCGATCGCTTCCTCGCTCTGATACTCGACAGCATCGTCGTCTGCGCCGGATGTGCATTGATCGGCTTGTGGGCGTTCCTGAAATGGGGCGTCGTTTCCGCAGGCGAGATGCGCGTGACCGCCGCTTCCATTCTGATCGGCGCAAGTCTTAGCTTTGTGTTCGCATTCCTGTACGTCTGGCTTCTCGAAGCAGGTCTGGGCAGCACGTTGGGCAAAGCCATTTTGGGAATTGGCGTCGTCAATAATTCGGGGCGCAGCGCTTTAGCTGCGTCGGCGATCAGAAATCTTTGGCGCCTCGTCGATGGGATTGCCTTCTACCTGGTTGGCGCCTTGGTCGCGAGCTGCTCTAAATTCCGGCGGCGCATTGGAGATCTCTCCGCTGGAACCTACGTTATCGAGGGGAATCTTTCTGAATTCATGCGAGTCGCAGCCGTACTTGTCTGGCTCGCTCTCCTTGGCGGTGGCGCATGGGCGCTTCCTCGCCTGTATGCTCAGCCAAAACCGGCAGAGCCCCCGAAGCACTTCGCGCAAGTTGTGGTCGAGCTCGGCCGAGGCGACAAATCGTTTTATGTGAAAACGCCTAACCACCGCATCGAGCTCTCGATGGCGAATGGAACCGTCGAAGCGAATGCACGTCCTGTTTCGGAGTCGGATACGAGCAAACCGAAGCTCGGGGATCAAGATCCGATGCGGGCACTGCCCTAGACGAGACGGCTCGGATTCTTCAGTTGGTGCGAACCACTCCGCTGAGCGGCAAGGTTTCTGCCGAGAAATTCACAATTTATTCATAGGCCGAGTTCTGCCATAATTGGTTGTGCACCCCTATGCGGTTCAATCCGGCCCTGCCTGGAA
>CAYNPS010000391.1:0-2450 GCA_964399125.1 uncultured Terriglobales bacterium
GTGGCGTCCCCAAATCGTCCTCCCCAACGCCAACCGCCGCCGAAGCCGTTGTAGAAGGTGTCGAGTCTTTGCTGAGTGTTCGTCATCTCCACGGCCACGACGGAGATATCGCCGCCGGACTCAACCTGCGACAAGCCTTTGGCAGTCAGCACGGCGCCAACTGCAGACTTGATGCGATCGACCAGGAGTGGGTCTTTCGTCTGGATCTTCTCAAACGAGAATGTTTTGTATTTACTGAAGTTTGCGTCGCGGTCATAGTCCGTCTTTACTTGCTGCGCAAGCGATGCCGCAGTAAGAACGAATACCACCAGACTCGTTAGAATTGCGTTTCGTGTATTCATGATTGTTTTTTCCTTTTTCTAGAATCCTGATGCGCGTTGTTCCCGGCCTCGCGCTGCCGGTCAGGCTGTGAGCGGACACGCAAGATGGCTGCAGTCGCAGGCAATTTCAACTTCGTCGCTCCCCGCATCCTGGCAACCCTGTCCACAGTACTTGTTACCGTTCGTGACTCCACATCGACAGGGAATGTGCGCACATTTCTTTGTTGTCTTGTTCACCATGGCTGAGTCTCCTTTCACTAAGCTCTGCAATCTCCAAGAGCAGTTGATCTGCCAAACGGGCGTTTCGCAGGAACCGATAGATAGCCGATGTGCCGGAAGCCTAGAGTCCAAATGCGGACGTCGACGATCAACTTGTTGACAGGGTTGACAGTCCTTTTCGCCGATGTAACTCGCAAGTGCGTTGAAACCCTCCTGAAACGGCACGGCAGTGTTTGGTGATCTGCGTGCGTTGGGTGAGGAGTTCGGTGCCTGAGTTGCGAAACTCAGCGGAACTGAAAGGTCGGGTTGTTGATGAAGCAAGAGAAGAAAATGTGTGCTCGGATTGCTTGTTTTTGTGCAGTACCAATTGAGGAAGAGTTCTGCAGCGAGTTGTGTCGTCAGGCAGGAAGCGATGGTGTGGAAGTGGCGTGCGAATGCGACCATCCCGCGTGCCCGATCACAGCTCGGCAGTTTATTCCTTCGATTGCCGCGTGACGGAAAGTCGATGGCAGAAACAGATCGGCGTCCATGTGTAGAGGGCTGAGAGTGTTCATCGCATAGGTGAGAAGGACTCTCGGCAGGAGACTTAATTATGAAATTCTTAAAACAGTTTGCATCAATTGTTCTTTTCAGCGGCCTTGTACTTGCCGCTGCATTCCCGAGCTTCGCCTATCAAGCAGACGAATCTCCCACGCCGGCACCATTAATGATGGCAAAACAAACTGCCGCGCAGTTACAGCAACTGGTGGCGCCGATTGCGCTGTATCCGGATGCTCTGGTAGCCCAGATTCTGGCGGCTGCTACTTATCCTGACCAGGTGGTGGAAGCAGACCGATGGATGCAACAGCATCCAGACCTTAAAGGAGACCAACTTGGCCAGGAAGTCGACAAGCAATCGTGGGATCCGAGCGTAAAGGCACTCGCTGAGTTTCCTTCGGTCCTCGCCAACATGGATAAGAACCTGTCCTGGACTTCATCGCTCGGGGACGCCTACATCAATCAGCAGCAGGACGTGATGAGCGCCGTCCAGTCGTTGCGCAAACAGGCAAAGAAAGCGGGGAATTTGAAGAGTACGGCGCAGGAAAACGTAACTCAGCAGAGACAGACAATTGTGATCGCCCCAAGCAACCCGGAAGTTGTTTACGTCCCCGAATACGATCCGTGGGTCGTCTATGGGAGGCCCTTGGTGGCTTGGCCTGGGTGGTATTGGTATCCGGGCCTGTTCGTTTCCGAACCCGGAATCTTGTTTGGCGTCGGCTATCCTATCGGTTTCTTTGGCGGTTTCGGCTGGGGATGGCATAACTGGAAATCTGACTGGCATGACCACACAATCATTTACAACCGCAACGTGTACATCTCTCACAGCAGAACATTTGTAAATCGCAACTACTACGCCGGTCGCGCGCACGACAACTTCAACCATGGCGACGGATTTCATCGTGGAAACGCATTTCATGAAGGCGATGTTCACGGTAGTGGATTCGGCGGTCACTCGGCACCGCAGAGTGGATTCGCAGGCCATGGCCAGCCAGGCACACATTCTGGCGCGTTCGGTGGCTTCGATCACGGTGGTGTAACCAGAAGCTACTCCATGCGCGGGCGGTCGAGCTTCGGCGGGGGTTTTCATGGAGGCGGAGGCTTTCATGGCGGAGGTGTTGGTCACGGCGGCGGAGGCCACAGATGATTCGTTCTACTATGAAACGAGCCGCCGGCAAAATGGAGAAAGAGATCATGAACAGACCAAGGTTTGTATCGCAAAACGTTTCCGAATTCGGGCTTGGGCGCAAGATATCGCTCGGCGTCTCCATCGTGTTGCTTCTGATCTGGGCTCGATTCAGTCCTGCACAGGCAATAAAACCGAAGACCTTCTCTTCGGCGGGAGCAGCCTCTCACGCCCTCTACTTGGCTGTT
>CAYNPS010000392.1:0-2436 GCA_964399125.1 uncultured Terriglobales bacterium
ATCTGAAGCCGGGTGACTATACGGCGGTGCTCTCGCTCGTATACGGCGGCTCTCACGTGGAAACGCGTCAGATCGCGTTCACGATTCCAGCAAAAACGGCGAGCAACTAACGAGAAGCTGAGGAATGTCTCATAAGCACCACAAGGGTTTCATCGGAGCAGCGATCCGATTGCTGCTGATGATTTTCGTGTGTGCAGTGGGCGCGTCTGCCGCAGAACCTGCAGTGCCCTCTAGCCTCGATGTTTACTGGAAAGCAACAAGAACGATTGTCGTACCTGGAGTGAGCACCGTGGTCGTTCTCGATGAAGACATCGCGCATGCCCAACTGGGGAACGATACCATCGAATTTGTGGGCCTCAGCCGTGGCGACACCCTCGCTCTCGCCTACATAAATGGAGCGCCGGTGAGTGTTGTCGTGCACGTGATCGATCGTCCAGTCAACATAGTTCCTCCCAGCTTGCTCAGGCGGCAGGCAGAGATGGCGCATGGTGTAATTGCCTCCGACGTCCAGACTACTTCGGGAAATAGCTCCAATTACACCTTACTCAGCAGTCTCGCGTGGGATCAGCAGGTTGGCGATCATTCCATGAACTTCACCAGCCAGGTGGAGGACAACAACCAATTTGGCGGACATGGAACCAATCTGCGCACAGCCAGCTTGAATTATCGATCCCCTGGCTTCTCGTTTAATTTGATTGACTTCAGCCAGACCATCACTGGAGCAACACCCGAGGACAGGATCAACAACTATGCCTCGGGCAATGACGTTCAGCTTCGCGGGGCCGGGGTCACGCTAGGCTCGGCTCGCAATCGACTTTCCCTGTTTGCAGGCAGCACGGTTCCTTATTATTTCTTGTCACTCAATGGAACTCGGGATGTTGCAGGCTTCAGTTTCCGCCGTCAACAAACTGATAAGCTGAGTTTCTACGGCGGAGCAAGCTATGTAAATATTCCTGTAAGTCTCACCAGTGGCATTCGTAGAAACGCCTATGCCATGCAGACTGGGGGAGTCAGCTACCACCTGACAAAGGCTCTTCTCGCAGGTGGGCAAGCCGGATATGCCAATGATGGTAGCCGCATGTTGCGCGGCGACTTCTCCTATGCTTCATATCGCTTTACCGCGTACGCGAGCGCTATTGCGGCTACACAGACTTTCCCCCTGCAGCAGATTCAGTCGTTATTTTCGGGTACATCCATTTATAAAGGAGAAGCGGACTACAGGCTCACGCGGCGCCTGAGCCAGCGGCTCTATTACGAGCACACAAACATTACTCCTGGACTCATCTATCGTGTTCCGGGGAGCAGCGATTATCTTAGTCCCGGACTCTCGTACCAGATTTCCCGAGGAGAGAATCTCGGCTTCTATTACATCTACAGCCGAAATACAGGTGGTTTCACCAACGCAAGCTCTACGGGCAACCGTTACGACGTGTCGTTGAATTCGCAGATCACAGCGCAAGTTGGAAACAACGCTGAAGTCACAGTCGGGTCCATCCAGGATCCACTACAAATAAACTCGGAAGACCGGTTGAGCGTTCGCGACACTGTAAGTTTTCCGATCAAGCGGCACACCGTGCTGCTTGGGGTGGAACATGACCGGGTGCAACCCTCGCTCCTATCGAAGTTAAACCAGGAGATCAACCTACTTTCTCCCGCGCTGCAGGCGCAATTTCTGGCCGATCCGTCTGGTTTCATCGAGTCTTCGAACTTCCCTCCCGAAGTAAAAGCCCTGTTAGCGGCTGAGCAGCCTACAGGCACAAGCATCTCGGCATCGACGATCTTTGAGTTCGGCTCTAAGATTCGCTTCAGTCCAACCGGCTCGATAACTCATTCGACAGATGGGGGACCATCCAACAATTGGAGCCAGACGTTTGGCTACACCTTCGCCTATCAATTTCGTCCAACGTTCCAGCTTCGTTCTTCACTAAATAATGCGCTGTTTTGGGACCCGCTACACAACACGACACAACGAACGACTCTTCTCGCATTTGGGTTTCAAAAGACTTTCATGGCTGCGCCGGGAACCCTGGGGTTCTTTCACCGCAGCAGAGTCGTCGAAGGACGCGTCTTTCGCGATAACAACATCAATGGATACTTCAATGCAGGCGAGCCCGGACTCCAGGGCGTCGAAGTCAGGCTTGACGATGGGCAGGTTGCGATCACTGACGAATTAGGCCGATATAAATTTTCGTCGGTTTCGGCCGATCAGCATGAGGTTTCGATCGCTCTCACTCAGTTTAGAAATCCTGTACGCATGACCACCCGCAGTGCCGCCGATGTCGATCTTATTCAGCAGCGGGTTGCAGTGATCAACTTCGGAATTCTCGACTTCGCGCGCCTGATGGGCAACGTCTATAACGACCTGCGTTTCGAGAATGCGCGCCAACCCGACTCGAAGGGAATGCAGGACATTCAACTGCTGCTCGATGATGGCAA
>CAYNPS010000393.1:0-2425 GCA_964399125.1 uncultured Terriglobales bacterium
TGTGTAAAGTGTTTTTCTAGAATCTATCTCCGACAGGCTCTCAGGCTGTCCCGCTTTGTTGGTGAGAATACGTTCCCTCTGTCCCCCCGGTTTCCGCACCTATACAGTTTCAGTCATCGGAGAATCTCATGACCCCAAGCGCGGCAATTTCGCTATCTGCTTGCCGGTAGCTGGCAGCCAGAAGCTGGAAGCCGGACTGTCAGCGGGCCGCGAGGGTATTACGCTGTTCACCAATTCCGATCCTGAACAGGTGCAGCCTTGAAGCGGCCAATAGAGCTCCTGCAACATCCGCGCTTTAGCGCCGGTCCACGCACGCGCGCTTCGCGCGTGCGCAGGCGCTAAAGCGCGGTTTATTCGACGTTCATTGAGACGACGCTAAAGCGTCGCCCCACAATATTAAAGATATCTTCCGGAAAAAATCCGTTAGCGGCCGGCGGCGGTGGGCATCGCCTTTTGTCGTGGGGGAGCTTGTTCGCTGGCGGCAGGCTTACCCCTGTCTGCGTCAAGCACGAGGACAATGCAGTTCAGCATCTGCTCGGGGTTACTGCTAACGAAGGCAGTCGACCAGGGATCGTGATCTTCCTTCTCATCCTGCACCATCACTATCGGTAGCTCGGGGAAGTGTTCACGCAGGCGCTTTACCATCCGTACATTTTCCAACATGCGGATTGAGTCGCCAACCAGCAACAGGTCAAAGGCGACGCCACGCAGCAGCGGAATCAGCTCTGCAGCCTGTGTGGTGTGAATGACCTCGTAGCCGGCACGCCGAAGGATCATGGCGCGTGTAGAGATGACGAGGGTGTCCTCGCCATAAGCGAGAATTCGCTTAGGAAGCATAAATTCGGGGGTAGCTGGCGAAAACAGTACTGCTGCTCTGGATTGTAAGTCAACGGAAATCGAGAGTTCTTCACTCCGGTGAAGACAGGCAGTACGAAGCCTTGGAAAGAATGCCCTGAAAGGTGTGCTCGAAGAGGTTTTTTCAACCAAATTTCCACAACTTGACAACTCCAAATCCAAGGCGCAAAATCCAATTCATAGGCGAATAAAAAACGAATATATCTTTCGGTGTTATGACCACTGCAGCAGAGTTGCGCATCCGCCTCGAACAGGCGCTGGAACATCGTATTCCCCGCGCGCTTACGCCTCCTCAGCGGCCTTTGCCGGAGCGAATGCTCACCGGCATCGCGTCTGTAGACGCGCTTACCGGCGGCATTCCTCTTGGCTGTTTGACGGAAATTTGTGGGCCGTCGTCGTCGGGACGCACCAGCATCCTGCACCAGATCCTTGCCGAATTTATGTGCCGCGACGAATTGTGTGCGTTAGTGGATGCCAGCGATGCCTTCGATCCGCAATCGGCGGCAAGTACGGGAGTTGAGTTAGGACGACTGCTCTGGATTAGGTGCAAGCAATCGAGTGATCGAGTGATCGAGCCATCGGGTGAAGTAAAGAGGCACTCGGCACTCGGCACTCGGCAGTCGGCCCCAAAAAGCCAATTGAAGACTAAGGCATCGAAAACGCCACCGCTTTTCACTTCACCCGATGACCCGATCACCCGATGGCCCGATCCGATTTTTCAGGCTCTCAAAGCCACCGATCTCCTGCTTCAAGCGGGCGGCTTCGGACTCATAGTGCTGGATCTCGGAGATATTCCAATTACGGCAGCACGGCGGATTCCACTCACGACATGGTTTCGTTTCCGCCGCGCGGTAGAGAACACTTCTACGGCATTCATTGTTCTCGAGCAGCATCCTCATGCGAAGAGCTGCGCCACGCTGGTCATGGACTTGACCGCACAGCAGGCTGGCTGGAGCGAAGCTTCAGACCAAAATGGAACGGTGATGGGCGCGCATGCCGGGGATCCTGCTCCTTTGTTCCGGGTGACTGCAGAAGGAATCGCAATCCCATTTGAACAACCGGGAACGTCCTCATTCACTATGCCGCAGCGCTGGAGTACGCCGCACGCGCGCCTGCTGAATACGGTTCATGTGCATTTGCAGGTCACGCGTTCGAGAAGCGCCATGCAGCCGCCAAAATTGCCTGCTAAACCAGCATTCGAGTTTGAAAACGCATTGATTCACCACGGAGAAACGGAGGCGCAAAGTTCCCGGCTGTCATTCCGAACCGCTGCTTGTGGGGAGGAATTGCGGCAAACGCCGGTTGCTTAGTTTGTATGATCGCGCAACAGTCAACGGACACATCGTTCAGAGAAACAAGGAGCGAGGGAAATCACAAAATATTGTGATTCCAAGTTCGTGATTACAAGATATTGCGTTCCAAAATGAGAAAAATGCCGCAAAACCTGACCGAAAAAACTGGCCTAAGTCTTTGGAATGACGATTTTGCAGCGAAATAGAGGGAGGGGGGAGGGGAGGGGTACAAAGGCATTTGAGTTTCAGGTCTCGGAGTTTCGGCAAAGCCCAGTCCG
>CAYNPS010000394.1:0-2416 GCA_964399125.1 uncultured Terriglobales bacterium
GCGATGAACTGATCGGAACGCTCGATTGCCGTGCGGTGATGGTGATGAAGAAACCTTCTCAGCCAGAGACTGGCAGAATCGTGCCGCGGCAGACCGCGTAGAGTTCGTGTGCTGTGACGAATCGGGTAGCGCCAGCTATCCGAGTCGATAGGTTTTGAGCAGAAGCCCAGCAGAGTTCCAACCTGTCCGAAACACCACCAACTACAGAAACTGTTGTTTCCCACTTCAAATGATTGGGTCTTAGAAAAAAGAACGAACTGCCGAAGAGCGTCACTTCAGCAGCCCGTTTCAGGAGGCAGTTGCCTGAATCGCCACGAGACTCAGGACAAAATCGGAGACCGATTAGCAAACTACTGCGGGTGCGAAAGCGGCGCAATACTACAAAAGGAGTATGCAGAAGCTGTTCGTCCACCCTGCTGTCTTTCTTGCCAGCCGCCACCAGAAACTCATAAAGTGAATTGCTCATCAACCGAGGTTCCGTGTGATCGTTCGCCGCATTGTGCTCGATGAAGTGCTCATCCCCGCGCGTCCGGACAGCATTAACAGCCCGGAAGTTGACTACGCGCTTCACAAGTTGCCGGTGGGCGGAAAACAAGGCTGGACACAACAGTTCGACCAGGTGCCGAAGACGATGATCCAGCTCGAATTCGACAACGGCATTGTCGGATTAGGCGAGTCTTACCGGGGTATCCCGCGCGAACTGATGCGTGCGGTCGCAAAAGAATTGCTTGGCGCGGATCTGCGCAAAGCTAATCTACAATCGCTGCCGCTTCCAGCCGGCCGTGTGTACGACGGATATGAGTGCGCACTGACCGATGCACTTGCGAAGTGTCACCATATACCGCTTTACCAGCTGCTTGGCGGTAAATATCGCGACAAGATACGAGTGGCGGCGTGGACAGGCCATCGAACGGCTGACGACGCAGCGCGAAAGGCAAAAGAGGCTAAGGCGCTCGGCTATGAGTGCATTAAGTTCAAATGCACGGTGACGGATCCGGTTGCAGAGTGGTGCAGCGAAATCAGGCAGGCGTGCGGGGAAAAGTTCTGGGTGGTGCTGGATCCGAACGAACGCTTCGAGATTCCCGCTAACGCCGAGCGCATCGCGCGCGAACTGGAGGAGATCGGCAATGTGCTGTATCTGGAAGACCCGATCCCGCGCTGGAATTACGATGGCTGGCGCTATCTGCGCAGCAAGATTCACATCCCGCTCTCAATGCATGTCTCCCTGCCTTACCTCGAGATGGGCCAGATGCCTCAGGATGCCGCGCGGGCTGCAAAACTCGATTGCAACGATTACTTCCACTTCAATGGCGGCATCTTCGCGTTTCGGAAACTCACCGCCCTGGCTGATCTGTTTGCAATTCCATACTCGCATGGCAGCGAGCTGGACTTCGGGATTCTGGAAGCCAGTTACGTGCACAAAGTAGCGGCGTCAGGGTTGGGAACGATGCCGAGCGATGTATTCGGGCGGCTCATCCGCGAACACGATCTGCTGAAAAAGCCGCTCGAGATTAAGGACGGCAAGGCTGAGGTTCCGCAGGGAACAGGATTGGGAGTCGAACTCGATTCTGCCGCCGTGGAGCATTACCGAACGGATCATTGGGAAATTGAGGCCTAGGCTTCCGAGGAGAACCGATGTTTCTGCAGGAGATGAAGTGGCCGGAAGTCGATGCCCTCGATCGCGAAAAGGTGATTGCCGTAGCCTGCATCAGTGCCCTCGAACAGCACAGCCTTCATCTGCCGGTCTCCACGGATTATCTGATCGGGTCTGAAATTGAGCGCCGCGTCGAGCGCGAACTGCCGCACACGCTTTTATGCTTGCCACTGATTTGGCTGGGCTGCAGCAGTCATCACATGGATTTCGCGGGCACGATCAGCATCTCGGTCGAGACGATGAGCCATATGCTGCGCGACATCGTTGAGTCTGTGATGAAACATGGTTTCCGCAAGCTGCTCATCCTCAATAGCCATGGAGGGAATCGTGCCACGCTTGGTTACACCATCCAGGCAATCGGTCACAAATATCCGGGCGCGCTGATCGTCGGCGCGACGTATTGGGATCTTGTCACCAAAGAACTTTGGGAGGCACGGGAAACCGAGTTCGGCGGAATGGGTCACGCGTGCGAGTTGGAGACATCGATCCTTCTCGATATTGCTCCCCAGTTGGTCGATTTCTCGAAGGCTGAGCCGGACGGCATGACGCTCTCAGAATCGCCGTTTGGCCGCAATGAAATGCTGAGTTCGCCTTCGGTAGCGGTTTACAAGACGTTTGCCGAGACGAGCCAACACGGCGGGCATGGCGATCCGCGCTCCGCCAGCGCCGAGAAGGGCGAACGGTTCCTGCGGATCATCACCGAGGGCGTGAAGCGACTGTGCGATGACATGCTGGCGGGAAAAGTTTGATCCTGACCCACAT
>CAYNPS010000395.1:0-2404 GCA_964399125.1 uncultured Terriglobales bacterium
GGCTGTCGCGTGGTTTCGTTTAATTTAGACAAGGGTGCACGATGCATACAGCAGAGCGCTGGCCAAAAAAGGACCGCATTGCTTGGGTGGAAGAGAGACTCAGAGACCGAATTGCACATAGAGCAGGTTACCGCAACGACGAAGAAGTAAAAGGAATTCCAGATCAACTCAGCCTTGAAATATGGTTGGCAAAAGAGCGGGATGAGCTTTCATGGCAGCAGATCGTAATAAGGTGTTTACGGAAATATGCAAAGTCGAAACAAATGCTTGCTGGTATTAGCAGAGCACGACGCGCCCATGCTGCGGTGGAAAGAGCACTTGAGCCTACAGAGAAGCAGATACTAAAGAACTACCTCGATGATCGAATCGAACAAGTCTTCGACTGTACACCGCAAGTGTTCAAAGAATACTTAGAATCTATTCGCATGGACAAAAGGAAAAAATGAGTAACTGTACTGCTGCTGTTTATCCCTGATTTTGTTTCGTTTTTTACGGTGTGACATGTATTAGAATAGAGTAAGTAAGAGCGGGCTCACCGCCTGTTAGAGCAGACGGTAAGCCCTAACCACCAATGGAGGGCACTCCACATGGCAGCTACGCACACCGTAGATCATTCCGCGCAACCGCGCAATTCCAGCAATTCCTCTTCCATTGAAAGTTTTGCGTTCGGGACACCACGTCAGGGCATCGTGACTCTTTTTGGTTATGGCATTAAGGTGCATGTCGATCGAGGGCATCTGGTCTTGGAAGATGGCATTGGGCCAGAACGTTACCAAGCGCGCCTTCCTCGTGTGGGTCATGGCCTTCGTCGGCTCGTTGTGATTGGAGCCGATGGAATGATTTCGCTTGCGGCGCTCCATTGGTTATCAGATCAAGATGCGGCATTTGTGATGCTGGATCGTGATGGTTCCGTGCTCACTACTACGGGCCCAGTCCGCCCGTCAGATGCCCGGCTTCGTCGCGCGCAGGCTTTGGCTGGCGAGACTGGATTAAGCCTTCTAATCGCGCGAAAACTTATTGGACAGAAATTAACCGGACAAGAACGAGTTGCGCGGGATAAACTGCGTGATCCGGCAATCGCGGACAATATCGCGTGCTTACGTCAACAATCTGAAACCGCCGAAAGTATTGATGCAGTTCGACTCGTGGAATCACGGGCTGCCGCCGCCTATTGGGGCGCTTGGCGAAGCTTGCCCATTATTTTCCCTACCAAAGACCTTCCACGTGTGCCAGAGCATTGGCGTACCTTCGGAACACGCAAATCCCCGCTAACACGGTCGCCACGTCTGGCGGTAAATCCCGCCAATGCCATGTTGAATTATCTCTACGCTCTGCTGGAATCAGAATCCCGCCTTGCCGCCGCCGCCCTGGGGCTCGATCCGGGTTTGGGTTTTCTCCATGTAGATGCACCTAATCGCGATAGCTTGGCCTGTGACCTCATGGAACCTATCCGGCCAGAGGTGGATGAGCTTGTGCTGGACTGGATTACTCGCGGGCCATTGAAACGGGAATGGTTTTTTGAGCAGCGCGACGGGAACTGCCGATTGATGGGATCATTTGCAGTGCGGCTGTCACAAACCGCAATGACTTGGGCGCGCACCCTCGCTCCATGTACAGAGTGGGTTGCTCGTACCCTTTGGTCAGAAACATCGAAGCCCAAGCGCGCATTCGCTCCGGCTACGCGGCTGACGCAAAGTCACAGACGGGAGACTAAGGGCAGCTTAAATGTCGCCCCGTCTCACTCCAAGCCACAATTAGAGAGTATCTGCCGAGATTGCGGAACCCCGGTCACTTCAGGCGGCCAGCGCTGTGCCTCTTGTGCCATTGGCAAATCAAGGGAACACATGATTGAGGCTGCGCGATCCGGACGCGTGATATCACACAGTGCCGAAGCACAGATCAGCCGCGCCGAAACACAGCGCCGCAATGCTATTGCTCGGTATGCTTGGAAACCCTCTAGTCTCCCTGCTTGGCTCAATAAAGAGGCATATGTAGCCAGAATTCAACCGCTTCTTCCAGGCGTTACACGTTCGGCCATAGTCTCAGCGCTTGGAGTTTCAAAAGGTTATGCCTCTGACATTCGTAGCGGAGAGCGGCGGCCCCACCAAAGGCATTGGCCCGCTCTCGCGCGATTGGCGAGAGTTTCGGGTGCGTGAAGCGGCAGGCCAGTTCCTCGGTATCACTGCTAGCGATGTAAGGCAGAGTGATGAATATGTCAACAAGTGTGCGTGTCATCCCGAACGCTTCGTCAGAAAAGCCGTTTTCCTTCTGCAAAACAGCAGCCTTAGCCACCATGATACATTTCGAGTAGAGTGCCAATGCGACCATATAGCGGTACTGTCGAGCCGGGCGGATAATAACGGCTATCATTTAGAACTCGCCGTGCGTACTCGATAAACTTGCG
>CAYNPS010000396.1:0-2396 GCA_964399125.1 uncultured Terriglobales bacterium
GAGAGCAGTTCGGTGAGGCGAGCGAGTGTGCCTTCCAGGCGCTGCCAGGGATCGCGCGCATCTGGGAGCTGCCGCGCGGCCAACTGAGAGGCTTCGTGATCCGGGCAGGCAGCCAGCTCCGGGACAGATTGGACCTGCGGAGTGTCGATGTCTCGTGGACTCGGCTTGCTCAGAGATGTATTGCTAGGCGACCTCGAGCTCCTTGCACGCAGGGTGTCCAGGTAATCAGCCCAAGCCTGCATCATGCGACGATCGAGGCCCAGCTTGCGCACACGGAACAGAACACCGTCCGCGGGGCCTACAACCACGCGCAGTACCTCCCGCAGCGTCGTAGTCCTCGCCCGGGACTGTACTCACAAATATCTGGGTAAGAGGAAACCCGCGGTGAAACAATTGCATGCTCACGGGCTGGGCCCGCTCGGTAGAAAAACACTAGACCCGATGCAATCGGCGGCTTTCGACCAAACCAGGCAAACCCGGCACTTCGAGGTACTCAGGAAAATCAGCGATCCGCGTACGCCTCGCGCGAACTAGCGCGTACTTTTCTTGCCTAGTGGGCACAAAATCTGGAAGGAAAATCCGCAATTGAAGCAACCTGTGTGGGGTGACCTACTATACGGAAGCACATGGGGCGTCGTGGAGATCGATATATGCAATCCTTCATTCATCGAATCCCGGTTGTCCGAGGACTATTTCGTCGCTTGCTCCAGCCTACATTCAAATACCTTCATGACCCTCGGCCGGGTCAGCCGATCGTTGTCCTCATTCCGGGTACCTCCTGGTGGCAGTGTGCTCACTGGACTCAGAAGAATTCCGATTTCGTTAGGAAGATGGTCGAGGGTTTGCCGGGCTTCGGGCTTGCCGCATTGGAATGGTCGGGCGCGAACAGCGCCGACGCACGAAAAGTCGCCGCTGAAAAGCTGCCTCCGGAGCTTGAACGCCTGAAAATTCTCTATCCTACATCGCCGATTATGGCGGTCTGCCACAGTCACGGCGGGAACATCTTGGCGTGGGCTTCAACGATCATCACCTTCCATCTTGATGCAGCGATCTACTTAAATACGCCCTTTGTCCAGGTGGAAACGCCCTATCCTGCTTCGACGCCAGGCCTGAAGACATTACTCGTCGTACTCGCCGGTCTCATGAGCCTGCCTCTCATGTCATTGTTTCACTTGGAAACGGTGCCGGCGTACGCGTTGAAACGATTGATTGCTGTCGTGACGTTGCTCCTCGCGTGGGCGGTGCTCTCAATTGGTTTGATTATGCTTGTTCGACGAATCAAAACGCGAGAGTGGTTGATCGACATCACAATTGCCGATCGACGTATACGGAAGGAGATGCCGTGCTATGCCGCAGGCGACGAGGTCAACTCGATGTTTGGATTTGTTCAAGCACTGCACTGGGCGCGAGATCGCGGCTCACTCATCTGCACGTTGGGGATCTTTGGAAATTTGGCGCTGATGGTAGGGCGTGTACTGCCCCTCCACATCGCGGAGTTAGTTCACGCCGGATTGCTCTTTTCCGTCGGCGGTTTGTTTATCTTGTACTTGCTGGCTGCCGTGGGGGCGCACGGACTCGAGCAAGGGGTCCTTGCGCTGGATTCGCCCATGTCGGTGACATGTGCACCGGTGGGCGAGAGCGTCATGACCGTGCTTCCACCGGGTGGCGTGGATCAGCATAGTTCAATAGCGCACTCGCCGGAAAGAATCATCCCGTTGATTCGAAACGCTATCAAAAAGCTCAATGGAGTTTAAGACGAGAGCCCGGGCACGGCTACCGCGCAAAACAGCTGGCCAAGCAGCAAGGTTAGCGAACCGACGCCAACGGTAGCGGGCATGCCGCCGAAACTGGCCAAGAACCTGGCCAACTTCGACGACCTCGATTTCCACGTCTACACCAGGCAGCAGTGGGAAAACCTTCATAAGAGCCACGGCCAAAACATCATCGTGAACTACCCGGATGGGCACACCACCACGGGAATCCCGGATCACATCAAAGCACTGAATGGCCGGCGAATGAAAGGGAGTTCCCCACCCCCTGGAGCGGTTATGCACCATTCACCCCGGCCGAAGAGGCGCCGTGGGACAATGCTGAGTTGGATCAATTTGCCAAATTGATGGCTACGGGCAACGTGAGCGCAGAGGGCCACCTTCTGTACAAATCGGACTACCAAAACAGCGAGCCGAGCGCTGATGAGAAGAACAAGTGGGACCAAGGCCCCCGTAAACAATGGGTGGAGCAGAATTCGGCTAGCGCGAAAGGTTTAGAAACTATTTTCGATTCTGGCTGCAGCGTGTCTAAGAAGTTCGATTCGCTTAGGTATAAGACAATAGCGTGCGTACTTCAGGCGAACCCCACGTTCGCGAACAATGTTCTCGAGTTTCTGCTCCTCGATC
>CAYNPS010000397.1:0-2377 GCA_964399125.1 uncultured Terriglobales bacterium
GTCAGGTAGAAGCTGAAGCGGGAGGTCAGCGCTGATTGACGTGCAAGCGACCCCAGATTTGCCGGCATGGCTGAGGCGCTCGCTCCTTCTGACTCCATCCAGCGGAGGATCTTCTTATTCGCGCGCCAGACGATTCCCCAGACGTTCAGCAGCAGAAAGAGTCCCATGCCTCCGCCGATTCCGATTGAGAGCGAGCGATTGCTCTCCCATCCGTGCGCGTTCAGGCGCAGGAAGAGCCATGAAGCTACGATCATTACTACCGCGGTGCCGATGTACAGCAGCGGTTTATTGCCTGCGCGGAGCAGGGCGTAGAAGATGATCCAGACGACAACCCAGATCACCAGCCAGCTCAGGAAGAATGCGCCGGCTTTCCCGTTCCCATTCTTGGCTTCAGCGCCGGCGATCTGGCCGAAGTAGGCGAAGCCGGAGAGGACTGCGACGAGCGAGCTCCAGCGGAACCAGTTGAGCGCGGGCCACATCAGGCGGGGCAAAACTCGCGGGCGCATTCCCGGATCGAGCGCGGCCGCGAACTGTGTGCTCACCAGATTGAAGAAATAAAGGAAGCCGATCCAGAGGATCGCGCTCACGATGTGCAGCCAGCGCCAGAAGATCTCCACGTTGGCGGTGGCGCCTTGCGGCCAATGGACGAGAGGAGCGGCCATTCTGCTCGCTTATTTCCAATACAGGAAAGCAACGCCGCAAATGAGAACAGCGATCGTGGCAGCGACAGCAACGCAGATGAGCAGGGTGATGCCGAACTCAAACGGGTTTCCCGGAGTTTCGTTGTGCGGTCGAACGTCGGTCATGCGAACTAATGTAGGGCTTCGTGGAGTGCTGGTGCAAGTGGGAACGAGTTCGGCACGTGCTAGGCGAGTGGCTTTGAGAAGGCATGGTTTTAACCGTGGCGATGGGGAACCGACCATCTTCTGTGTTGAGCCGGAGGCCCGGTATCTCACGAAGCATGCCGCGCCTCCGGCGCTCAAGAGAGCTGAATGCATCGCAAAACGGCACGACTGAAGTCGTGCCCTCTCAAACAGCGTTCTGTTGCAATCCTCGTCTCCTTCTGAAACACTGGCCCGCTCACAATCTCGCTTTGGAAAGGAATCATGAACAGAAGAGATTTTGTTAAGGGTGGCTCGGTTGCACTGGCGGGATTTTCACTTCTCCCAGAAACCTTCGGAGCTCCGGCACCCGCCACTGGCAGGATGGTCTTTTCCATCAATCGCAACTGGCGCTTCAGCCCGCAGCGCGCGCAGAACGACACTGCGCCCGACTTCGACGATTCGAAATTCGAACAGGTCACCGTGCCGCACACGAACAAGATGCTGCCGTGGCATGACTTCGACGAGAAGTCGTACGAGTTCGTGTCGATCTATCGACGCAAGTTCCGTCTTCCGTCCGAAGCTCGCGGACGGCATGTCTTCGTCGATTTCGACGGCGCGATGACTGCTTCAACAGTGTGGATCAACGGCCAGCGCCTGGGCGAATACAAAGGCGGATACACGCCGTTCTCGTTCGAGATCACGGCGCACATTAACTGGGACGGGGACAATCTGCTCGCCGTCGAACTCGATTCCACCGAGCGTTCCGATATTCCTCCCTTCGGCGGCCTCATCGACTACCTGACGTTTGGCGGAGTCTATCGCGATGTCCACCTCCGTCTTGTGCAGCCGACGTATCTCGAAAACATCTTTGCCAAGCCGCGCGACGTGCTGACAGATCATCCGTCGGTGGACATCTCCTGCTTCGTCGCCCGCCTCGCTCCTGAGAAAGGATCGCTCACACTCGAAGCTGAGCTGCGCGATGGTGATCGCATCGTTGCGCATGCGACCAAGAGCATTCAGGGCGGAGGCGTCACGCAGGAGCCGGTCGCGTATGACATCACGCTCAGCAATTTGGGCCCAGTTCGGAAATGGGATTTAAGCAATCCGAATCTCTACGCCGTCGTGGTACGCCTCAAGCAGCGCGATTCTGTCCTCGACGAAGACTCGCGCCGCATCGGCTTTCGCCAGGCGCAGTTTACTGATCATGGATTCGAGCTGAACGGGCAGGTGATCAAGCTGCGCGGCTTGGATCGTCATCAGACTTTTCCCTTCGTTGGCCAGGCGATGGGCGCCCGTCCGCAGCGCCGGGACGCTTACATCCTGAAACGGGAATTGAAGTGCAACATCGTCCGGACCTCGCATTATCCGCAGTCTCCGCACTTTCTCGATGCCTGCGACGAACTCGGGCTGCTGGTCTTCGAAGAAATTCCCGGATGGCAGCATATCGGCGACCTGCAATGGCAGGAGATCTCGATCGACAACGTCCGTCGGATGATTCGCCGCGACTGGAACCATCCATCGATCATTCTTTGGGGCGTGCGCATCAACGAGTC
>CAYNPS010000398.1:0-2375 GCA_964399125.1 uncultured Terriglobales bacterium
TTCACGTCGTTAAAGAGGCTCACGCCGTAGGTCCAAGGAGCTGCGGACACGGTCTCAGTTCTGAATCCCTCGATCGCAGTACCTGGTCCGTTTAATGGTGAGCCGGCGGTTATAAAGTTCCCATTACTTGCATAAGAGCTCGCAGTAACTGTCCGCACCAGGGTGAAACTCGACCCGTTGTTAACTGCGTAGTCGATATCGGTCGCATCGGAATCGTGCGGACCCGTTTGCTCCTGAACGTAAACCACGTCAGGCTTACCGTCTCCATTTACGTCTTTGATGTAGGGCGCTGAACTCGACGAGGCGCTGGTATAAGCCTCGCTGAGTTTCGTGAGTGCGTAGTGTCCAGTGCCGTCGCCGTGAGCGAGGTAGACGTTACCAGTAGTAGCGGCACTACCTTGCTGACATGAACCAAAAACCAACAGATCGAGTGTGCTATCGCCATCGAAGTCGGCGCCGGTGGCAGCAGTTATGGAGCACGGGTTTCTAGTCGGATCCTGGGTGAATGTAAGCGTGACGGTTTGCGTCACAGGGTTGGCGAATTGTCCGGCGCTGTCTCCGAACCAGGTGGCTATCTGACTGGTCGGGGCTGTAAACGACCCGGTGTAATACGCGATCGCCAGATCGGCTTTGCCGTCTCGATTGGCATCGCCGGCAGCGATTCCCTTGCAGGGAGCCGGCAGCGGAATTACCTGACCCAACACAAGTTTCCCAGAATGGTCATTCAGGTATACGGCTGCACTGCCGCTTGTTCCGTTTGCGCCAACGGTGCAGGCAGCAACGTCGGTAAACCCGTCGCCGTTCAAATCTGCCAAGGCGACCTGAACGATGGTTGTGGCTCCGGTCGGCAACGCTGAAGTAATCGCAGCAGCAAAGGTCCCGGAACCGTTGTTCAACAGAACCTCGAGCCCCGATCGGAAAACCAGAAGATCAGGATGTCCATCGTTGTTGAAGTCCGCCGTAAGCACCTGACCTGCAAAGCCCAGCGATGCTTTCGATTCCGCAAAGCCCGGTGTAGTGCTGCCTCCTGAACCTGAACCGGAGCCACCCGAACCTCCTGAACCTGTACCACTGCCCGATCCGCCGGTCGAACCTGTCCCGCCGCCCGAGCCTCCCGAATTCGTTCCAGAACCCGGTTGCGACCCGCCAGCAGAACTGGAGCCAGGATTGCCTCCCGCATTGGGGCTCTGCGTAGAGGAACTGGATTGCGACCCCGTGCTGCCGCAGCCACTTAGGATGAAACCGAAGATCGCACAAAGTGCGATGAGGACAACTGGCTTGCAGCGCATTGGGCCCCCGACTACAGTGAAGTGAGTAGCTACTTTGCTTGGTTTAGATTGATTGCCTTGCGGTCGGGTTGCTGCTGGTGCTGTCCTTGTTCATGATTCCGAAATCTTCAGTGGAGACATTCGGCCCTCAACGCGCATGAGCCTTCCTGATTTCAAACTGCTGCGTCCGCGCACAATCGAGGAGGCTGTGGTCCATCTCTCGAAGCACACAGGCGAGATGCAAATCATCGCCGGCGGCACGGACCTTCTGCCCTCGATGAAGCAGCGTCTCTTCACTCCGAAATACCTGCTCGACATTCGCCGCATCGAGGAGCTGCAGGGCATCCGTTCCATTCCGGGACACGGTACCGAAATCGGCGCGCTCGTCACGCTAACCGCTCTCGAGGATTCCGAGTTCATCCGCCGCAGCTATCCCGTGCTGCATGAAGCTGTCGCCACAGTCGCGTCGCCGATTTTGCGCAACATGGGCACGATCGGCGGAAACATCTGTCTCGACACGCGTTGCCTCTGGTACAACCAATCGCTCACCTGGAGAAAATCGTGCGGCTTCTGCATTAAGAAAGATGGAGATCTTTGCCATGTAGCTCCGGGAGGCAAAAAGTGTTGGGCGGCATTTTCGGCAGACTCGCCTGCGGCTCTGCTTTGTCTGGATGCCGAAATCGAGATTGCCAATGCTTCTGGTTTTCGACGCGTCCCGCTCGCCGATTTCTACACTGGGGTCGGAGATGCACGGATTAAGCTCAGCCCAGGGGAAATGCTCACACGCGTCTTCCTTCCTGACAGGATGTCAGGCTTTCGCGGCGCGTATCAGAAGCTGCGCCTGCGCGGATCCATCGACTATCCTCTAGCAGGCGTTGCCGTGGCGCTGAAGAAGAATGGCCGGGGATTCATTGAAGATGCTCGCGTAGCCATAACTGCCGTAAATCCCGCTCCCATATTGGTACACGAAGCCCGACACGCACTCGCCGGAAAGCTGTTCACCGAACATTCGGCAGCGGTCGTAGGCGAGCTCGCTGCGCGAGTCGCCAAACCACTAACGACTTCACTCCTTACGCCTGAATACCGCAAAGAAATGATTCGGGTTTA
>CAYNPS010000399.1:0-2362 GCA_964399125.1 uncultured Terriglobales bacterium
GTACTCGGAGCTAAGCGTTGGATCAAATTGCCCGGAGGTCAGCACTTCCAACCATCGGAATGGATCAAACTCGTATTGATACTCGCGTTGGCTAAATATTTTTCAGATTTGGCCGGACGCGAAGTTACTCTGCGCGACATCGTCAAATCTTTCCTTATAGCCGGCGTTCCCATGGTGCTTGTGCTCAAACAACCCGATCTGGGAACTGCGCTGACCTATATCCCAGTGCTCATTTGCGCCCTGTTCCTCGGCGGGATTCAGTTCAAGCACGCCATCACTATTCTGCTGCTGGGAACTGTGATGATCTATCCGGTGTGGCGCTGGGGGCTCAAGCCATATCAGAAGCAGCGTCTGACCAGCTTCAGCGAGCCTGAAGCAGATCCTCGGGGTTCCGGATACCAGATTCAGCAGTCGCTGATTGCCGTCGGATCCGGCGGACTGACGGGAAAGGGAGCGATGAAGGGCAGCCAGACGCAGGGCGCGTTTATTCCGATACCCTATACGGACTTCATCTTTGCTGCCTACGCTGAGGAGCACGGCTTCGTGGGGGCGTTGCTCGTTCTGCTGCTATACTTCATAGTGTTGATGCGTTTGATTCAAAACGCACAAACTGCACCCGACCGGGCCGGGACTCTGATTATTATGGGAGTAGTAGCGGTCCTGGTCTTTCATATTCTCGTTAACGTAGGCATGGTCGTTGGCTTTATGCCGGTGACCGGCATCCCGTTGCCGTTGATGAGTTATGGCGGATCGTCCGTCTTGTTCACGTTTCTTGCCCTGGGCATTGTGAATAACATCCGAATGCGCAGATTCGTGAATTGAGGCAAGCAGGCTTGAGGCCCGAGTAGAGTTACTCGGCCAAGGATAAAATCCCTGATCCATCGAGAAGCGCGATGAATCGGGTGTCCAGGTTTTTGTTGTGCCGGACCACGGCGGTCCGGAGTTTGCGTCGCAGGACGCCAACGATATTAACGTTCAGCCCTCCACGAAGATGAGGGCACCGGCAGTCGAGACGAGCCGGAGAGGACTCAAGAGTTCCACATTCTGCCAGGGGACAGGTTAACGGCCCGTCCGGGTTCATCCAATCACCGACATTTCAGTGAGAGGTTAAGATTCCGGTACAGTGGCCACAAGTTCTCAAGGCAGCAAGGCCGCGAGCATGATCGCGATAGGTTTAAAGTTCGAAGTATTACCCAGCCCGCCGGACTTCGAATCCTCCGCCTACCCCGTTCGTTCCACCGAAGTTCACATGCTGCAGCGCTCCAGTCCTATCCGGAAAGAGGTACTGACCTCCTGAACTGGTTCTCGCTTGCCATTCTACTGGAGCAGGCATGGCCAAAGAACTATTCATCTCTACGACACCGCACGAAACAAAAGTAGCGGTTGTCGAAGACGAACAACTCGCCGAAATTTACTTTGAGCGTGAGAACGAATACACGCTGGCGGGTTCAATTTACAAGGGTCGCGTTACCCGAGTCCTTCCCGGAATGCAATCTGCATTCGTCGATATCGGGCTTGAGCGCGACGCTTTCCTTTATGTCACCGATTTCCTTGAAGAGCAGGAAGACCAGGAAGACTTTGAGCAGGTAGTTAATCGCGCTTCTACTGAGGCGCAGGCACAGCCGCGTTCGCCGGCGTCAGCCGAAACAGAGGAACAGCATTCTGCCGCGAGCGGCGATGCTAAAACAGCAGATGAGCAGGCTGGAGTCGACCAACAATTCGACCGCGGTCCACGACGCTGGCGCGGACGTAGAGGTCGGCGTCGAGGGCGTGGAGGATTCGGTGATCAGGCCCAGTCGTCTCCTGCCCAACGGGAATCGGAAGCCTCCGCTCCGGCATTCGAGAACAGCGAAACGGACACAACTCGCGACGAACCAGTGGTTCTTCCCGGCGAATCGCTGTCCAAATATCGACAACCAGAAGCTCTCGAGCAGAGTCACGCAGGAGCAACAAAAGTATCTTCGGAGCATCGAGCCGAAACTCCTCCGGCGTACCCTGAGCTGCAGAGCGTCCGCACACCGCCGCAGCCCCTTCCAAGTAGCGGATCCATGGCAGTATTGCCGGGAGAATCAATCTCGAAGTATCGAAATCGCGAGGAGGGACAGCCAGACAGCGGCGGACGTACTTCACAACAAGCTCCACCAGCCGAGGACCGTGTTCGCGGACGCTCCGGGTCACGCTGGCAAGGTTCAGCCAGAAGACCAGAACGGGAGGCTGCCAGGATTGAAGCGCCCGCCGGTCCGCCGGTTCTCGCGCTACCTGGTGAATCGCTGGCGAAATATCGCGCTGAGGAATCTCCGATCGCCTCTTACGAGCAGAGTGCCCATTCCGAAACTCATCAGGAATCGAGCACCGTAGTTCC
>CAYNPS010000400.1:0-2334 GCA_964399125.1 uncultured Terriglobales bacterium
GCCAATGCAGCCTACGGCCATCGCACGATCAAGCTGCTCGATGGCTGGATCGTCGGAGACACAGCTCACCCAGTCGAGGCCGGAGCGCTGGTGACGTAACTCACGCACTCGGCAGGCGGCGTTCGGCTCATGGGGGAGTTCAGAGCGCTCCCCACAGTGCGACGGTTCCGACAGCTTTCAGCGGGCCGATGAAGACAAGAGCAGTTGGCCGAATGCTGAGTGCCGAATGCCGATTGCCAACACACAAGGAGCCTTGAAGCCGATGCATAAGTGTTTTTATCCGCAGCTCAGAGCAATAGCGCTGTTCTGCATCGCCACGCTTTCCACTTTTGGAACTGCCCAGCAGACCAACCCGGCTGACCATCCGCCACAAGCTCCTATGACGGCAGCACAGCCTGCTCCAGCCGCTCCAGAACCGACGGCGAGCACCAGCAGTCCCGCCCAGCAGCCTGCGCCGGAGATTGAGCGCACGAGGATTGACTTTTCGAAGTCGCGCAAGTCGTTCCCCAATCTGCTTGCGCCGTATGAAGGTCGGACGCTGCGTAGTCCCAAGCTCGACAACTCCCCACGAATCAATCAGCTCATCAAAGACGGCAAGCTGATGCTGTCGTTGAACGATGCCATTGCGCTGGCGCTGGAGAACAATCTCGACCTGGCGATTGCACGCTATAACCTCGACATCGCCGATACGGATGTTCTTCGCACCAAGGCAGGCGCACAGGCGCTCGGAGTCAATACGGGGGTAGTGCAGGGGACGCCCGGCGGCGGCATCGGCGGATTCGGTAGCGGCGCTCCCGGTGCAGGCGCAGGCGGATCGACGGCAGGAGCTGGCGGAGCAGGTAGTGGTGCCGGCGGTCTCGTGCAATCCACAATTGGAACCGGTGCACCGGTAAGTTCTTATGACCCGCAGATCAACACGCAGTTCAACATCGAGCACGCGATCTTCCCTATCGCCAACCAGGTTACGACCGGCGTTCCTGCTCAGCAGCTCAACACGGCAAATGCTAATGCCAGCTTTCAGGAAGCCTTCCCAACGGGCACCTCGATTAACTTTGGAATGCAGAACACGCGCGAAACTACGAATGCCCGTTTTACCGAATTGATACCGCTGCTCAATTCGGCATTTCGCTTCACGGTTAGGCAGCGCCTGCTTTCCGGATTTGGGCTTGGCCCTAACCTGCGCTTCCTTCACATCGCGAAGAACAATCGCGAGGTGACTGATATCGCTTTTCGCAACCAGGTCATCGCAACGGCCACGCAGATCGAGAACATCTACTGGGATCTCGTTAATGCTGTAGAGGACGTGAAGGTAAAGGAGCGCTCTCTAGCTCTCGCGCAGAAGACGTTGGAAGATGACAAGAAACAAGTTGAACTGCAAGCGATTGCGCCCATCGAGGTCACGCGCGATGAGTCAGTAGTTGATTCCAGCAACCAGGACCTGATCATCGCTCAAACCAACCTGCAGTTGCAGGAATTGCTGATGAAGAATGCAATCACGCGCAATTTGAGCGATGTTGAAATTGCATCGGCGAACGTGGTTCCAACCGACACAATCAGCGTCCCCGAAACGGAACCTGTGGTTCCGATCCAGGATCTGATTGCGGAAGCGCTTTCGCACCGCCCAGAATTGGCTGAGGCGAGAATCGACATGACGAACCGTCAGATCTCGCGTAAAGCCGCAAAGAATGCCCTGCTGCCGGCATTGGACCTCGTCGCCTTCTATGGTGGATCGGGGTTGGCGGGTGTGCCGAATCCGCTTAGTCCCGGCGGTGCGGGTATTCCCGTAACGGGATTTGGCGACGTCTTCACCCGCACCTTTAACGGCAGTTCCCCGGATTATTCCGTCGGTTTCAACTTAAGCATTCCGCTGCGTAACCGTGCCGCGCAGGCCGATCAGGTTCGTTCCGAATTGGAATACGGGCAAGCTGAACTGCACTTGCAGCAGCTGCAGAACCAGGTCGGCATCGAAGTCCGCAACGCGCAGTTCGCCGTCACTCAGTATCGAGCTCGGGTAGTAGCAGCGAGGAAGGCTGTTGAAGTCGCGCAGCGCACGTTGGACATCGAGCAGAAAAAACTCGCTCTGGGCGCCTCGACCAGCCTGCAGGTTCTTCAGGTAGGTCGCGATCTGGCTGTAGCCGAATCGAATCTGGTGACGGCCACAACTGCATACGCGAAAGCCAGAGTGGAGTTAGACCACTCCATCGGTGCTACGCTGGTAAACAACGGAATCAGCATTGATGATGCCGAAACTGGCGTAGTTCATGCGCTACCAAAGATGTCGGGCATAGCGCCGGTGAGTCAGCAATAAGCAGTAGGCATAAGCAATAAGCGGGG
>CAYNPS010000401.1:0-2329 GCA_964399125.1 uncultured Terriglobales bacterium
GAGAAAACGCGTGTATCCCGAAAACCGGTAGGGCATCGTAGGGCTCACCGGCTCGGCGCCAGCCAGTTCTTTGTTCGTACCCTCGATCAAGTAGTCGGTGAGCGCTTTCAGCTCATCGGGCGAGAGGTTGGGAAATGCCGGCATGCGCCCCTGGCCCTTCTGAACGATGTTCACGATCGCTGAGCGGCTGGAACGTTGGCCGATGCCTTGCAATGAAGGGAAGAGTGGAGGCGAGCCGGCCATATCGTCGCGGTGGCAGATCGTGCATTGCTGTTGATAAATACCGCGTCCGCTGAGAGGGCTGGCAGCGTTCTTAATCAGCCGTGCATACCATGCCATCTCATTGGCGTTCACATACAGCAGTCCCGTTTCGGGATCGTAGGCCGCTCCACCCCATTCTGCACCGCCGTCGAATCCGGGGAACACGACAGTGTCCTGCTTGGTGCTTAATGGGACGAACTGCCCCTCGCTGCGCAGAGTTTTGAATTTCTGCAGCGCCCATTCATGGGAGGCGGGAGTGCGGTTTGTAAGCAGGTCCTGCGTCAAAAGCTGACGAACGAACGGCGCAGGCGCGCTGGGCAGCGGCTGCTCCGCCGCAGTCATCTCTCCGGGCACATCGCTCGATGGATACCTCTGGTACTCAATAGGAAAAAGTGGAGTGCCATTTGCTCGATCGAAGAGATAAACGAACCCCTGCTTGGTCGTTTGCGCGACAGCATCGATTGTTTTTTCGTTGCGCCTGACTTTTACCAGAACCGGCGGAGCAGGGAAGTCGCGGTCCCACAGATCATGCCTGACTGCCTGAAAATGCCACACACGCTCGCCGGTTTCGGCTCTTAGCGCGAGCAGGCAGTTCGCGAAGAGATCGTCGCCGATGCGATCCCCGCCATAAAAATCAAATGCCGCCGATCCAGTGGGAACGTAGATGATTCCAGTCTTAACATCAAGCGTCATCCCAGCCCAGTTGTTGGCCGCGCCGCTGGTCTTCCATGCATCTTTGGGCCAGGTTTCGTAGCCGAACTCGCCGGGATGAGGAATTGTGCGAAAGCTCCAGCGCAGTTTCCCGGTTCGAACGTCGTAAGCGCGAATGTCTCCGGGAGCCGCGGGGAGGGTTTCTGGATCGCGTCCACCTACGATAAAGAGGTCCTTGTACACCACCGGCGGGCTTGTCAGAGCGATAGAGACTGTGGCCGGGTCTCGCCCTAGATTCTCGCGCAGATCAATGCGACCTTGTTCGCCGAAGCTGGAGATCGGCTCTCCGGTTTTGGCATTCAGTTCGTAAACAAAGTTCATGACCCCAGAGATGATGCGCGCCTCGCCGCTCCGTTCCCAGTACGCCAGCCCGCGATTCGGCTGTGTGCTGGTCACGCCGGAGTCGAACTTCCACTTCAGTGCTCCGGTACCTGCACTGAGCGCAAATATTTTTTGTGATGGAGTTATGCCGTAAAGCACCCCATGAACCACGAGCGGACTAGTCTGCAGTCCTCCTGTCTCGCCCGTGTCGTAGGACCACGCGACACCAAGCTGGTTCACATTGGAACGGTTTATTTGCGCAAGTGAGGAATGATGCGCGCCATCAAATCCGCAGTAAACAGGCCATTGCTGCTCTCGCGAACATGAACTCAAAGGGATGACAAACGCGCAGAGAAGCGCGGCCGGAAGTTTTTTCACGTCGAGAGCCGCTATCGTTTGTCGTATACAGCCCTGCTCGTGATCCTCTTCCCATCCGCACCAATTCGCGTGATGGTTACTGTGCGCGACTTTCCATCTGGGGCGATGACAATATGCCCGGTCCCTACTTCTTTACCTTCTTTCTTCAAGGAGATCGTAAAGGTGTGGTCGTTGAGTTTCTTTACCGCGCGCGCGTCCTCGATTGAGCCGCCCGTCACCGGATAATCCTGGCCGTCGAACTTGCCTGTCCACTCAGTGTGCGCAGGCTGTCCTTGCGCGTCGATGCCATCGGTGGTCACTTTCACGCTGTCGCCCAATGCTTCATAGACCACCTTCTGGTTCTTCGGACTTCCCTTTGGAATTTTCGACTTCGCCTCGTTCAGCCTCCACGTTCCGATACTGGGATCGGATGCATAACAGAACGCAGCAATAAAACACAACGCCAATCCGAACGCGAGTCTTCTTGCTCTCATCTCCCCTCCTGATCAAAGTCCACGGCTTTTTGTTGCGCGGATTCTAATCTCAGAGGGAAGACTGGGCAACAGCAATTGACATGCCCTCAATTACTCACCCAAGCCCAACTCGGGCGCAATCTTCTTCATGGCTTCAATGCAGAACGTGATGTGCTCGTCGAGATCCACTCCGAGCGCTGCAGCTC
>CAYNPS010000402.1:0-2308 GCA_964399125.1 uncultured Terriglobales bacterium
TTTTTTAATTGCCACGGCGACTCTCCTGCAGACGGATTCGTTCTTCTACGGCTTCGGCAGAAACGCGCCAGCTGCCATTGACCTTGCGTCCAGCCAGCTTTCCTGTCCAGAGCAGCGAGTAGAGGTAGTCGAGCCCTACTCCCAAGCGGCGGGCTGCTTCTACTGCGCTGATTTCAACTACATCCATATTCCTGCTCCTTGTGCTACTACCCACACAGATGAACTAAAATCGCGAATATGTCCGGACCGCAGTACGAAACGGTTACAGAGATGCCGGTTCTGATATTTGCCGACCTTCTCCCCGGAGAACAGCCGGACGGCACGGATACCTTCGGTGTCTCAATACCGGAGGAGCCGCCCCTGCGTCGCAAGAGCGACAAAAGCGTTCGGCCTGCGCGAAGCCAGGAGATCTCATGGAAAGATCGTCAAATAATCGCGTTGGGGCCTAGCGATCTAGATCCACGGAGTGCGAGGGGGAAGAAGATCTGGAACATCCTTGGGGAATCCGCGAAGGAGGAATTAGTCTACGTCATCACGCTTCGTAACAAGCTTCAGAATCGCGAGCGCTACTCGCTGGACGATATCAAAGCCTCTTACAGATTCCTGGCAGCTCGGGCCCTTCACACGGATCTAGATGTGGATTGGGAGCCAGATTACGGTGTGGTGGTCTATGGCCGGCTCCCCAAGCGAGAGCCAGTGCCTGGCAGTGATGCAGATCGACTCGCTGAGGACTTGGAGCACGCTGGCAGGCATCCCACAATTGTTGCCGGCATTACCACCGATGAGATGGAGCAGGCAAGGCTTGTACTCTGGTGGAATAAAGAACGTTTTTTGCCAGCGATTTTTTGTGCAGATTTGAGAACCGCTGTTCACGTACTCTCATTACCAATTTTTTCAGGCGGTACGGGTTTGGCGGTTTGCCGTCGGTGCCAAAGTCTATTTGTTCGTGCTCGCGCAGATAAGCAGCACTGCTCTGACAAATGTCAGAATAGCGACAAAGTTGCGCGCTGGCGTCGGAAGCAACGGGCGGCCAGTTGACGGAATTGATCGTGTTTGCCTAAAGTTCGACCAGCCGGGAACTCGCCACTACTTTTACACCCCACTATTGCTTACATTCCCCGATCTGCTTGCACGACAGGGGATTTGTTTTAGCAAGAATATTGGCTTAAATCGCAATATGACCACGACTTCTACACAGGTGCCCACAGACACGGGAAGTGCCACGAAATGTACACACACCCGATCCTAAGAATTCATACTTTTTTAAATAAAGAGAATTCGCTACCCTCAGAGAACTCGTGGCAGATTGACTATCGATCGGTATGCGAGAAATCGTAGCAAATTGATCCGGGTTGATGGTGCGACAACTCGTGGCATGAATGCCGCTACTGAGCATAGATTTGCCGCAAACACAGAGTGGTATCAGCTCAGATTCGAACTCAATCGGTCACATTCAGCATCTAATCAGGTAGTCATCGATTCTGCCTGAATTTGTAAACGGTGTGTGCAAGAGGCGCGGTAAGGCGTCTAGGCACCTACCGCGCCGACTCCAAAGCGAGAACATCGCGCGGTCAATGACGGCATGATGCGTTTATGACATAGATCAACATGGCCAATGTGAAGCAACGTCGTCTATCGCGAGAAGAAAGACGGTCAATTCTCGATCGAGTTCGGGAATGGCAGCTGGTGGAACCCGCGCTTCGCGAACCCGCCACCCAGACCGAGTTAGCGCGTGAATTGGGAGTCCATCAGTCGTATGTATCGCGCATCCTAAGTCACACGCCTGCAACTGTTTTGGACGCTGTCATCGAAGGTGACCAGGAGGCGCTGATCCTCCATCGCCGCATCGTCCGGTTGATCGCGGAGAAGGCCGCGGCCGGCGATCTCAAGGCGGCAAAGCTGTACATGGACACCATCGCGCAACCTTATAGGGTACCCAGAAAGAAGGAGAGCGAACGCCTCCCCGAAGTCGTGCGCAGAGCGTTAGAAATGACGCCTATCGCACAAATCCGTCGCGAGAAAGCTGAGCAAAGTCGTTTAGCTGCACTACAAGCGCGGGGGAAAAAAGAAACAGGGAACACCTGCGAAATCTGTAGATCATCACCCTGCAGGTGCGCTAATTCAGGTTTGGTTCACTAGCGCAGCTGCCGCTTTGCTCGAGTGCAATTCCAGTAGGTAGTTGCTCTGCATGTTTCCATCGCGATGTGATCGAAGCAGCCGAGAAGGCCACGCCCTCAAGAGAGGTGGTCGCCCAAGAAACAGGGAACACCTGCGAGATGTGTAGATCGGCACCTTGCAGATGCTCGAC
>CAYNPS010000403.1:0-2304 GCA_964399125.1 uncultured Terriglobales bacterium
CGATCCACGATCATAGATTCTTTCTGCATTACTTGTTCCACCATGCGCTCCACTGTGGGCATAAAGGGCTCAGCAGCACTGTTGATGGCAACCTTGCCACCGGTATGACCTAATGCGAGAGCAACTTCGTTCCAACGCAGGAGCGGCGACGTGAGAGGAATATGCAGCGATTCGCGTGCTGGCTCGGGCTGCACCAGGTAAGCCACCCAAATCATGAGCGATACAAAGTAGACGATTGGGGGAAGCTGCCCCAGTTTGTGGAGACTACTCACGTGAGAGTTAGCGGCTGCGCTGTAGACCAGCAACTGGAAGAATGCATCTACACCAAATCCGAGCGCGAATCCGAAGACTCGGCTCCGCTTGGAGACGCCTAAGTGCTGCGATCCCATGAACAAGAACATGAGCAACGCGCACTCCATGAGGCGCACAATCTTTTCGAAGTCATAGATACCGACAACTAGCCAATTGAATTTAATAGGTTGTGATGTCGGGGTGGTCACGAACACCAAGAACCCTACAAGAACAATCGATGCGGCAGCCCATTTGAAAACGACCTTGGCCAGATCCTGGAGACCGGCAAAGGGCTTGAAAGCAGCGCAAAAGATTTCATACAAAACAGCGATCTTGAACATATCTGCCATCGCTGTTGCGACCCAATATGCCGAGTAATAGGTCCAAGATTGCGGCGAGGAATATCGGTAACAGAAAAAGAGCACCGCTGCCTTAACGGTCAGAAATGCAAAAAAGGAAGCTAGAAACCTGAACTGAGGCAACAGCTTACGCCGATAGAGAAGAACGACACAAAGAACCTGAAGAACTGGGGAGATCGCCCAGATCAGAGCCGACTGGAGGTTTAGGGCAGGCATAAGTCACCTATTCGGGAGGAGAATAGCCTCTCGCCTGCCCTACTTCAAGCAAAAACTACGCCCTTTAGTAACCCGCGCTGCACAGTTACTAATTGATAGCGCAAACTCCCGGAGGACACATCGGAACTGGCTCGCATCCACTGCTGAGCTGATGCTTTGAGCTAGAGGTTGCGGCAGAGGCCACAGCAGCAGCCATAACGACGGTGGCGAACAGCATACGGAGCGACTTTTTCATGGGATTCCCCCTAAGACAATGCCCAGTAACCTCATTACCGACGTAATCCCGTAACTGGTTACTTTGGTGACTGGACAATATCAATATGTTCCGAATTTGAAAACACATATTTCTGTGGAAAGCTGTGGAAAACTGGCCGGTTCTTTCATAGTCATCGCGAAGGCAAGTGGCTGCCCAAAGGACGGGCACAGAGGAATATTCGGCTCGAACCGGCCTTGCTGGTGTGGTAAAATCAGAGAGCCTAAAAAGGCGGTAAATCCCTGAATAATCAACTGTTTTCCGCCGCATTTCGCGCTTAGTCCACGGGTGATTTGCAGGGCTAATTCCTGTCTTGAACTGAACGGGGTCCCCTTTGAAAGAAACAGCAGCTACCAGGACGCAAGTGGAAGAAAAGCAGAATCTCGAAAAAGAGCCAAGACCAAAGAAAATCAACGGCAACAACGGCGATTACACAGCGGACAGCATTAAGGCCTTGGAAGGGCTGGAGGCAGTCCGCCTCCGTCCCGCGATGTACATCGGATCGACCGGAGAGATGGGCCTTCACCACCTCGTTTATGAAGTAGTGGACAACTCGGTTGATGAGGCTCTAGCTGGGCATGCCGACCGGATCGACGTGACAATTCACATCGACAATTCCATCACAGTCGTCGATAACGGGCGTGGCATCCCTGTCGATGACATGGAGTACCACGGAGAGAAGCTGCCTGCCGCGCAAGTTGTGCTCACGGTTCTTCACGCTGGCGGGAAGTTTGATTCTTCCACCTACAAAGTTTCAGGTGGGCTCCACGGTGTGGGCGTTAGCGTTGTGAACGGGCTTTCGCATCAACTCGATCTCGAGATCTGGCGTGACGGCTTTGTATGGGAGCAGAGTTACACGAAGGGCGTGCCGACAACGAAGTTTAAGAAGACGGGAACCACTAAGAAGCGCGGCACCAAGGTTCATTTCCTACCCGACAAAGACATCTTCGCCACAATCGAATACAACTACGACACGCTCGCGCAGCGTTTGCGCGAACTCGCGTTCCTAAACAAGGGCCTGACGATCACGCTTACTGACGAGCGCGCGACCGATAGCAAGAGCGGCGAAGCCAAGCACGCGGAGTTCAAGTACACAGGTGGAATCGCGGAATTCGTCAAGCACCTCAATCGCGGTAAGCAGGTGCTGCATGACAAACCAATCTACATGGAGGCCGAGCGCGACGG
>CAYNPS010000404.1:0-2295 GCA_964399125.1 uncultured Terriglobales bacterium
TTCTGTCTGCCGCAAACGAAGACCTCCTTGCTGGAGCTTTGCAGACAGCCTGGAAAATTCGCCTGGAGAAGAACAGCAAAACCAAGAAGAGAACAACGCGACTGAAGCGCTAACAGTCAAATCCGATCCGCCCTCACCACCGTCTTTCTTGCGATGTCACCCTGAGCGAGGGCGTAGGGCCGAGTCGAAGGGGCCCTACCCGGCCGGAAGTAATACGACATTCAGAGGCTCTTCGAACGCAATTCAGTGCCTCTTCTTCTTCTTCTGCACTCCAGTTATCTTGCCAGCCATTGCGGCTTGTGGCTTGATGTCATCATGGCGAAACGTCCCGTATCATTTCGGGTAATAACGAGAGTAGCTGGCTGGACTCTCGGGATGGCGTGTGCCTTCTCGCTTATTCTGGATGGAA
Source organism: uncultured Terriglobales bacterium (assembly GCA_964399125.1). Classification (GTDB taxonomy): domain Bacteria; phylum Acidobacteriota; class Terriglobia; order Terriglobales; family Acidobacteriaceae; genus Gp1-AA112. Next base: position 410 of record CAYNPS010000404.1, read on the forward strand.
AGAGCACTACACCGAGCGCGGGTCAGGACGCATGGCTCGGAGCTGTCATCGGATTTGTGCTTGGATTGTTTTTTGCCCGGCAACGTCAATTGCTACGCTAATTCGCCAAACCGATCGATTCGACTTGGTGCCCCCACATCTGCCTCCTCTGGAAGATGTCGGATTCCACTCACGCCCGCGCCGTAACCGCTCTCTTATTCACCGCTTCCGCCGTCTTGATCAGCATCGGCAGCACATCCCCGATCGAAGCCTCAGCCTGTCCACCCAGGGCGTAATAGAGCTTCCGATACAGCGGATACAGCGTCTCGTACACCGCCTGCGCTTCCGCTTCGGGTTTGTACACCTTGTACGACGGGCACACACGCTCCTGTGCTTCTTCGATCGTCTTGAACGTTCCCGCCGACAGAAATGCGAAGATCGCCGATCCCAGGCTCACGACTTTTCCCGCCGGCACCAGCACCGGTTTGCCCAGCACATTCGCGTACACCTGGTTCAGCACCGGATTGTGTTGCGGAATTCCGCCCGCATTGATCACCCGGCGCACTTCCACACCGTGTTCCGCCATGCGATCGGAGATCACGCGGGTGTGAAACGCCGTTCCTTCGATTGCCGCAAACAGTTCATCTTTCGCTGTGCTCTGCAGATTCCACCCCAGCGTCACGCCGCGCAGATTCGGATTCACCAGCACCGTGCGATCGCCATTGTCCCAGCTCATTCGCAGCAAGCCTGTCTGTCCTGCTTGATACGCGTCCAGCCCTTCGCTCAGCTCTTTGACGCTCACGCCTGCACGCGTAGCAATTGCATTAAAGATGTCGCCGACCGCCGACAGCCCGGCCTCGATCCCGGTATATTTCGGATGCACGCTCCCCGGCACAACCCCACAGACGCCCGGAACCAGTTGCTCCGATTCCGTAATCCCGATGATGCACGTCGACGTGCCCACCACGTTCACCATATCGGCGATCTGCGCGCCCGCGCCAATTGCGTCCCAATGCGCATCGAAGGCACCCACCGGAATCGGAATCCCAGCCTTCAAGCCAAGTTCCTCCGCCCAGCGGGCTGCCAGCGTCCCTGCGATCTTGTCCGACCTCGCATAGTCGCCATCCAGCTTCTCGCGAACTCCCGCCAGCAATGGGTCGACGCCAGCCAGGAACTTCTCAGGCGGCAAGCCGCCTAGCGCCGCGTTCCACATCCACTTGTGACCCATCGCGCAGACGCTACGTTTCACCTTCTTCGGATCCGTGATTCCGCACAGCGTGGCTGCAACCATGTCGCAGTGCTCAAAAGCCGACGCAAACCGTTCACTCTTATCGGGATTGTGCCGCAGCCAATGCAGCAGCTTCGAAAATCCCCATTCGCTCGAGTACACGCCACCGCACCAGCGGATTGCATCCACTCCCGCACGGTGTGCCGCCTCGGTGATCTCCGCCGCTTCGCCCTTCGCACGATGATCGCACCACAGGTAGTACTCGCCGAGCGGCTCCATGTTCCTGTCCACTGGGATCACCGAAGAGCCTGTCGTATCCAGCGCGATTGCCGCAACCTGCTCCCCCGCAACTCCAGTTTTCTTCAGGACCTCGCGGCATGCTTTCGCCAGCGCGCGCATGTGATCTTCATGCGATTGCGTCGCATGTTCCGGATCTTCACGCTTCCGATGCAGCGGATATTCGGCGATCGCCGAATCCAGCAGCCCGCGCTCGCTGTCCACCAGCGAAACCCGCACGCTCAGGGTCCCGAAATCGACACCGGCAACAATTGCCATCAGCAGGCTCCGTTTTCGGAGCCGTGGTAGTACATCTCCCAGCCCAGGTACCGCGTTGCCGCCTCATTCACAGCCGCGCCCACCGACGACAGATTCGCGGCCACGTGATGCTCAAATCCGTTCT
>CAYNPS010000405.1:0-2292 GCA_964399125.1 uncultured Terriglobales bacterium
GCAAAGTATTTACGCAGCAGGTCGAGTAAGTGCATGCGTCCTGCGGAAGAATAGCAGAGGGAGGAAGAATCGGGTCATCGGGTCATCGGGTGAAGTGGAAAAGCAGCAATAGGCAGTAGGCCCAAAACATCAAACCTCCAAATGTCCTCGCTTACTCGTACTGCACATCTTTCATGCCTCCTGCCTATCGCCTATTGCTCATTGCCTATTGCCTATCACCTCGTTCCATCATGACCCGATCACCCGATGACCCCGATTCTTGAGGAACTTCAGCACGATCCGACTAAACTCTTCCGGGTTCTCTTCATATGGCAGATGTCCGATACCGGGCAAGACGACCATCTCGGCTCCGAGCTCCTGCTGAAGCTGATGTCCGGAATCAAGTTCGACTACCGGGTCGCAATCTCCCCAGATAAGCAAAGTCGGTATTTTGCGAATCTCGGACAGCTTCGATCGCAGCGCCTCGATTTCCGCAATGAACGTTTGCAGACTCGACCGAATGTGGGTGGTCATGCCTTGTTCGCGCAGCGGCTGGCGATAACCGACGCCAATGTCCGAAGCGAGTCGGCTTGCTCTGCCGCACATGCGTCGCATCGCGTACTCCCATAATGGCACTGGAGCAAACGGAGCAAGGCGGACAAACAGGCTGCCCGGTTTGCTTAGGTAAAACTTCACGACGCGTTGATAGCCCTGTGCGAAGGGATTTGCAGGCGAAACCAAAATTAATCGTTGAACGCGTTTCGGCGCCATCGCGCTTAGCTCCATTGCAACCGCCCCGCCATGAGAGCTGCCCAGAACACAGGCAGACTCAATGCTCACCTGATCGAGCAGCTCGAGAATGCGGGTGGCAGTCGCTCGTAGCGAGGCATTCGCTCCTGCTACGCGCAAATCGGGAAGATACAAGCGAAATTCGCGCGAGAGTTCTGGGGCGACGAGCCTGAAGGAAAACGAAGAAGCAACTATGCCGTGGAGCAATACGACCGGAGAGCCGCTCCCCTGCACGAGATAACGCAGTCGTCCGCCAGAGACGGCGGCCCAGTGCTCCTCCGGTTCAAAAGAAGCCGCCCTGTATGTATCGGAAGATGGCAAAGACAGAGAACTTCTCCAACGCAAACCTCATTCTATTGAACCTCAGTAGCGATGTGCGTCGGGGCGCCAGCATACAAAAGATGGGCTTCTGATCGCGTCAGAAGCCCGTCGATCTATGTGAGTCACATCATTCCAAATCGGAATCGGATGTGTCGCTCATCTTCCTCCTGGATGGCTCGATGGCGCTGGTGGATCGTCTCCCTGCTGCTGGAACATCTGCGGCGCTTTGAGCACGTCATTGGCGAAGAAGAATTTTCCGTCAGCGGGCACCATCATGACCTGGATTTTGTCTGAGAGCTTTTCCGCGACGATTTTGTTGATCAGCAGCGGATTCTGCTTGAGCGCCATGGCTTCGCCTTGCAGACGCTCTTTATCCGCAGCAGCGACAACGCGAATGCGATTCGCTTCGGCGGACGCCAGCAATTGCTGCCGTTCCTGCTCTGCTTTGCTGTCAATCACTTTGGCTTGGGCTTCTGCCTCGGCGTTCTGGATCGTTGCTTGCTTGCGCGCCTCAGCTTCGAGCTTGGTCTGCTCGATCTGCTTCTGCTTCAGGGGAAGCGTGTATTGCATCGCATCGGACTCGGCCTTCGCTTGCAGCACACGCACTTGCGCTCCAGCTTCGGCCTGTTTCACCGTGCGGACCTTCTCTGCTTCCGCCTGATATTGCGCGATCTGCACTTGCTTCTTCTCGATCTCGGTCTGCACGGTCAGACCTTCATCTTCCTGCTCTTTCTCGATCAGCCCTTCAAGACCGCGAGCGTAGTCAGTAGGTAGAACGATGTCACGAAGCATGACTTCTTCTACCGTGATTCCATCGCGCTTCAGCTTCTGTGTAATCTGCTCCGCGGCAGCTTTGCGAATCTCTTCGCGTTTACGCGCAAAGACATCGCGGATCGTGTAGTTGGGCACAATTTCGCGGAAGACTGTCGCTACTACTGGAGGCACAACTTCGGTGTCGATATCGGACGGCAAATTGTTGTGAATGTAAGCCAGGCGATTGGGATCGAGCTTATAGCGAACTGTAATCGCGAGCCCAATCGTCAGGCCTTCCGTCGCAGTGACGTTCAGCGTCTCGTGCCGCTTCGCCTTCTCACCTTCGAGACTCTGATCGACATTACCGGTCGTGAGCATGTGCGTCCGCGTGTCGTAGATCGCCAGAGTGTCAAAAGGGGACTTGAAGTGAATGCCGGGATAGAGCGTCGT
>CAYNPS010000406.1:0-2288 GCA_964399125.1 uncultured Terriglobales bacterium
TACAGACGCGAGCGCAGCACGCGCATGGCTTTTTCGCGATTCTTGATCTGCGATTTCTCGTCCTGGCAGCTCACGACGGTGTTCGTCGGAATATGCGTGATGCGGACGGCGGAGTAAGTCGTATTCACCGACTGGCCACCCGGACCTGACGAGCAGAAGGTGTCAATGCGAATGTCCTTGGGTTCAATTTTGATATCCACTTCCTCAGCTTCTGGAAGGACCGCCACCGTCACCGCCGACGTGTGGACGCGTCCCTGCTGTTCGGTTTCGGGAACGCGCTGAACGCGATGCACTCCGCTTTCATACTTGAGCTTCGAGTATGCTCCGTGTCCTTCGATCATGGCGATGACTTCTTTCAGTCCGCCAACTCCCGATTCAGAACTCGACAGGACTTCCACTTTCCAGCGCTGCGATTCAGCATAGCGCGAGTACATGCGGAACATTTCAGCGGCAAACAGCGACGATTCATCGCCGCCCGTCCCTGCGCGAATTTCAAGAATCACGTTGCGCTCGTCGTTCGGATCTTTGGGCAGAAGAAGAACCTTCAGTTCCTCTTCCGTCTTCTCGAGGCGCGACTGCAGCGACGCGAGCTCTTCCTCGGCCATTGCCTTCAGCTCTGCATCATGTTCATCGGCGAGCATGGATTTTGTCTCAGCGATTCCGCGCTTCAAATCCTTGTACTCGCGATAGCGGTCCACGATAGACGTGAGTTCGCTATGCGCTTTGGCGGTCTTCTGATACCGCGACGAGTCGCTGATGATTTCCGGAGAGGCAAGGGCCTCGGTGAGTTCCTGATATTTATTTTCGATTTGATCGAGTCGTTCAAACATGATGAGCCACGAAGCTGCGAAGCTCCGAAGGCTCGAAGCTTACAGCGGATAAATTGTTCTTGGTCGCGAAAGGGTTGAGAAAGAAGAAAAGTGCGCGGCGGGGGCCGCTAGGCAATCACGAGTTCGCCGCCGTTTTGCTTTTCGAGTTCGAGGGCAGCATCGAGGGCGCTGATTGCGCAGACTACCTGCTCATCGGAGGGTGGCTGGGTTGTGATCCTCTGCAGCCAGAGTCCCGGCTTCGTCAGGAGCGCGAAGAGCGAGTTGCGCTTCTTCGCGGCGTAGCGGATCAGCTCGTACGAGATGCCGGCGATAAACGGCAGCGCGATGATGCGCAGCGCGAACTTGCCCCAGAAGGTCTGAATCGGGAACAGGCTGTAAACGACGATGCAGATCAGCATCACCGTCATCAGAAAGCTGGTGCCACACCGCGGATGCCAGGTGACGAAGCTCTGAGCTCTTGGCACGTCCACCGGCTCACCGGTTTCGAATGCGAAGACCGTCTTGTGCTCGGCGCCGTGATATTCGTACACGCGATGGATGTCATTGGCCAGCGAGATTCCCCAAACAAAGAGCAGGAAAAGTCCGATGCGAATTGCGCCATCGACCAGATTGAAGAGAATCTGATTACCGAGTGTCGGAAATACGTGCTTTACACCGGTAGCGGCAAGCAATGGCAGGAACTTGTAAAAGACAATGAAGAATCCAAGCGAGAGGATAATGTTGACCGTCGCCATCCATCCGGTGATCTCGATCTTTTCTTCCGGCTTAGAGCCTTCGGCAGCTTGCCCCGTCATTTCTCCCAACGCGACGTTCGCCGAGAACTTCAGAGCGCGAAAGCCGAGCATCATCGCGTAGCCGAGCGTCACCACACCTCGAACCACCGGCCAGCCCATCCACTTGCGCTTGTCCGACGGACGCTCCAGCACATCAGAGTGCGTGACAGTCTCACCCGACTGCTTGCGAACCGTAATGCCCCAGGCGTGGGGCGTACGCATCATGACTCCTTCAAGTACAGCCTGGCCGCCAACGAGAGTCTCCTCTCCGCTCTCAAGAGCGGGGAGCAACTGTGTGGCCGCCAGCAATCGAAGATATTGTTTCCAGTAAGTCATGCCTGCTTAGGCTGAAGAATGGTAACCTGTTGCCAGTTACCACCTACGCTCAATCACCATTATACGTGAGGCATCTGCAACCGCCGCACGCATCGTACTTGGTAGGCCCTCGGCACAAGTGGATTGTCAACGCAGTTTGCCAGCAGCGAACCTTGATTTCGATGAGTAATTTACCTCAGAAGATTCAATCGGTCACCCAAGAGCTCCGCCAAGTCCAGCAGGAGATGCAGGCAGCCGCCCCCAAGCTCGCTCCCGTCGATGCCATGGCACTGCGCGAGTTTAAGGCAGTCATCGACTATGTGCGGCAGCTTCTCTGGAACTACATTCAAGCTGACACTGCGCAGAGTGG
>CAYNPS010000407.1:0-2278 GCA_964399125.1 uncultured Terriglobales bacterium
ACGGCAATGCCAAGATGGTCCACGTTAAACATGCTTTTCTCCCGCGTGCGCGCCGAAGCTGTTCACCAGCTCTTCCACCAATGAGTACGGATCGCGGCGGTGCTCGGCGATCTCGCTCGCGTAGCGATTAAGATGTTCGGAATCAAGGCGCTCGTGCATCATGCGGTCGAGCAGCGCTTTGCGAAGCATCTCAATCAGCCGCTCGCGCCAGTTGCTCACCTTCTTGCGGAGCGCGAGATCCTTCTTCTCAAGATACTCGCGATAGGCTGCAATCGTCTTCATCAGGTCAGCGATCCCTGTGCCGTCTGTTGCGACCGTCTTGACGATGGGCGGCATCCAATCATCGCGGCGGATGGCGAGCGTCTGCATCGCTCGAATTTCGCGTTCGACTCGATCGGCTCCTTCCCGGTCGCTCTTGTTGATCACGAAGACATCGGCGATTTCCATGATGCCGGCTTTGATCGTCTGCACATCGTCTCCCATTCCGGGAACAAGGATCACGACGGTGATATCGGCGAGGCGGACGATGTCGATCTCATCCTGGCCAACGCCGACGGTCTCGACCAGAACTACGTCTTTGCCTGCCGCATCGAGCAATGTGGCAACGTCGGCAGTAGCAGGAGCCAGGCCGCCAAGGAATCCTCGCGTGGCCATGCTGCGGATGTAAATTCCCGTATCGGCATGGTGCGCCTGCATACGAATGCGATCCCCGAGAATCGCCCCGCCGGTGTATGGGCTCGTCGGATCAACGGCGATGATGCCGATCGTCTTCTCCTGCTTGCGATACTCGCGCGCAAGCTGATCGACCAGCGTACTCTTGCCGGCGCCTGGCGAGCCCGTAAGTCCTATGACAGTTGCATTTCCACTGTACGGAAACAGCGTCTTCATTAATCGAATGGCGTGAGCGGAGTTGTCTTCAATTGCACTGATCGCGCGAGCAAGGGCACGAACGTCGCCGGAACGGATACGCTCGACGAATCCCTCCAAAGATGAAGCATTTGATTTCTCGGTTTCGGCACGAGCAGGCATCGCGAAAAGGACAGTGTATAGGAGACTCGCTTAGGAGCTGAGAAGCCTAGAAGCTGAGCAGCTCAGTAACTCTTCAACAACTGGCGTGCAATCACCAGCCTCTGAATCTCGCTGGTGCCTTCGCCGATCGTGCAGAGCTTCACGTCGCGATAAAACTTCTCGGCAGGATAGTCTTTGATGAATCCGTAGCCACCGTGAATCTGGACGCCTTCATTCGCGCACCGCACGGCGACCTCGCTGGCATACAGCTTGGCCATTGAGGATTCCTGGGTAGTCTTGAGATCAGCATCTTTCATGGAAGCGGCGCGCAGCGTTAGCAGCCGCGCGGCGTCAATTTCCGTCGCCATATCAGTGAGCTTCCACTGGATCGCCTGAAAATCGCTGATCGGACGGCCAAACTGCTTCCGTTCTTTCGAGTACTTCAACGCAGCTTCGAATGCCCCTTGCGCGATACCGAGCGACAAAGCCGCGATTGAGATGCGGCCACCGTCGAGGACTCGCATGGCATCGATAAATCCATCGCCTTCCTTGCCGACGAGGTTTTCGGACGGGATCACGCAATCTTCGAAGATGAGTTCGGCTGTGTCGCTGGCACGCAATCCGAGCTTGTTTTCTTTCTTTCCCGGACGGAAGCCCTTCGTATCTTTATCGACGATAAAGGCCGAGAGCCCGTGAGTGCCTGTGGTCTTATCCGTCACCGCAATGATGACCGCGACATCCGCGTAGTGACCATTGGTGATGAAGGTCTTGGTTCCGTTCAGCACCCAGTTGCGACCACGCCGAACGGCGGTCATTCGCGCGCTGCCGGCATCGGAACCAGAGCCGGGTTCCGTCAGTCCCCAGCAACCGATGAATTCTCCTGATGCCAATTTGGGAAGATACTTGCGCTTTTGTTCTTCGTTTCCTGCGATATAGATATGGTTGGAGCAGAGAGAATTATGGGCGGCGACGATGATCCCGACGGATCCGTCCACGCGCGAGAGCTCTTCGACGGCAATGACGTAGTCCACATAGCCGAGACCGGCGCCGCCGTATTCGGTCGGGAAGACTACGCCCATCAATCCCATTTTTCCGAGCTGTTTGACGACAGCGAGCGGGAACTCCGACTTCTCGTCCCACTCCATAACGTGCGGACGAATCTCTGACTCAGCAAACTCGCGAACCGAGCGCTTGAGCTGCTCCTGCTCTTCTGTGAACTGAAAATCCATCGTACTTACGTGCTTCTTAAAATGACTTCAGGGACAAAACA
>CAYNPS010000408.1:0-2278 GCA_964399125.1 uncultured Terriglobales bacterium
TGGAACTGGCTTGTTTTTTCAAAGGATTAGAATTTGGTGGAGCTAGTCGGGATCGGCACATCCCCATGTTGATACTGCGTAAGTTATTGAATCTTCATGTGGCCACAATGCCTAAAAAGGCCACAATACCGGTTCGGTTGTACAAACATTGTACAAAAATTCAGCCCGCAAAACGCATTCGTGGCTGAGTGATGTTCCCCATTTGAAACCTTCATTGCAAAGTACCATGAATCGTGTTTCGTATCCATTCTGAAAGAGTCTGCTTGCTGGCCTTTGCCGCTGCTGCCATTGCTTTCAGGTCCTCGCTCGTGAAGCGTACCGGCACGATACGCCCCTTGGCTTCACCCTTCGGCAACTTTGGCCGTCCAACTCTCCTTACCTTATTTTGCTGGCTCAAAACGTTTCAACTCGCCAACTGGATAGCGATTCACAGGCATCTATAACTGTATTACAATAATTACTGCTTGTCAAGAAGCGGCTCTGGGAGTTGCTAGGCGGAGTTTCGCTGATTTGTGCTGCCCTTAAGGCATTTTTCGATTCTAGCTGCGAATCGCTATCATTAGAATACTTGGTGGCCGATGCCTGAAAAGGAACAGCAGCAGCAAGACGCATTTAGAAAGCTCGTGCGGCATTACGCCGACATGCTCAACCCGCTATTCGATACAACACTGCATAACGAACACGACTGGCTCTTTGAGTTCGTCCGGGTTCTGGTGCGTGAAAGCGGTATGAAGGATGCCGGCTGGGACGCCTTTCAGGAATCACGCGCCGTTCTTGATGACCTGAGCAAACTTGCCCGATTGGAGCTATCACCTGAGAGCTTCCCGGATGCAGAGCGAACGCGAGCGCGTCTATGGCTATTGTCGTACTGTCATCTTACCGAAATGGATTTTCCCTACACGCTGATTGCGAACCTTCTTCGCATGAAGCTCAGGCAGAAATACAGGATGGACCCCTTCGCCGACTTGGCCACTCCTATAAAGCGGAAAATAAACGGGAAAAAAGTCGTCGTCGCTTTGAAGCGTCCCAGCCCAAATGCGAAGATTAGACGTATCGAAGAACTAGCTACAGCGGCAGGTATGCCAGACATCCCCGCTGCAATCGCTGAGATTTACGACAACGTCATCCGCAACGCGGTCTATCACTCCGATTACACGTTGCATGAGGGTCAGATGCGCCTCATGTCTGACTCCCGACGTTCGAAGAAGCATTCACACTACACCCCGGTCGTTGAGTTTGACGAACTCGGAGAGCTTTTCGCCAATGCATTTGCGTTTTACTCTGCACTGTTTCAACTGTATGAGCGGTGTCGGGGAGTTTTGCTCAAGGATTTCACGAACGCCTTCATGCCCTTCGATTCACGCTACAAGGGGTTGATGGAATTTGTTTTTGACGATGCCGGACGATTGTGCGGTTATCGCACCTATTGGCCCAATGGAAGTTACAGCGAGTACACCCGAACAGATAGCGGATGTACCGCTTTGAATCTGTGCTGGAAAGGTGAGGAAGTTGACTTCATGGTCGGCTTATACGCGAGCAATCCGGGCGCATTCTCGCCGTTGGTCGAGCGCAATGCGGAACCCACCTACGCGGCGCGACCCGGCACCGAAATTCGGCCTTACTGGCCAGTAGACCAGAAGTGTTACAAGTTGCCTACGACGCACGCGACGGAACCAACTAAAACCGCGTGACACACACAACGTGTGTTTTATTTCGGAACTGCCACCGTTATACACCCAGGGGAGTACGAGGGCCGCGGCCAGAGCGCCCCTCGAAAATTTTGGGGGCGCAAGAGAAAATGCCTGGACTATGCCGGGCAGAGGATCTATCTTGCGTCCCTGTTTGTCTTAGGTATCGCCTTTCTGCTGTCTGACGAAGGCTTCCAGAAAACCTTGTGCCTTGAGGTTGGCGTCCCAAACATGAGCAAAGGCAGAATGCTCACGCCTTAACTTGGCGTTCACGAGTGGTCGTCCGTCTTCTGTAGAAGCGGAATACTGCTCGATGCCCGCATAGTCATTTCGCCAGTAGTAAGGCACCAGATTCATTTGTTCGCCGGACTCCTCAGCCTCGAAGATCATTTCAGGATCGCGCATTAGATCGCCGTTCTGTTCTCCGTAGTGAGCCACGGAGATTGCCGGCAGACCGTTCGGGCCTCGTTCCTGCGTGTCTTCGATGACCAGAGTCATCCACGGTTCGTTTTCGATTCGGATGTGAAATCCCGCTGGTCGATCATGCCGAGAGCAAGCGCACGCTTTACACGGCGCACTTCGTCTTTCTC
>CAYNPS010000409.1:156-2247 GCA_964399125.1 uncultured Terriglobales bacterium
GGCTGCTTGGGTCGCATTCAGATCACACGATTGTGCGCGATGTGTTCGCGTAGGGGGGGCGACCACCTTTTTTGAGGGCGTGGCCTTTTCGGCTGCTTGGGTCGCATTCAGATCACACGATTGTGCGCGATGTGTTCGCGTAGGGTTTCCTAGCATGCGTCCACCCACTAGCACGGCAGCGCCCAGCAGCGCGGCGACTGCGTAAAGCTCAGTGCGCAGTACAGAGGGCACTTCCATGACGAGTACATCGCGAACGATTCCGCCGCCAATCCCAGTCATCATGCCGAGCAAGATCGCCGCTACAGGTCGTGCGTGAAAAGCGAGTGCTTTGTCCGCACCAGTTACACAAAACAGTCCCAGACCGGCTGCGTCGAACAAGAGCACGGGGCTTCTCAGTTGATCGATGAGCGGATACCAAAAGAACACCATCAATCCGGCCAAGATCGAAACAGCAAGATAACACCAATCGTTGATTGCAGCAGGCGGAATGGAGCCGATAAGTAAGTCGCGTGTGATCCCGCCCGATGTGGCAGCAGCAAAGCAGAGGACCATCACTCCAAAGGCATCGAGTCTGTGCTTGATTGCTGCCGTCGCGCCGCTAAGGGCGAAGACGAATGTTCCGCTCAGGTCAAAGGCCACCAGAAATGTACTTACGACATTATCGTGGCTCATGCTGCGAGCCAGGCGCCTGCCGCGACGGTCAACGTCTCTACGCCGGTCTCCAAAGTTGGATGGATCACGGGTGCGAAGCGCGGGTTGTGATTGGTCGGAATGTCAGCGATTGTTCCGGCGCTTTTTGCCTGGGCGTATAGAGCAGGATCGGTGCCGCCCACAAACCAGAAGACAGACGGCACGTGCCATTCCGTTCCGAATGAGCCAAAGTCTTCGCTGGCAGTGGTAGGCTGAGTTTCCTCAACGTGATCAGCCGGGAACTGTTTTTTGAACGCCTCGACCACACGCTTCGTCGCTTGTGGATCATTCTTCACAAGCTGATAGCGGTCTAGCGGCGTGATCTCTGGTTTGTTGGGTGCATTCGAGGCTTCGGCTTCCGCGTTGGCTATGCGCTCAATCGCAGCGAGTACACGCTTGCGGACATCTTCATCGAAGGTGCGCACGTTCAGCTTGATGAGTGCTTCGCCTGGGATCACGTTCTCCTTCGTGCCTGCCTGAAGCGATCCGACTGTTACGACCGCAGCATCAGTTGGAGCAATTTCACGGGAAACTATTGTTTGCAGGCGAAGCACAGTTGCAGCGGCCATCACGACAGGGTCAATGCTTGATTGAGGCATCGATCCGTGTGCGCCTCGCCCAAACATGCGGATTTGCAGGCTATCTCCAGCAGAGGTGACCACGTAGAAAGCACGTGGGTGGAAGCCGATGCAGGTCATCCCCGTAAGTATTATTGGCTCACTCCGGCAGGCCGCGAACGCGCTCGTAGAATGGCCTCGACGTGGGACCACTTTTCGCAGGGCATCTCGCGCCTGCTCTCACCAATAAAGGAGAAATCGCGATGAGTACTCCAGCAAAGACTGTTGACGATCCTTTCGCTGATTATGTGCAGCTCATCTCCGCAGGTCTGAAACACGTCCATGCGGAGCAGCGCAATGAAGCCTTAGCCGAAATCCGCAGCCATCTCGCAGAGCGGGCAGAGCAATTTCGGACGCAAGGATCGGCTCACCCGGAGCAAGATGCCATTCGCGCGCTTGGGGATCCAAAGGCGCTCGCGTTGCAATTCTCATCCGAAGCTCTCTTACGTTTCTGCTGCGTTGGATCATGCGCTTCTGGAAGCTGACCAAATCCGCTGTGAGCGGAACAGCTCGGATGCCAAGCTAAATTCAGACATACCATCCGCACAAAACAGGCCGCCCTATCAGTGGATTGCGGTCGGTGCAGTTTATAGTGCAGTCAATTCCGGCCAGGCGAGCTCCCCCGAGTAGATCAAGTCGGGTGATGACGATCCAAGCGGGCGCGGAGTCGACTAAGCATGCTTTGGGCACCCACCGATATCGGGACTATTCCCGTCCGAGGCACGACGCCTCGAGGGGCAAAGCAGTTCACTTCCTTCAGACAACCGGAGCGTCTTCGCCCCAA
>CAYNPS010000410.1:0-2239 GCA_964399125.1 uncultured Terriglobales bacterium
TTGATTGCGAGAACTCGCGTAGCAAATTCGCGAGCTGGCCTTGCGTGTTGCCTTCATTCACGTGATGGTCCCACCCGCCGATATCGGCGAATGCGACTTCCACTCCGAGATCAGCCTTGAGCAATTGCGCAACTTGTCGCAGGCTGTCACCGAACCTGCCACGCGGATAGTTGGCGCCCGGAGCAGGCGTGTAGCGTGCCGGATCGGCAGCCTTGAGCATCTTCACCGCTTCGAACGTTTCTTGCCCGGTGCCATGGAGAACGCTGTCCACTGACTGCGCATACATCGCCTCGAACGTGTTGCTGATCGGCGTTGCATTTGGATTGCGTCCGCCTACGCCGAAGTCGTTGATGTTGCTCAATGCGACAGCGGGAAACTTCCCCGCGAGCGTACGCGGCAAAGCTGTGCTCAACGCGACTGCACTGAATGGCGAGTGCTGTTCCTGAAGCGTCTGCATCGCGCGATTCAGCCAGCCATCTTCGGTGGACTTCATTCCTGGGGTCCCCGACTCCATAAAGTCCTGTGCATCGAAGTGTGAGCGCGTCTCGTCAGGAGAGCCGGCAGCGTGAATGATCGCGAGATGCCCCTGATCCCATAGCGGCTTGAACGCATCCATAGAGGGATGCAGTCCGAAGAAACCGTCGAGATCGATCGCCGAGAGCTGCGAGGTTGAAGGACGCGGAATGGCAATCGTCGGACGCATCGCGTAGTACGCCTGCTCGCCGTGAGGCACGACGATGTTCAGACCGTCCGCGGCGCCGCGCTGAAAGAGCACCACCAGACGCTTCCTTCCCGTAATGGGAGCCGTCGACCCATACACAGCGCGCGTAAGGAAGCTCGGGATGGCCGATGTTCCCACAAGCGCCATCGCGCCACCCTTCAGGAATGCTCTTCTTGTGATTGCCATATCTACTCCAGTCCTTACTTCAGGAAAAAATCTTCCCTCGTGAAACTATCTGCGCTGGAACTCTGGTGATCCGAGAAGTAATCCAGCAATTAGTCGCAAGTTTGTTCCCTGGGCCGCCGGAACATTGTTACGCGCCGCGGCTTGGGGATCGTTCAATTGATTCAGAATCGTCGAGTGCGTTTGCTTTGAGACGTCGCCGTCGAGCAACGCGTTTTCAAAGTTCGCCAATGCTCCCGCGGCATCACTCGGCACCTGATTCTCATTCACCGTTGCCGATGGGTTCCACTGGACTCCCGGCAGTTTTCCGGCAGCTAAAGCGAGACCGAAGTTCATGCGGTTCAGCAGCGCCGCAGAGTTAACCCAAGCATCGGCTTTCATCGAGTAGCCGGTCGGAGGCTGCATCGCATAGAGCGGCATGCCAAGCTTCTGCAGTTGATTGTTGAGAGGCTGCGGAGTCTGCACGTCGGCTCCTGAGGCGCGTACGGCGGAAACGACGAACTCGAGTGGCGTCTTTACTTTTGCGCGATAGGTCTGGGGCGCCCAGAACTCCGGCGACCGATACATCGTGCGCAGAACTTCACGAATGTCGCCATCGGAGTCCATGAAAGTTTGCGCCATGCGATCCACTAGCGACTGCGGCGGATCGTCCGCCACGAAGCGCATTGCCAACTTCTTCGAAATGAAGTGCGCGGTCGAAGGATGATGGGCGAGCATATCGAGCGCCTTCATGCCTTCGCTTTCGCCGTCTTCTTTGAACTTCTTTCCGAGAACAACCTTCGTGCCGGGCTCATGACGCCGCTCATCGAACTTGAACTCTCCGCCTTGCTGCGGCTTGTCGATCGTCCAGCCGGTCAACACTTTGGCCAGCTCGGTCACATCTTTTTGGGTGTAGCCGCCATCGACACCGAGAGTGTGCAGCTCCATGATCTCGCGCGCGTAGTTTTCGTTCAATCCGCTCGCGCGTTTCTTCTTCTGCTCCGGATTCTGCTCTCTGCGCGGTGGTGGCGGCTCGTAGATCACCATGCCAAACGGCCCACGGCGCAAGCGGCCTGGACGCGGTCGCTGTCCTCCATAACGAGCGAAATCGGAATCTGGGCCGATGCTCTGCCAGTTGTCGAGGTAAAACAGCATCGCCGGACTTTTCGCGGTGGCAACCAGAAGGTCCTTGAATTTTCCGAGCGCATGCGGACGAATCACGTCGCGCTCATACGCCGTGAGCATATATCGATCCGGGCCCTTATTGATGAAGACGTTGAAGTGATTCATCCAGAAGTCGGTCATCACTTCGTCGAGCTGCCGTTCGCTGTAAATGGCGCGCAGCAGCTTTGCCTG
>CAYNPS010000411.1:0-2222 GCA_964399125.1 uncultured Terriglobales bacterium
CTTGTTTGCCGATCTTCGAGCGGCCGTTGATGCTGGGTTGTTCAGCACCGCCGCCTAGTTTTGATTGTTTCTTAAGTCTCGATTTCTTGCTCATCGTTGATGTACTTTCGACCAGCCTGCCTGTTGGCTCCCAGAGTCAACGCATGCCGATTGCCGAAGTCGGCTGCACAGTCAAATCATTCATTCTGTTCGCGTTCCGGCGAGAGCGGAGACGCTAGAAAAATGTGGGCTGCCAGCGGAAGGGCAGCCGACCCTCATATCGGCAAACAGTGACTATTTCCAGGTCGTGATCACCAGTGCGTTGGCGAGTGCGGCCTCAACGCCTGCCGACCACCGCCACGAACCCTCGTTCAACGCGAACAGGTGCCGCAGCACGCTGGGGGACAAGGTGAACTCACCAGAGTCTGACTGCAGATTCACGCTGACTTTCGACCGTTGTGTAGCTCTCAGTTCAGCATCTTTATTCGGCCATGCCGGCTCGCGAAGCTCGCGCAAGTATCTTTGCTCCATCCTGCAAGCGTGAGTGGGTCGGCCACAATCGAGGGCCGTTTGAACTCACCGCGAAAGCTTCAGCGAATACCTAGCAGGAGCTTTGTCGGAACATAGATCACTCGTTCAGACGCATCATGTCTCGTGCGTACTCTGACGGCGATCAGACCATCTTTCAGGAATGGGTCCGACACCACTTCCATTCTTTCTCCGTATAGGCGGATGTGCCGCCCGACAGAGTAGCCCAGTTTCTTTATTCGCTCGCAGACCTCTGCGGGGCTCAGTTTGCTGAACCTGTTCATACAACAACACTCCAGATTGTTAGCCCTTGCTATTGAGGATTGATTGCCGGCGGTGATTGCATTCCCCAGAACGGTCTAATTTCCCGTTCTAACCGTCACTTCGGCAGTTCTGATTTCCGGGGGATTGCCCGGCCCATCCTTCCGCTTGATATGGCTAAAGCAGGACGGGTGCCAACTTCCTGCGACCATAAATGCTTGACTTTGTACACGTCGCTGCTGCAGTTCTCACCGCCCGATTAGTGTCAGTGCCGCCATAAGGGCAGCATTTCGCCATGACGGCAGAGTGGTAAGGGCCCGCAGAACATGTCTGTGTCTCTGGGCAGCGCTTCACGTTGCGGAACGTTGGTTACTGGTCTTCAACCTAGGGTGCTGATTGAAAGAAGGGTTAGCACAATCCCGCTGTAGTGAGTCGGGATTGCACACATTGATGACGCCGTGCGAGTGCCAGCGGCGTAGAATCTCTTCTACTTCAGCTAAGTGGGTCCCGCACCGCGGGCGATCCAGCGGTCGTTCCCTAGTGTGTCAGAAGTCGCTAGGGTCATCAAGCGAGTGTTGTATTAACGTCAGGCTTGGCCATTCACCCCATAGTTGGCCAATGCTCTTCCTTTGCGAACTGAGACGCGGGTGTTGGCCAAAACCGTTTCTTTGACTCACGAGCGGAGCTGCATTCTGCTCGGAGTGTGAAGTCCGAATAGAACGAGAAAAAAACAGTATCTGTTGTGAGGGTGCGATGAACGCTGAAAAAGCTACCTATCAGGACATCGATGTGATCCTCAAACTCTATGATCTCCGTCGCGAGGCCGTGATGAGACAGGCACGGAGCTACATCGGGGGCAAGTTCGCGCCGAGTTCAGCCGAACACCTGATTGCCATCGTAACTGCAGGTTCTCAGGAATCGGGCTTCGTGTTGCAAGTCTACGGATACTGGGACATGGTAGCGGCCTTTGTTCTGGATGGGCCGCTAAGTGAACAGTTGGTTTACGACACCTGCCAAGAAATGTATTTCCTTTACGCGAAGATTCAGCCCTTCTTGGCTGAATTCCGTAGGTGTATGAACCTGCCCGAATGGATGAGAAGCATCGAGAGGCTCATTGAAGGATCGCCGGAAGGCCGGGAGCGTATCGCCTGCATGCGGAAGGGCATGGAGCGCGTCTGAAATGCGTTTCCCGAAAGATGTTTGAGAAGCGACAGAGGCTCAGTGCTGTATGTCTGCGGATTTAACCTCCTGCGTCTTCAGTAGTCAGTTGGTGTGCATCCGCTCGCGAGAAATCTTCCTCTGTGTGCGTTCAGTCCTAAAACTCCGCACCTTGCGTTCATCACTCCTCCATGGTTCGGAACCTACACAGAAATCTGGGTGCGTCACCCGAGGCCTACCCCTCGGGCGATCACAAAAAAACTAGTCCCGACGAGGACTACGCCAATGGCTTGCAC
>CAYNPS010000412.1:0-2215 GCA_964399125.1 uncultured Terriglobales bacterium
GGCCGCTCCGTGTTCTCCCTCATCGTGAGACATGGCACACCAAGGAACGTCGTTTCTTCCTGAATCCCACCCGAGTCAGTAATCACGAGTGCGGAACTCTTCTGCAGAGCCAAAAAAACCAGGTATGAGGCAGGCTCCATCCACTGGATTCGTCCCGCGCCGTTCAACCCGAGTTCATGGATACGCTGGCGGGTCCGCGGATGCACCGGAAAAAGAATATCTATATCTGAGCTCAGATCAGTCAGCGTTTTCACGAGGCACGAGAGCCATTCTGGATCGTCTACGTTGGACGGACGATGCATTGTTACCAGCGCGAATCTGTCCGGCAGCCTTGGCGGCAGATGCTTCTCGCAGCTCGGAAGCATCTGTACCAGCGTGTCGATCATTACGTTGCCGACCAGATGTATGCGGTCGGCCGGCACACCTTCCTTTGCGAGATTCTGATCACCATCTTCTGAAGGCGTGAACAAGATATCTGAAAGCTGATCCGTAATGAGGCGATTGATCTCTTCGGGCATGCTGCGATCAAAAGAGCGAAGCCCTGCCTCCACGTGGGCAACACGAACCTGAAGTTTTGAACAGACCAGCGCGGCGGCAACCGTCGAGTTCACATCTCCATAAACCAGGACGAGATCCGGTTTGCGTTCGAGTACAACCGGTTCAAACCTAGACATGATTTCGGCCGTCTGCTGTGCGTGACTTCCGGACCCGACTCCAAGATTGATCTCGGGCAGCCCGATCCCCAACTCCTGGAAGAAAACGTCCGACATGTTGAAGTCGTAATGCTGACCGGTATGCACGACCAGCTGGTCGACTGCCCGGAGTTTCAGCGCACGATGAACCGGAGCCAGCTTCATGAAGTTTGGTCGTGCACCGACGACGTGCAGTATGAGCATCATTGCCCCCTAGCAACCGTGTTGGTCGACTGAAGTCGAGAGGAAGCAATCGATCGAAGTTCATTCATTACTAGAGCGAGAGCGCTGTCCCATGGAGGAAGCTGGAGTCCAAATGTTTTATGTAACTTTGAGTTATCCAACATAGAATTCTTTGGGCGCGCAGCGCGAACCGGATACTCCGCTGATGTTATCGGACATACTCGAGCCAGCGGAGCCTCGCCGGAACTTCGCAATTGGTCGACAATTGCTTTTGTAAATCCAAACCAGGATGTGTGTCCGGTAGAAGTCATGTTGTAGATTCCACGAACGTCAGCAAACACGTCCGAAATTGAGGCCGCTCTCTTACGGGGTACCAATCCCTGCCCGATAATTTGCGCTGTCGCCTCGGCAAGCGAACGACTCCAAGTCGGAGCGCCGACTTGGTCATCTACAACCTTCAGTTCTTCACGTTGGAGAGCCAAGTTCATCATAGTCAGCAGAAAATTTTTGCCACGTGCCCCATAAACCCAGGAGGTCCGAAAAATCAAATAGCTGCCACTTGCGTCACGAACCGCATTGTCACCCGCCAGTTTCGTTCGCCCATATGCACAAAGCGGATTGGGCCGGTCATCTTCTGTATACGGAGCGGGCTTTGTTCCGTCAAAAACATAATCGGTCGAATAGGTTACGAACAGAGCGCCGATGCGCTTCGCCTCTTCTGCCATAATCGCGGGAGCCGTTGCGTTAATTTGCATCGCCAACTCGGGCTCGTCCTCTGCCTTATCAACCGCCGTATAGGCCGCCGCATTAACGATTACCTCAGGCGAGCAACCTTGTATCTGTCCGCGAATCGAGTCCGCCGAGGACAATTCAATCTCCGGCCGATCAACAGCAATCACTTCCCCTAAAGTCGAAAGTGTTCGCTGCAATTCCCAGCCTACCTGTCCTTTGTTGCCGATCACTAAACAGCGCACTTAATTCATTTCCTAGTTGAGAAATCTATTCGATTGATTCGGTGCTTTAGCGTCCTGATAATTGTATCGAACGTAAACAGATGCTCGGGCAAACTCCGAGGTAATGACGGGGGAGGAATTGCTTGAGGTACGGGCGCGCAGCCTGAATTATTGTGCGTGCACTCCCAAGTTGTGGAATCCGAAGGACACAAAGGCCACCGTCGAAGCTGCCTGTGGCACCCACCACACCTTGCGCAAAACCCGGTTCTGGCTGTGCATCATTTTGCTACCGACGAAGTCCATCGCCGTCGGCCATACCTGCAGGGCCGGGTAGATGGCAGGCGAGTCGGCAAAGGGCTTCAGAAAGGGATTCAGTTCCACTCCTCC
>CAYNPS010000413.1:0-2191 GCA_964399125.1 uncultured Terriglobales bacterium
CAAATTTCGTCAGCGGATACGTATGGTTCACGATCGGCACATTCGCCGGCGCGCTGTCGCTGCTTACGGTTGGCTCCTGGCGCCATCAGATCTTCACCGAGTCGGAAGAAGCCAATCCGCGCAGTCGGTTCTGGTACTTCATGAATCGACTTCTTTCCGGTGTCGGATCCTTTCTCATCTTCTATGCCATCAGCCTCACGCAGCCCGCCATTGTGGACGCGATATCCGGCGTGCGCTATGTGGTGATCTTCCTAGGTGCGCTGCTGCTCACCGAATTCAGACCGAATTGGCTGCAAGAGAACTTCAGCGGCTGGCAACTGGTCGGAAAAACGATCGCGACGGGGATGGTCGTCGCGGGACTCGTGCTGGTGGGCCTGAGCCGCGGCAACAAGGGGAAAACCAGCAGCTCGAGCCCCAAGAGCATGCCGAAAGCCACTTACTCGAAAACGGTCGTGTCGCCCACTATCGCGACTGCACGTTAAGCTTGGTCCCGATTCTGTTCGGAAATCCACAACGAGCGTCGGTCAAGTAACCGCTGACCTCCAGCAGATCAGCGCGGCCGATGGCCTGTACGGGTCAAGCATTCACGAGCGTGGCATTCGGAGCCATACTCGTCACGGGCTTCAATTCTCCGAGAATCGTTGGCAGCAGTTCAGCAACAGTGGGATGGATATGCATGGCACGCTGCATCACCGTGTACTGCGCCTTCGCATACATCAAGTCCAGAATGCAATGGATTACTTCGTCGCCGCCCGTGCCAAGAATCGCAGCTCCCAATAGCTGCTTGCTGTCGCTATCGACGAGGATCTTTATAAAACCGTTCGTCTCGCCTTTTTCCACCGCGCGTCCCACCCTGGTCATAGGGCGTTGGCCGATTAGGAGATTCGTAGCCGATTTGCGTGCCTGGGTTTCCGTAAGACCAGCACGGCCCAATGGCGGATCTGTGTAAAGGTTGTAAGCGGTGATCCGGTCGCTGACACGGCGCGAGTCGCCATCCAGCAGATTCGCCGCCACGATTTCATAATCGTTGTACGAGGTGTGCGTAAATGCTCCTCGGCCGTTGCAATCGCCCAGCGCCCAGATGCCGGGAACGTTGGTTCGTAGCTGTTCATCCACGACAACGTAGCCCCGGTGGTCCGTCGCTACGCCCGCTTTTTCGAGACCAAGATCGTCTGTATTTGGTCTCCGGCCCACCGCCAGCAGAACATGGCTTCCGATCACTTCCGGCGGGCCTTCAGCACAATCGGCTGTCACCTTTACTCCCTCTGAATGCGGGCTAAGCTCGATGCACTTGCTGTTCAGGCGGACATTGATTCCTTCCTGGCCCATGATGTCTTCAATCGCTCTGGAAATATCTTCATCTTCACGCCCGATCAGATGAGGCCCCATCTCCAGAATTGTCACCTCGCTCCCGAAACGGCGGAACATCTGTCCGAATTCCAGCCCGATGTAGCTTCCCCCGACGATCACCAGATGTTTGGGCAAGAAATCAACACCCATCATGGACGAGTTGGTAAGGAAAGGAGTCTTGTCCACACCCGGTAACGGCGGCACCACAGCACGGCCACCCACATTGATAAAAATGCGATCCGAACTCAGCAGTTCGCTCCCAACTCGAATGTCTTTCGGCGACTCAAACCGTGCATGGCTTTGATATACCGTGCAGTTCTGCATTCCTTTCAGCCACGTTTCAAGCCCGATGCGGGATTCGCCGGAAATCGCGTCTTTCCGCGCTTTCACTGCTTTCATATCTGTGCCGATTGCGTTAACGACAATTCCGTACTCAGCGGCGCGGTGTGCCAGGCGTGCTGCGTAAGCACTGGCGACCATTGCCTTGGTTGGGATGCAACCAGTGTTAACACAGGTACCGCCGAAGAGTTTCCGCTCGATAATGGCAACCTTCATGCCAGCCCCAGCCAGACGTCCCGCTAGAGATGGGCCAGCTTGGCCGGTTCCAATGATGATGGCATCGTAATTTGTCATACCGCGGTACCTCAGCCCCAACCAGACTTAGCGGGTGCTCGTTCTCGATGGCAATCGGCGCTGTATAGTCCAAGGATGTGCCCGGCGGTCAA
The DNA here is from genome assembly GCA_964399125.1 of uncultured Terriglobales bacterium. Taxonomy (GTDB): domain Bacteria; phylum Acidobacteriota; class Terriglobia; order Terriglobales; family Acidobacteriaceae; genus Gp1-AA112. The sequence goes on from CAYNPS010000413.1 coordinate 2,076, forward strand.
GCCATCCCTCCCAGCGTCCTCAATCGGGCCGTTGCGGGAGGTCGCAAGGACCCGTCAAGCGGCGTGTTCAACCCATTGGGAACGCCACGCTGGAGCTTCGAAGGGTTCGGCGAAAT
>CAYNPS010000414.1:0-2140 GCA_964399125.1 uncultured Terriglobales bacterium
AACGAGGCGTTCGCTGCGCAGTCGCTGGCGGTGATCAAGGAAGCGGGCCTGGATCCGGAGAAGGTTAACCCGAACGGGGGAGCGATTGCCCTGGGACATCCGCTGGGCTGCACGGGAGCGAAGCTGACAGCGGCGATCATCCGCGAACTGCAGAGGCGCAAAGCGCGATATGGCGTGGTGACGATGTGCGTGGGCGGAGGGATGGGAGCCGCGGGGGTTTTCGAGAATCTGCAGTAACAATTCACCACGGAGACACGGAGGCACAGAGAAAAGCAACTTAACATTTATGAATTCAGAATGAAGATTTCGTTCCATTAGCAATGCATGGTGGGTTTTACAATCTAAATCTTCAATCTCAAATCTTAAATACTCCGTGTCTCTGTGCCTCCGTGGTGAAAAAGGGTTTTGAGGAGTGGCATGGCTACAGCAAGCATTTCGAAACGCAAAGTGATTGGCGGGAGTTTTCTGCTCGACGAGACACCGGTCGAGGAAGTATTTACTCCCGAAGACTTTAACGAGCAGCATCAGCTCATTGCGCAGACCACGGAAGATTTCGCGAACAACGAGATCGTCCCGAATATCGACAGGATTGAGCACAAAGAATTTGCGCTCACGCGCGAACTGATCAAGAAGGCCAGCGAGCTGGGCATAAGCTCAGTCGACGTGCCTGAAGAGTACGGCGGCATGGAGATGGACAAGATGTCGTCGGCGATTATTGCTGACCGCATCGCCAAGTCGGGCAGCTTCTCGGTCAGCTTTCTCGGGCATGTGGGAATCGGCACGCTACCTATCGTCTATTTCGGCACGGAAGAGCAGAAGAAGAAATACGTGCCGCGGCTGGCTTCAGGCGAACTGGTGGGCGCATATGCACTTTCGGAATCGTCCTCTGGTTCTGACGCTCTGAATTCCCGCACCAAGGCGGTGTTGTCGCCCGACGGCAAACATTACGTGCTGAACGGCGAGAAGATGTGGATCACGAATGCGTCGTTTGCCGATGTGTTCATCATCTTTGCGAAGATCGACGGCGAAAAGTTCACGGCGTTTATCGTCGAGCGCGGCTTCCCCGGCTTCTCGGTCGGCGCAGAAGAGCACAAGATGGGTATTCGTGGCTCGTCGACCTGCCCGCTCATCCTGAACGACTGCAAGGTGCCGGTGGAAAATCTGCTCGGCGACATCGGCAAAGGACATGTGATCGCGTTCAACATCCTGAACATAGGGCGATTCAAGCTGGGCGCGGCCTGCGTAGGTGGCGCGCGCAACAGCCTGCAAAGCGCGATCGGTTATGCCAAGCAGCGTAAGGCGTTTGGGAAGACGATCGCCGATTTCGGCATGATCCGGGAAAAGCTGGCCAACATGGCGGCGCAGATCTATGCGGGCGAAGCCGTGACGTATCGCACCGTTGGCATGATGGACGTTGCGCTGAACGAGGTAGACAAGGCTGCCGCTGATGCCAACCAGCAGACGCGGAAGGCGATCGAGGAATACGCGGTCGAGTGCTCGATCATCAAGGTGTGGGGCTCGGAGATGCTGGACTACGTGGTGGACGAGACCGTGCAGATCTACGGCGGCTACGGCTTTGTCGAGGAGTATCCGGCAGAGCGGGCGTATCGCGATTCGCGCGTGAACCGAATCTTTGAGGGCACCAACGAAATCAACCGGCAGATTGCGATTGGCTGGATGCTGAAGAAGGCAATGTCGGGGCAGTTGGCGCTGATGCCGGCGATCAAGAAGGTGCTGGACGAAGTGATGGCCGGGCCGAGCTTTGGGGAGGGACCCGAAGGTCCGCTCGCCGCAGAGCGGGCGATCATCGCGAATGCCAAGAAGATCGCCCTGTTCACGTCGGGATCGGCTTCTCAGAAATACATGCAGGCGATTGGGGAGCAGCAGGAGATCCTGGGCGCGCTGGCGAATATTCTCATTGAAGCGTATGTGGCTGAATCCACGGTACTGCGCACGCAAAAACTGGTCCAGAGCCACGGCGAAGCAGCGGCGGCGCTGGCAATTGCCTACACGCAGCTGTATCTGTCGGAAGCCATGAATCGGATCGAAGCGTCGGCGAAGCGGGTGATTGCGGCGGTCTCGGAGGGGGACATGCTGCGAACGCAGATGGCGATCCTGCGGCGCCTGGTGAAGTATGAGC
>CAYNPS010000415.1:0-2137 GCA_964399125.1 uncultured Terriglobales bacterium
CCTGCTGGAGCAGTTGTTTCTTCCCGCATTTTTCCAAGTTCCATTCTGTCCCTTACCAGCGCGCCAACGAAGGACACCGGCTCCGACAAGCGAGTCTTACTCCTTAAAACGCTTCTATCCGCTAGCAATCCTCTTTTAATCCTCTAGGCGGTCCGAACTCGCAGCCGCAAATCACCAACCCAAGAGATTGGGAGTGAGCTTTCGGATTCGCCTATCTAGCCCATCTCCTTGGCTTGGCCGTATCACCAAGATTCGGGTTGCGCTCACGCAAATCCCTTCCTGCGGAGATTCCAAATTGAGTCGCGGTCGTGAAACCCCGATTCGTTCGGCGAGGGAAAGTGATCTTGCCCTTGTAGCGTAGGCGGACTAGACGAAGCTACAGCAGCGTTTCTCGTGTGGCAATAGAAAGTGGAGAAGTTGAAAGAGAATTTACACTGCACTCATTCAGCTTTCTTCTTACGTTAACAATTGGTTCAACAATCGCAATTCGCCCTGGATAGCAGGAATGCCGTAGATGCCTAGTGTAAGGCAGACTGCCAGCTACTCGATGCCTTCCTTGAGGAGTTCACACCTGCAAGCATTGGATTTCGTGAGCGAAGGCATGCCCGCTCCCAAAGACCCAGTATCAGTGCGTATCATGGGAGTTAGGGAAGGCAAGGCGTTCACCGTTAACGCCGAGACTACTCACTCGGTCCAGTAAGAATTCGTAACAATGTCAGTATGCCGACAGAGTTGTAATTCGATGGGGCAACCGGCTGATCGCTGTTGCTAAAGAAACTCACGAATATCTCAGCCATTTCATGATTTCGGGCAGCGTCGAACGCTTGCCATACATAAGTATGCCAACCCGGTAAATCCGCGAACAGAGCAGCAATGCCGCGCAAATCGTCGCTATTAACAAAATGATACTTAAAACGATCTGCCAAAGTGGCGGTGTCTCTACCAACATTCGCACGAACATTAGTATGGGGGCAAAGAAAGGGACCAGCGAAGCGACGGTGCTTAGGGCCGAATGCGGCTCGCGCATTACGTAGGTAAGCATAATGACTGGCACGACGAGAGGCATGGTTACAAAGAACTGCCATTGCGTCGCTTCCTGTTCAGAGCTCACCATCGCTCCCAGAGCTGCATACATCGCGCTATAAAGCACGTATCCGAGCACGAAGAACAGACCGAATACCATAATCATGCCCGGATTCACCCCGAATTGAAGCTTGTTTCCATTAGCCAGCAAACTTGGAGCCGCAACCGCCACGCCCACGACAATCCAGATCACCATTTGCGTCAGGCCGACTGCACCGACGCCAATGATCTTGCCCGCCATCAGCTCCTTAGGACTTACGGATGAGAGCATCACTTCCATCACGCGGGATGTTTTGTCGTCAAGCACCGATCGCATGACCGCGACCCCGTAGTACATCAGCGTGATATAGAGCAACATAGTCAGGATGAAGCTTGCGACCCACTGGATATCAGTGGAAGTCCTGCTCTCGCTCCCGCCTGGAGCGATTTTCACGGTGTCCAATTGAATCGATTTCATCAGCTCGTCGATATCGCCCGACGAGAGACCATGGTCCGCAAGCTTTTGCTTGAGGAACGCCAAGGTGATAGCCGACCTCAGCCCAGCCTCTTCGGTCAAGTCGCTGGTCTGGCGTGCGAAGGTGATCTTCCGTGAACCTAACGCATCCTGGGTAAGCCAAAGAAAGCCATCAATTTGCTGATTGCTCACCTCCGAGCGTAGAGTAGCTCGCTCTGCTTCACTGGTATCACTAGTCACATTGACGTCGTATTTTGTGTCTGTTTTGCTGCCGTCCGTTAGCTCCTGCTTAAGCACCGCGGCGATTGCCGGATCGTCGGTGACGACGACAATACGCCGGGTCGTGCCCTCCTCGTTGGTGGCGAAGCGTGTGGGCAGCCAGAACACCAAGAACATGAAAACCTGCAGCAGGATGGTGCTGATCAAGAACGACTTCGTTCGAACTCGTTCGAGGTATTCGCGGCGGATGATTAGCCAGAGATTACACATTGTTGTAAACCACACAGTTGGGCAGTACAGATTGTACTGCCTGGCAAAAACAGTGCATTCGGAATGGTCCCAAAACTAGGTACTTTCTAGAAGAAACTCCGGGCATCTAAC
>CAYNPS010000416.1:0-2124 GCA_964399125.1 uncultured Terriglobales bacterium
TGTTGGTGGTGGAGGCTGCTGCATTCGGAAAACTTGTCGTCAGCGTTGAAACTCCACCCATCCCGGTGTCATAGAAGATGCCCCAGCCTCCACGAATGACCCAGTCGCCGGACGAATTTAGCTTGTAGGCGATTCCTACACGTGGCGCAACATTTGTGTAAACCGTCTGCCATATTGGGGCCCCGGGAGGCGCCAAGGCAAACGCGGCGGGAGTGCTGAGGTTCGTCCATGACGCCAATGAGGTATTGCCGCGCGCGGAAGGAGCCGGCGTCAAATCCCAGCGCGCCCCATAGATTAAAGTCAGCCTTGGCGTAACTCTCCATGTGTCTTGCCCATAAAGCGAGAATGCTTGACTCAAAAGCTGCGCTGACCGGCGCGCAGTAGTGCTCAATGTGCCCTGAGCAGTGGCAAGCAAGGTCGCAATATCGTTTGCGGTGAACTCGACAGTTTGATCCGAAGGCTGCATTTTGAGGAAAATAGCCCGATAATCACCTCCGAACCTGAACTGATGCGTACCTGAGGCAAACACAAGATCGTCGGCAAAGGTCAGTTGTTTTGACTGTGCTTTTGCGAGATTGCCGGTGGCAAGATAGTTCGTGTCAGCTGTCTGAAACTCGACCAGACTGGCAGCAGCCGGCAGGGTTCCGAGAAAGAAGCTTGGATTCAAAGAAACCGAACCTCCCAGTTGCGAGAGGGTGTCGATGTCATCGAAATTCTGTGTCGAATAGTTCGCCCGAAACATGTTCGAAAAGCGATTGCTGAACGCCATGTTCACTCCAACCGTGAGGGTTCGAGTATTCACCGCCACAGTTTCGAACATGCTAAGTCCGTTGGTGCGACTGGCGCTTTCAGACGGCGCATCGTTATATCTGCCGAAGACTGAGAAACGATCATTAATGGTGTGATCGATCCGGATACTGCCGGCATTCAGGGTTGCCGTATTCGACCATACGCCGGTGAACTGCGACGTGTACACGCCAGGTGTTACCGAGCGGTTATCCGGCTGAGGAAAGGCGTTCAGCAGTGGCGCAATCGCCGGGCTTGCCTGCGCTCTCGCATACGCGGATGGGACCTGGATGCTTTCCGTTTGCGGCAGTCGCAGGCGCGCGCCCTCATAAGACAGGAAATAGAATGTCTTGTCCTTCCAGATCGGACCACCGACGAATCCTCCAAAATCATTGTGCCGTTCGGCAGCCCTGGGTTTGCCGGCCGCATTGGCAAACCAGTCGTTGGCGTCGAGAGCATCGTTGCGGAAGTATTCATACACGCCGCCATGGAGCGCGTTGGTTCCCGCACGCGTGGTGAGCAAGATTTGTCCTCCCGGCGAGCGCCCGAATTCCGGTGCGAAGGACGAGGTTTCGGTTCGAAACTCTTGCAGCGCCTCTACGGAAACCAGGCTGCTTGTGCCGCCGAGAGCGCTGAAGGCCTGCGACGTACCGGTTCCCGACTGCCCTGGCAACAGCCCGCCGGTAATTCCGAAGTTGGCGGAGACGCCATCTACGACGAAGTTGTTCGCGTCGCTTCTTTGGCCCGCAATACTGAACTGCCCAGTTGCTGCCGCACCACTGGTCGGGGCGATTACCACACCGGGAGTCAGCTGCAGCAGAGTGTTAAAGCTGCGTCCATTCAGTGGCAAGTTCTCAACAAACTTGCGGTCGATGACCGTGCTTACCGCCGCGGATTCGGTGTTAACCAGGGGAGCGCCGCCCTCGACAGTTATGGTTTCTTCCGAGGCTCCGACCGTCAACGTAAAGTTAATTGCCAACGCATCCTGGACATTGAGCACAATGTCCGGCTTGATCAGCGTTTGAAAACCAGATTTCGAGACTTGGAGTCGGTATGGACCCGGAGGTAGGTTCGGTACGACATAAATACCTTCTTCGTTACTCTTCGTTGAGTACTTCAAGCCCGTTGCATCGTTGACGACAAGCACGTCCGCAGCGACGATCACCCGACCTGTCGGATCGAGCACGAGACCGTTGATGTTGCCGCTTGGAGCTTGGGCGGAAAGGGGGAGGACGGGCCAAACGGCCAGGATGAGAATTAAGGGAATCCGGAAGAAGCGCACGTCGAATCTCCTGTGACCGACGAATTCGGACATCGTATCCGGTATACGGAGGAGAA
>CAYNPS010000417.1:0-2106 GCA_964399125.1 uncultured Terriglobales bacterium
AAGTTCGACGCCGAACTGAAGGAGTAGCATGGCAGTTATTCGGGACGATGGTAGGGCGACGCTCATCGACGTCCTCGATCGAGTACTGGATAAGGGAATCGTGATTGACGCCTGGGTACGTCTTTCTCTCGCCGGTGTCGATCTGCTGATGCTGGAAGCTCGCATCGTTATAGCGTCTCTTGAAACCTACCTCAGCTACGCGGATACGATCGCTTTTAGCGAATTAGTTGCTGCTCCGCCTTCAGTTGTTGCCAGCTGATGCCAAGGATCAATCGCCTAAAACTACAACTCCGATTGTCATGTTTGCTGACATCTAGCAGAAATTCTGCGTGTGAAATGCCGAATTGCGTCAGCGCAGAAGCGATTGCAACAGCGCTGCGGCCTGAGCCTGTTCGGCGCGGGAGGCGCTTTCGCGGGCGATTCCGGCCAGGCGTTCCGAGACAGCAACTACCGCAGCGTCTCCACTCAGGTACATGCGCCCGCTGGGATCGTCGATTTTCCAACCGTTCTGGCTGCGACGCAGGTGGAAGCTCACTTCCTCGGTAGCGGACCGGACCTGCATGCCATCAGGAGTGAGCCGCGCTGCTGACCTGATCCTTGTTTCCACCGTGCCTGTAGCGGCACTCAGGTGAATGCGGTGGACTTTGAGCGTCTCGACAATCACAACCTCTCGCGCCTGTTCCCATCTGTCCTGGCGGTCATCGGAAGTATTGCTCCACTCGCGCAGAAGCAGATCCTGAGTCTCGCCTTTGGTTGGCCGCTCCCATTTTAGGAATATAGCGTGAGGTGATTCCGGTAGTATCCCGGGCTGGCGTGAGGAAGCTGTCGCTGCGGGTGTTCCATGATCGGACGTAGTGTCGTCATGGAACGCACTCTGATCTTCCCGAGAAGCAGCAGCGCGTTCGGTCGAGACGGAACGCACTTTTTCTCCGCCGCGCAGTACGAAGCGGAAGAAGCGAGCTGGACCGCGGGCGCGCCAGGCGGGAGCGTCATATGAATCGATCTTCAGTCCACTGTTCAATGAGCTGTAGAACGAGTGCTCTTGCGGATTCACTATGATGCCGACGTGTCCTGGCCACACGATCAAGTCAGCCGGTTGTGGAGAGCGTACTCGCTCGAATCCATCTACTCCGCCGTACAGTTGATTGGAGGTGGCATACGGGTAATGCAAACCGGCCAGATCGTAAATCTCGTTTACCAGATGTGAGCAGTCGATCGGAGAATCGAATTTGCTGAGGTTCTGCCATGCAACCCGAATAATCTCCACTCCTTCATTCCAGGTGACCAGGCGTAACTCAGTATCGGCTGCGGCCTGCACATCTCTGCTGCCCGTGGCCGCGTCCTGGGCTCTCGCCACATTGAGAGCAACGACCAGGAAAAAGAGTAAGCCTCGCTTCATATGGCTTCCAGCTTTAAACCCTACGCAGATGCATAAATCTCGCTGTCTAGAGTAAGGAAAGTATCGGCGCTTTCCCAATGACGTTGGGCTTGATCCTCATGGGTTCTCAGAAGTAACCCCGCCGCCTAAATGCCAGATGTTTGATGCACTTCCTGTGTTGAATGCCGAGGAATGGCATTTCCTGTGGCAAGGCCGCAGGATTGCGTTACGACCTGCCATAGCGGGTGGCGTAGTTGGATGCAACTTGCGACAAATTGCAAGAAAAAAACAAGAATTATATTTGTGAGTACCTGCGCAAGAACCCATGCTATGCCGGCGGCAAATTGTGGTAGATTCGCTTTGCCGCCACTTCCACTCGCTGAAAAAGCGAAAATCCTTTTGGTGTTTTATTGGAGGTGTTCCTCATGACTGTGGAAGCGCAACAGGCTGAGTATCCGTTCACTGTAAAGATCGAAACCTCGACCGGCCAATCCGCGAATGTCCCCATTGCATTCTTGACCAGGCAGCAGGTTGAAAACTTCATTCAGTTTGACTTTAAGCGGCTGGTGGAAGAAGCAGGAATAAAAGGCGCTCGTATTCATGTGGAACGGGCCACCACCGCAGACTACGAGAAGGTCCTCGGCGAGATCGCCACTTGTTTGCGGACTGCCCCAGTCAAAGTCGCTTAACCCAGCAGCATTTATTCGGCCGTCGCCCATCTAGGCCAT
>CAYNPS010000418.1:0-2078 GCA_964399125.1 uncultured Terriglobales bacterium
TCATGCTTGAAGTTTTTCTGTGTCTTTCCCGCCATGATGAACAGGCTCCCGTGGGGCAACCGTTCGGCGAAAGCAACCGCGCCATTTTTTCCTTTGAGACGAAATAAACGCTCGGCCCCAAGACTGACCGAAGCGATGACCGGCCCCATTTCCGGCTCCGCATCCGCATGCAGGCCGACGCTGTCATTTCCACTTCGATAAAGATTACAGAGTACGGCGTTGTAGCCCAGCCTGGGCAAGCTCAAATTGGAATAAAAAACTTGAGGAGTAGCCTCTTCGACCCGAGTCCTTAGGGAGAGCAATTCCGGAATCCAGGTGAGCGGCTTGTATTCGCGCCGCGAATATTTGTAGTTGGTGCCGGGATCGCCATAGTACGCTTCGTCGCGCGGCACGGGATATTTAAACGAAGTTCGGTGTCGTTGCCAGGCGCACTTCGTCAGAAGGATATTGAACAAGGTCGTCGCTTCCTCGGTTGGGAGGAAATTCTTGTCGTAGTAGATTTCCGCTCCCGCGATGGGGATCATTTCCATATTCGTGCTACTCGAAAAGGACCGGCTGTGCAGCAGTGTCTTCCGGCTCCCGAAAGTTGCTCAAACCAACGCCAACGAGCCGATAGCGTCGCTGCGGACCGAGATCTACCCGGTCGCGGAGCATCAAGGCGATGTCAGTCAATTCTTGGCAGGAGGACGGTGGGGAGTCTGGCGTATAACTGCGAGTCAGAATCTTGAACTCGCTTGTCTTCAACTTGAGGACAACCGTGCGTGCCATCCGTGATTCCTTACGCGAAGCAGACCAAAGCTTTTCCACAAGGCGTCTGATCATTGGCTCCGTTTCTGTCAAGCGCACGTCGTGCTCAAAAGTGTCCTCGACGGAAATCGATTGGGTCGGCTTGTCTGGGACAACTTGGTTATCGTCGATACCGAATGCTAAGTCGTGCAGGCGCTGACCATAGCGGCCGAAGTGGCGTTCGAGTACCGCTAAGTCGAGAGTTCGTAGATCTTTCACTGTCTGTGCTCCAAGTTTCGCCAGCTTCTCTCCCGTAACTTTGCCGACGCCAGGCAAGCGTCCAACCGGCAAGGGCAGCAGACACGTGTCTATGTCCTCAGGCTGTATGACAAACAGCCCATCAGGTTTGCGCCAGTCAGAGGCGAGCTTTGCTAAAAACTTGTTTGGCGCTACTCCCGCAGAAGCTGTCAGATTCAGTTCCTGACGGACTTGCTCACGAATCGTGCGCGCCACCAGGGTAGCTGTCGCTAAGCCGGTCTTGTTCTCGGTAACGTCGAGATACGCTTCGTCCAGAGACAGTGGCTCTATCAGATCTGTATGGCGCTTGAAGATCTCCCGTACGCTGCGCGAGACCTGACGATAACGGGTGAAATCTGGAGGTAGGAAGATCGCGTCGGGACACAAGCGTTCCGCTCGGATTGCTGGCATGGCCGAATGCACACCGAAGCTTCTGGCCTCGTACGAAGCGGCGCAGACGACAGAGCGATTGCCCCGCCACGCAACGATTACTGGCTTGCCGCGCAGCTGCGGATTGTCGCGCTGCTCGACCGAAGCATAAAACGCGTCCATGTCGACATGGATGATTTTTCGCACAATCTTCTGGCAACAATACTATTCCGCATCCCAGAACAGAGTGAACGGCTTATCCGGAGGATGGTTAAATTTCATTGCGGTAAATTTTAGAGATGCAGGCAGCCTTTCTTATTTCGAATTTCTATTCTGCGCTCGCGATTTCTGTTCTCTTCTTGCATGCGCTGTTCATTTTGTGGGTAGTTTTCGGTGCCTTGCTGACACGCTCGCGCCCAATTCTTCGCTGGCTGCATATCGGCCCTCTTGTGTGGGGAATCCTAACGGAATTGCTTCCTTGGCCCTGTCCTTTGACTCTGCTGGAAAACTGGCTCGAAGGCAACGCCGGAGTCGCGCCTGACCAGGGCGGGTTCCTGCTCCATTACCTGGACAAGCTGATCTATCCGGATATTTCTTCACCCATGCTGACAGTTGCGGCGGTAATCATCTGCGCTCTGAATCTAGTGTTCTATGCCCGGCAAATCTAGATCTCTCGACTCCGCTGC
>CAYNPS010000419.1:0-2054 GCA_964399125.1 uncultured Terriglobales bacterium
ATCGGATCGAACCATTTTGCGCCGTACAGAACATCGACGCTGCCGGGAAAGATCAGGATCGCGCGCAGAAGTCCCGAGACGCCAAGCGCTCCCAGGACACCAAACATCACCCCGAACGCCACTGGCCGCATGCCCTGACGAAGCATCAAGGTCAATACGTCGGCTCTGGTGGCGCCGAGAGCCATATGGATGCCAACCTCCCGCTCGCGCTGGCTCACGAGAAATGCCATCACGCCATACACACCAATGGATGCCAGCAGAAGCGCGACCGCAGCCAGGAACATCGCCGAAAGCGTGAAGGTCTTCGCCATGACGATCTGCGACTGAACAGCGTCGTCCTGCAAGCTGACGAGCGACAATCCCGGCCGAAGCTGGCCGTCGGTCTGTTCCAATGTAGTCCGAATCGCGGCGGTTGCTTTGCGTGTGTCGCCTGAAGTCCGCACCAGGGCGAAGTAGTCGTTCAGGTGCGCTGAATTTGTAGGCAGATACACGAATGCCGGGTCGAGTCGTGAAATGTTGGTGCTGCGCACGTCACCAACGACTCCGACCACTTCGAAGGTGGTCCATTCGTGCCGACCTGTTTGGAGCTTCACCTTTTTCCCCACGGGATCATCGCTGCCCCATGCCTGACGAGCCAGAGCTGTGCTCACGAGAGCGATCGGTGTGCCCTGCCGCGATTCATCGGCGCTGAAGCTGCGGCCGCGAACGACGGGAATGCCAAGCGTGGCGAAATATGACGAAGACACGTGTCGCGCGCAGGTTTCCAGTGCGCTCGATGAGACGTTCCCGGCGACATCGTGCTTGTCGTTCGGAATTGTTACCTGCGTCGTCCAAGTGCTCTGAAGTGGAACGAAGTCGGTATACGTAACATTTTCGACTTCGGGCAGCAGAGCAAGGCGATCGAGTGCCTGTTGTCGCAGTGCCCGGCTCCTTGCTGGATTGTTGTTGTATGGCAGCGGCACTGGATAAAGCCTGCGCACTTCAAATCCGGGATCAACCGTGCTGGAGCGAATCAGGCCATGCGTCAGCAAGCCGGCAACGATCAGGAAGAGAGTCGAGATCGCGATCTGCCAGCCAACCAGCAATCCGCGCAGACGCGAGCGATCAAGCCGCTGCCCAAAGGGAGTGCCCGAGTCTTTCAATGCGTGTGTCAGATCAGGACGAGAACTGCGCAGCGCCGGCGAGAGCCCGAAGAGCACGCCAGTGCAAACCGAAAGCAAGAACGTGTATGTAAAAACGCGGACGTCGGGCGGGATCTGCTTCACAAAGGCCGAGTGCATTCCTGCAAATTGCTCCACGGCCAGCCACAGCAGTCGCGAACCCCAGACTGAAAAAAGAATCGCTATGGCCCCGCCAAAGACTGCTAGCAGTAGGCTCTCAGTCAGCAGTTGTCGCACCAGACGCTCTCGGCTGGCGCCAAGCGCAAGACGAACCGCGATCTCGTTCTGCCGTCCACTGGCTTTCGCCAAAAGCATGTTCGCGAGGTTCGCGCAAGCGACCACCAGCACGAGTCCGACAATTGTCATTAGCAGCACGACGATCGCTTTGAAGCGAATGTCCTCGGTATTTCCGAAGAACGTCGCGCGCTGTACGGTGACGGCTGTGGTTTTTCGCATGGCCGCGTCACGCGCGGGCACGGCCGCCTCATCGGAAAGCGGATGGTCATGTGCGAAGCGCTGTTCCAAAACGGAAAGCTCGGCCTGGGCCTCTTTCATGGATACGCCAGGCAATAGGTAGCCGAGAACCTGCATTGTGTAATCAAGCGGCTGATTGAGCCAATCCTGACCTGGCACAATTTGCGCTTGCATCGAAACTGGCGCCCACAAATCGACCAAGACCGGCGGATTTCCTGTTCCCACAAATCGGCGAGGAGCTACGCCGATCACCGTGAATGCCGTGTCGTTGATCTTTACTATCTTTCCGACAATCGCGGGGTCGCCGCCGAAGCGCTTTTGCCAATATGGATAACTCACAACCAAAACCGGATCTGCGCCGGGAGTGGCGCCTTCGTCGAGGCGAAAGAGTCGCCCCAAGACAGGAGCAACGCCGAGTTC
>CAYNPS010000420.1:0-2047 GCA_964399125.1 uncultured Terriglobales bacterium
TCCGCCGCGAAAAAAATAATTCCAGATCAAGTTCAGCACCGGTCGCAGGCGCACGTTCACAAGAAACCACATCAGTGAGTTTTTGACGCGATGCTCACCTATCAACAGCTCGGCCGCGAGTGTCGAATACCGATTCATTGTCTCAATGTATCCAGCGAGTGTGGGATACGCATTGTGGATAAGGTCGCCGCTGAGTGTTGCGGTCGCCCCGTTCACGCGCATGGTTTCATGCACCGCGCGCTCCACAAACTCACCTGTGCCCCGGCGGAATAGACGCAGCTTTCGATCAGGATAGAAACCGCCATGTCGAATCCAGCGGCCTAAAAAGAAATTTCGGCGTGCGATGAAGTATCCATTAATTGGTGTGGATCCGCCTGCACTGGTTATACGGCGGATGTTCTCGGCCAAGTCTGGCGAAACCTGCTCATCAGCATCCAGCGAAAGTACCCAATCGCCAGACGCTTTTACTATCGCGGAGTTCTTCTGCGCAGCATAGCCCTTCCATGCTTCTTCGAAGATTGTTGCGCCGTGTTGTCTCGCAATTTCGATCGTGCGGTCAGTTGATCCGGAATCGACCACGATACGTTCCTCAGCCCACCGCACGCTCTCCAGTGTGCGAGCGATATTGGCTTCCTCATTCTTGGTGATGATGACGACAGAGAGAGACATGCGCGCTCAAGCATAACTGAGTACTGCGGGAAGCATTGACGCGTGAATGACAAGAGATTGCCCCAACTTGGCAAGGGCTCCGTCGCCCCCAATCCTAAGAATGAGAGCGCAACTTCGGCCTTGATGAATTGTGGGACCAGGACTACGGCTTGGCGTCCAAATCAGTGGAAAAATTTGCGGAAGCAGGTGCCGTCGAAAGAGGTACAAGGCGGCAGCCCCGAATCCGCGCGTGGCCATGACGAAGCTGCGCTCTTTCGCGCTCAGAACGCCGCGAACTAGCCGCGCCGGCGAAGCCGACTCTGCCGGCGACCGCGATCCCTACACACGTTGGCGAGCGGTGATGCCAACGGAAGGTCGATTGACTGAATCGGGCTTGGAGGTGTGGCCGCGCGGCATCTACGACCTGGTTACGCAGATTTCTCACGAGTCCGCGTCCAACAGCTTAGAGGTATGATGGGCCTCGCTGGCACAATTGAGAGCTCTTGTGGCTCACTCGCCCGATTCGATTGAGAGTTGAAATTCTCGGCGCGACCACTTCACTTGATCACACCGCTCTTCAACAATTTGTCCGCGATGACAAGAATGATTCCTTCAAAGCTGTCGTGCCACGCGTGCGCCATCATTCCGGGACGCAAGCTCTTCCGCCAGATCGTGAGTGTTCCAAACATCGCGCCGTAAATGAAGATCAGCAACATGCGCTGCCGTCCCTCGTATGCGTGAGAAAGACCAAAAACTGCGGCTGACGCGAGCATCCCGATCCACACGTTGCGCAGCAGCGTCGAGAACTGGCGCTGAAAGTATCCGCGGAAGACAATCTCTTCGACGAAACCCGCGACTACGCTCATGCAAATCCAAAGTAAGAGTTCGAGTCCACCATGCGGAGCAAGGAGTTCAATGGTCTTCCTTCCTTCATCGATCGCCCCCGGCTTCGCCATGTGCATCGCATATCCGAGTCCGATGAGGACGCCAAAGGAGACGATCCAGAACCCAAATGCGACTGCAACATCGAGTAGAAAATCTTCCATCGTGTCCCAGCGTCCGCCGATCACGTCGCGCAGCGTCATCCGCGAGAAGCGAATCCCCACATACGTGAGCCCGAGTAGAACGAGCTCGGTTCCGATGGTGAGCACGTAAAAAACGAAGTGCCCACGGCGAGCGGCGAACTGTCCTTGCTGCTTCGCTCCCGCGAACGACATGAAGATCATCACTGCAACAAGAGCGAAGGTGTACAGGTAGTGCCAGGGGAAGTGTTCGCGCTGCGGCTCAATCGGCGTAGCCTCGGGAGCAGCGGTAATCGTGGATGACGCAGGTGTGATGAAGTCGCTCAAGAAGGCTCCTCGCGAATCGGGTGGTCGGTTACAGCCATCTTATAATGAAG
>CAYNPS010000421.1:0-2040 GCA_964399125.1 uncultured Terriglobales bacterium
CTTTAAAGGAAGAACTCGCCCTTACAAATCAAGCGCGCGGGCCCTTCCAGCATCAGTGCCTCAGCACCATTCCAATGGACAACCTGCTTGCCGCCAGGTGCGTACACCTCGACCGGAGACGTTACTTTCCCGCTGTGGATGGCGGCAATTGCGGATGCGCAGGAACCAGTCCCGGAAGACTGCGTTTCCCCGGCGCCGCGTTCCCAAATGCGGAACTCGATGCGATTCCGTCCGAGGACGCGCACCAGCTCCACGTTTGTTCCATGAGGAAACTCGCTGCTTCCAGCGATGGCGGAGGCTCGCGTTTGCCAGGTGGAGGGAAATTGATCGACGAGCTGGACGAAATGGGGATTGCCTGTTGAAATTTCGAGACCGTGTTCGGGGCCCTTCTCTAACTTCACGGTCTTTTGACCTAGGACTTCGGCTCGTCCCATCTCGGTCATGAATTCAAACTCATAGTCCGAACGGCGGAGAAGCATGCATTCCTTTTCTCCCGCCGCGGTAAGTACCTGCACTTCGGAGCCTCCACGCGTTTCGACGCACCAGGCCGCAACACAGCGAGTTCCATTTCCGGAAATTTCTGCTTCGGAGCCATCGGCGTTGAAGAGGCGAGCGTGTACCCTGCCCTGTGGATCGAGGTTCACCCATTCCACTCCGTCAGCACCGATTCCACGATGCCTGTCGCACAAGCGTCGGGAAAGACTTGCGACGTCTTTGCTCATGTGTGCCGAGTCGACGATCAGGAAATCATTGCCGCAGGCTTCAGCTTTGTAGAAGGGGATCGAGTGAGGGGTCATTCTTCTTCCGACTTGGCAAAGGTCGCGACGCTTTCGATTCCGCGTTGCATTTTCATTTTGGTTTCCAGTGCGCGATGCTCCGGCAGAGTACAGGTGAGATCGAAAACGACTCGCGAGAGGTCGTTCGAACGCGCGATCTGGAGACCATGCATGAAGTGGTGTGACTCTCCGAACACTCGGTTGAGTTCGTCCAGAATCTCGGGCGCGCTCTTGCCAGTCACCTCGTAGCTCACGGTGACTGGCTTCAATCCAAGGTGCGCTTCGAGATAGCCGAGGAGATTAAGGGCAATGAGGATGATGGCTGCCGTAAGCGTCGCGAGCAGGTAGTGTCCGGCACCCGCCGCCATGCCGATGGACGCAACAACCCAGATGGTTGCGGCGGTTGTCAGACCGGAAACTCCGCCTTTGTTGTGGAGAATCGCACCCGCGCCGAGAAATCCGACGCCCTGCACAATGTTCGATGCAATGCGAGTGCGATCGCCCACACTCGGGTCGGGCATGATTTCTGACATGATGGTGAATAGCGCCGCCCCCATGCAGATGAACATGTTCGTGCGGATGCCGGCGCTCTTGTGATGAATGGTTCGTTCGAGTCCGATGATTCCACCGAGTGCGCCCGCCAGTAGAAGTCGTAGCAGATTTGAGTAAAGGAGCGGTGCGCGTCCCCAGTCCTGAGCCGCAATAATAGAAAACGGATGCATGGAATCAGTGAAGGCGCGATTCTAACAAAGTCGCAGCCCGCAGCTGGTCAGCGTGCGGATGAGCGATAGACTCGAGTCCTGGGCTGCCCGGGAACTTCAATTTGATCGAGAAGAGTGAGCGACTGAGGATGCGCCGCGATCGCGGCGGCTACGGGATCGTCGTCAGAAGCTACAACGTAGTCTGCTGCGGCTGCAGGATGCTGCAGAGACGAATCCCACACCAGGTAAATGCCTTCATTAATCGTTCGTCGAAATGGCACGCCCGCCAGCTCAAACGCGCCGGAGTGCGATCCCACGTAGGCGAGAATCGTCGAGTGCGGTGGAAGAGATGAAAGGACACTGGCGAGTCTCGTATCGAGTTGCAGACGAGCCTGACCGTTCGCGCGAACCTCGCGCAGGCAAATGGGAACCGCTCGCCACGATACGAAATAGGAAACACCAGCTATGGCAAGTAGGCAGAAGGCTCCCACCCGCGGCGCTGATTGCCACTTCCATTGCTTCTTCAGGAGAATGACTCCAAATCCCGCGCCAATAGCGATGGC
>CAYNPS010000422.1:0-2030 GCA_964399125.1 uncultured Terriglobales bacterium
TGTTACTCGGAGTGCTTCTCGGAACCGCGGTCCACGCTCGTGACTACGAAGCGTTCCTGCTGATTTGCGGCATAGCGCTCATTTCTGTAGCTGCGTATCTCGTGCGCGGCAGACTTGCAACTATGTCCCGTCAGGAATACATGCCGCTCTCTATAAGGCCTGCGCCCGTGCTGGTGCGTACTCGCCCGAATGTGCGGAGAACACGGGGCGAAGAAGCTTGAGAGTTGCAAACCCCTAGAACCGTTTGCGGCCGAGACAGCGACGAAGTCAACAACGTACAGTTCAGTTTGTTACTCCGGTAGCGTCTTCCCTCGAGTTTCCAAAGCAAAGGGAAGCACCAGCAGGCCTATCGCAAAGCCAAGGGCAGTAATCGCAACTGGCTTGCCGAGAGTCCCCATACGGCCAACCAGCGCAGCAATCAGGAAGTTCACACCAGCGGCGATGAAACGTCCAAAGGAAGTCGTGAACGCGAAGGCCGTGGCTCGAACCGAAGTGGCGTATTGCTCGGGCAGCCATAAGCTGAATGTAGCGAAGTTCCCGCCAAAGAACCCCAGGAAAAACAGAATCGTGATGAACGGCGTTAGCCCATTCGGGAGATAGAACGCCCAACCAAAACTCAGCAAAATACACGCGGCCATTCCGAAAAAGTAAAACGCCAGAGTTGGTTTTCGTCCGAAGCGCTCCGCCATCGGTGGCACCGCGAGACACCCGAGAATCGTTCCCAAAGACAACAGTCCCATGCCGAACGATGACATGCGTACGGCTTGGGACTGGAGCATCCCCGCACGCTTGGCCAATACGATAATCGCCGTGGGCGCATAAACCGCTCCGGCCCACAGGCCGCAAATCGCAGATCCTAACAAGATGGTGTTGACCAGAGTGCGGCGCGTATATGGAGGTCTGAGTATTGTCGCCAGCCGATTTCGTTGCCGAAGTGGCTGCACCGCTGCTTTTCGCTCCCACCGTTCCGGTTCTCTCACACGTCGTAAGACCACGAACGCTACGATAATCGGAGTGAGGCCGCACCAGAACATTGCGCGCCAGCCAAAATGCGCACCGATGGTGAAGTTGAGAGCCGAGGCTAGAAAGAATCCAGCATAGTAACCAGTTTGCAGATAGCCGGCGCCCATCTTGCGTCGATCTTCCGGCCAAGCTTCGGCGACGTAGGTTCCAGCGAGGGCCCACTCCCCGCCGATGCCAATGCCTGCGAGCAAGCGGAAGACTCCAAGTTGCCAAACGTTCTGGGAAAGCGCTGCCGCTCCGGTGAAGATGGCGTAGACGAAGATGGTCGCCGCCAGAACGCGGGTGCGGCCGAAACGGTCGGCGACGGGTCCCCAAATCAGCGACAGTCCCCATCCCACCAGAAACAGCGCGAAGAGAATGGATCCGGCATAGCCGACGTTGGCCGGCGTGGCCTTAATTCCTGATTTCGGCAATAGTTCTGTAAGGGCTGGGCTCAGGACAAGCGCGTAGATGACCGAGTCCATGCCATCGAGAGTCCAGCCGCTCCAGGCAGCCCAGAAACCTGTGATTTGGGAGCGATTGAGCTTGGTTCGGCGGGCGGGCTTTGGAAGCGGAGGCGCTGCGTTCATCGGAGCCCTCTTGCAAAACTAAGATGCCGGGCCGCACAAGAGGGCGAAGCATAGCACAGGTCCAAAGAAGTGATATCTACTCTGTCGGAGAGTTGGAGCTGTCCTGAAACAACGCGCGGACCGCAGGCTTAGTGACCTTGCCCATTTGATTGCGCGGGAGTGACTCCAAGAGCAGGAGCCGTGAAGGAATTTTGTGCGTTGCTAAGCGCTGCTTGGCCCAGGCACGAAGCTCGGGCAAATCGAGCGCGTTGCCTTGTTTGAGCACAAGGGCAGCCGCAACACGCTCGCCCCATACCAAGTCCGGTACACCGACCACGGCGCATTCAGACACCGCAGGATGTTCGCGCAAGGTCTCCTCGATCTCAAGCCCGGAGACTTTGTGGCCGCCGGTTTTAAGAATGTCGATATTGGTGCGTCCCAGAATGCGGTACACGCCAT
>CAYNPS010000423.1:0-2028 GCA_964399125.1 uncultured Terriglobales bacterium
CAGGGATGCGAAGGCGACTACACCGAACAAGACGGCCAGAAACATCGCCCGGTTGCCATAAGCGCGCAACATGCCATCGTGTTCGTAATACTTGGTGTAGCGCGCAATCTCCGGAACTTCCCGTGGTGCTTTGTCTCTATTCATGACTCCTTCCCCATTCCAACCAAGCGCATGGTTCTGCCGATCATGTGGCCAGCACGCCAAGCCGCGAACCCGGCGAGGCTGCGCCCTCTGTAACCGCGGCCCGACTGTCCGGAGCTTCCACCTGTCCAATGGGTGGTGCCGTACGACGAACTCGGGGAGCCTCCGACGTGTCCGGCTTCCTGCCAGCCGCTACCATTCCAAGAAAAGACCTGTCCTGTTTTTGCGTTTCGCAAAGACGTTGCTTCTCCGGCTCCTGCGCCAGCACCTGTTGCTGGTCCCGCCAATGCATCCGTGCTCCCACCAGCGCCAGAAGATGTCGCAGCCGGAGTACCCTGAACGGCCGGAGTCGTCGGGCCCGAGCTTTGTGCGGTGCCTGTTTCTGTGCCCAAAGGAGTCGGTGGTTTGGATTGGCCAATTGCTGAACTTGCGTCACTGGCGCTCTGAGACTGGGACACGCTTGAGCCTTGTAGAGCGGAACCGCTTGCCGCTCCAGGACCTGCAGCTGGAGGCGGCGGCGGACCTTCGGCCGCGAGCGCTCTTCCTCCGGCGACGCCCTCGGCGCCAGCGAACGCCAAGCCCGAAGCCACTGCACCCGCGGTGACGGCTGTACTGACCACGGTCATGAGCGTGCTTCCGATATCGCCGCGCACGATGCGGCTGGCAATGAACGGGATCAGCGCGATCATGATTGACAACAGTAGGCTGGCGAGGCTCATGACGATCACTTGGCTCGAACCAGAGAAGGCGTTTAGGAACGAGCCCGTGAATTGCATCGGATCAGTGATTTGCAGCGCCGACATGAGCGACTGAAAAATGGCGTACAAGATTCCCCAACAGTGAAACACCATCATGTTCACGAAGAAGGATCTGCCTAGTTGTCCTAGGCCGCGCGACGGCATCAGCGCGAGGACAAATGGACCGACTACGTACAAAATGGCACCATACAGCGCGTAAAAGAGAGCAAAGAGTGTGTACGTGAAGGGTAGGAGGATATATCCGACTAATGAGATGAGTCCTGCCACAACGGCCGACACTCCGCCCGTTGCCCAATTCCATAGCGCAGAGAACCAATTAGGATCCGTGTTCCACGCCTGGGAAAGACTATTTCCCCATGCCCTGATCACGTCCATTGCACCGGACAGGTTGTAAATCCCATCAGCCACGCTGTTGAACATGCTGTTCACGGCGCGAAAAGCACTGGCGTAGTTAAGGAAGACGATGCCGAGAACCAAATACTTGAGGGCCGCAACTCCCAGAGCGCGCACGTCTCCACCATTGCTGTAGGCCTCGTAGACCGACCACAACAAACTGAAGATCAGCACAACCCCAGCGATCTGCAAGACTGCTGCGGTGATCCCTTGCTGATCGATTCCGCTCAAGCCTCGCTGCAGCAGCTGTTCGAAGTAGAAACTCGGCATGGCAATCCTCTCGTCTCGGGCTACTGGTGTTGCAGCAGGTTCGCTAGAGCCTGACGCAGGTTCGTGGTGTTGGTGGCTCCCATCTTCACGTCGGCACTCGCGTTCGCCAGATCGATCGACCGCAGTCGCATCAGGTCAGCAGTAGCAGCCTGCGTGTAAGCATTGGCGCGAATCAACCATGCGTCTGACTGGGCCTCAATAATGGGTGCACTTCCGGGAGCCGCATTCTGAATGCTCTGATTGAGCTGATTGGCTGCCTGAAGTTCCAAGTCTGCCAGGGCATCGATCTCGATGGCACGCTTCATGGCCGCTTGCGCTGCGGCATCGGTCATGTCCACGATGTTGAGTACCTGAGGAGACGCGGAGGTGGGTAGCGGCACTGGCCCGTAAAGAGCCGTGTACGCGCCTGTCGTCTGGCTAATCTGATTTGGATCCCGAGAGAGAAGGATCTGTTCCAGTTGCTGAG
>CAYNPS010000424.1:0-2019 GCA_964399125.1 uncultured Terriglobales bacterium
AGGCGCGTTCTGCTCTCCGCCGTCGCCAAGTCCCAGCGCCATGGGAGCCATTCCAATGATCATTGCCAGAGCCGTCATTAATACCGGCCGAAAACGCATGTATCCGGCCTGCAGGGCTGCTTCGGCGGGGCTGCGTCCTTCACTCAATTGTTCTTTCGCGAAGCTGACCACCAGGATGCTGTTCGCCGTTGCCACTCCAACGCACATGATTGACCCCGTCAGCGCAGGAACGCTGATGGTGGTTCCTGTCATGAACAGGAACCACACGATTCCCGCCAATGCTGCCGGCAATGCCATGAGAATGATGAAGGGATCGAGCCAGGACTGGAAGTTCACGACGATCAGCAAGTACACAAGCGCGATGGCGAATACCAGACCGGTCAACAGTCCGACAAAGGAAGAACGCATCGTCTGGATTTGGCCACGTACGATGATCTTTGATCCGCGTGGAAGCTCCTTCTGACTCGCATTGACGATCGAGAAGATATCCTTCGAAACGCCGCCGAGATCGCGACCCTGAACGGAACCGAATATGTCAATCACCGGAGCCACGTTGTAATGCGAGACAACGCTCAGGTCGGAGACCCGGGTCACAGAGGCGAGGCTCGCGAGTATCGAAGGCGGCGCATTGCCGGTGCCCGTTACGGGAATGTTGTTCAAATCCTGCAGCGATGCAACACGGTACTGCGGCGTCTGCGTTGCGATCGAATAACTAACGCCATTCTTTGGATTCAGCCAGAAAGTAGGCGAGGTTTGCGAACTGCCACTGAGCGTTACCAGGAGATTAGTTGCGACGTCGCGCTGGGTGAATCCAATCTCGGCGGCTTTCGTACGGTCAACAGCGATATGCAGCTTCGGCTGATTGAACGTCTGCTGAATGCGGAGATCCGATGTTCCAGAAACTGCCTTTACTCGCTGCAACAGCGTGTCCGCAAACTGCCGGTTTGCCTCCAGATCGTTCCCTACTACCTGGATGTCGATGGGTGCAGGCAATCCGAAGTTCAGGATTTGCGTCACCATATCCGAGGGCAGGAAATAGAATGTGACTCCCGGAAAATCTCGAGCCAGAGTAAACCTCAGGTTGTGCATATAACTCGCTGTGGGATGATGCTTGGGTGCGAGTGCAACGATGATGTCTGCATCCTGCGTTCCAACCGGAGCCGAATTGCTGTAAGAAAGATTGATACCGCTGTAAGGCAAGCCGATGTTGTCGATGACTCCCGCAAATTCCTGAGAGGGGATTTGCTGGCGAATTTCGTTTTCCACGTGGTCGCACAAGGCGGCGGTTTCTTCAATGCGTGTTCCGGTCGGGGCACGAAGGTGGAGTGTGAACTCACCGCTATCCACCGCCGGGAAAAAGTCCTGTCCCAGCCATGGCAGCAGACCGAAAGAGACAAAGCAGACCAGGAGAAATCCAGCGACAAAAATACGGCGATGATTGATGAATGCTTCGAGCAGCCCGCGATAGGCGCTGCGGACACGTTCAAATCCACGTTCGAACGAAGCTTGAAAGCGCACGAAGGGGTTCCTAGTTGATTGCGAACCTTCTTCCTCGTGGGCTTTGAGCAGGTACTTGGCAAGGGTCGGTACGAGAGTTCGCGAAAGCAGGTATGAAGCCAGCATGGCGAATACCACCGCTTCAGCCAAGGGCACAAAGAGATAACGCGCAACTCCGGTGAGCAGGAACATCGGCACAAAGACGATGCAAATGCTGAGCGTCGAGACGAGCGCTGGTATTGCGATCTGCTGCGCACCTTCTAGAATCGCCTCTTCCAGTCCTTTGCCTTCACTTAGGTAGCGATGGATGTTTTCGATCGTTACGGTGGCATCGTCTACCAGGATTCCAACAGCGAGTGCCAGACCTCCGAGTGTCATGAGGTTTATAGTCTCGCCTAGAGCGCTGAGCGCTGCGATCGAAGACAGAATCGAGAGAGGAATCGAAATGGCGATGATCACCGTGCTCCGCCAGCTTCCCAAAAACAGCAAAATCATGACTGCCGTAAGACAAGCGGCGATAAG
>CAYNPS010000425.1:0-2010 GCA_964399125.1 uncultured Terriglobales bacterium
GGGGTACAAAGGCATTTGAGTTTCAGGTCTCGGAGTTTCGGCAAAGCCCAGTCCGACATGGACGTCTTGGGACGCGCTGACAGCAACAGCAAACGCAAGGTCCTTCGCCAAAAAGCGGCTCAGGATGAAACGGGATTAACATTTGCGACGAATCACAAGAATGGCATGCCGAGAATCGATTGGGTCAGCATGCGCGAATCGACCAAAATAGCAGAGCCTCCCAACAACCGTGTCATGCTGAGGCCTGCTTTTGGCCGAAGCACCTTGCGTTTGCCTATGACGTTTTGAGGAAGAGGCTTTGCTGAAATTTTGAGGACTGGCTTTGCCGAAACCTGAAACCCAAAACTCGAAACGCTTTTCCCCTTCTGTGGTGAGTCCGCCTTTTTGGTTTAGTCATGCTGTTTGCCTGCATCTACGTTCCTGATTTTCCCGTCGAGGCTCTCCTGCGCACCGCGCCTGAGCTGCGCGAGCGGTTAGTTGCCGTTCTGGACGGCACTCCGCCGATGCTCACGGTAATTGCTGCGAATGCGCGAGCGCGCAATGCGGGAATCGAAATCGGCATGACCAAGCTGCAGGCGGAGGCTTGTCCTAACGTGTACCTGCGGCGCAGATCGCTCGCAGAAGAAGCTGCTGCACGTGACGCGCTGCTCGATTGCGCTCACGCTTTTTCTCCGCGTGTGGAAGACACGAATCAACAACTTTCGAATAGCGACGACCAGCCGAGGCCAGGTGACACGATCATTCTCGACATCGACGGACTAGATCGTCTGTTCGGTCCGCCAGGATTGATTGCGCGCGAGCTTTCCGCGCGAGTTTCCAAAATGGGACTCGCTGCGAATATAGCGATCGCCGACAATCCCGATGCGGCCATGCACGCGGCGCGCGGATTCTCTGGCATAACTGTGATTCCTCCAGGAAAAGAAGCAGAGCGACTTGCATCATTGCCTGTGTCCCTGCTGGAACCATCAGAAGAGATGCTGGAAACGCTGGAGCGCTGGGGCATTCGCGACTTCGGATCGCTTGCCGCATTGCCGACGATTGCACTGAGCCAGCGGCTCGGACAAGCGGGTCTGCGATTGCAGAAGCTCGCTCGCGGATGCGCACAGCGAACGCTGGTTCCTGTTGAGCCAACAACGAAGTTTGAAGAGACGATCGAGCTGGAAGACGCGGTCGAACTGCTCGATCCACTGATGTTCGTTCTAAATCGAATGCTCGAAAGAATCTGCGCGCGGCTGCAAGCGCGCGCTCTCGCAGCTACTGAATTGCAGGTTGCGTTGGAGATCACCGGATACGAAGACCAATCGAGCGAAGAGCAAGAGGCGAGTCGATCGATCCATCAGCGCACCTTGCAGTTTCCTGTTCCAATGCAGGACAGCCGGACATTTCTCAAGCTGCTGCAGCTTGAACTTGCCGCTCATCCGCCGCAAGGTCCGGTGAAGAAGGTGTTCCTCGCAGCAGAAGCAGCGCCGCCGCGCTTTGCACAATCGGGATTATTCCTGCCGCGCGGACTTGCTCCTGAGCGTCTTGAGCTGACACTCGCTCGCCTTCGCGGCCTCGTAGGAGACGACCGCGTAGGCTCGCCCGAATTGCTGGACACGCATGCTCCCGACACATTTCGTATGCGTCCGTTCCACCCGCAAGCAGGAGCCGCAAAGGATGACAAAAGTCCTCAAGAGCAGAAGGCGGCATTGCGCATCTTTCGTCCGCCGCTTGAGGCCAAAGTTCAGATCAAACATGGTGTGCCGATTCGCGTATTCGTAAAAGGGCAACCGCATCAGGTCACATCCGTAGCAGGTCCCTGGCGCAACAACGGCGGATGGTGGACCGAGAAAGCATGGACCCGCGACGAATGGGACCTCGAACTACGCTCAGAAGAACTTCGCCCATGGTTAGTGCATGTATATCGCGACCTGACCTCGGCGAAATGGTATGTGGAATCGACTCTTGATTAACCACGGAGCCAGAAAAACAGAAAGGCGTTTCAAGTTTCGAGTTTCAGGTTTCGGCAAA
>CAYNPS010000426.1:0-1993 GCA_964399125.1 uncultured Terriglobales bacterium
CTTCATGGCGAATCCGGCGCAAAACGACAAAAGATGCGCCGCCCTCACCGGAATCACTGAAGCACTCTACGAGATGGACTACTGTGAGCCCGACATTTACCTCCAAGGCCTAAAGCATATTCAGATGGAGGCATCATTCGGTCCGCCGGTAGATGCGGCCGCTGCTCTGCGTGGCATATCTGCTCAAGCTCTGTTGCGCACGCGGTACAAAGATGCGATCGGCGCAGTTCTGCCATTGCTGGTCGATCGCGAACCGCCTGCCAGAATCGGCGCGGTCCGCGCGCTCGCAACCAATGGCGGCAACGCAGGCGTTCTTCTTTTACGGCTGAAGATCCTGACAGGTGATTCCGAACCCGAGGTTATTGCTGAGTGTTTTCTGGGTTTGCTGAGCAGCACACCGGAAGACTCGGTGGCCTTTGTCACTGACTTTATGGATGCCGAGGACCAGGCAATTTCAGATGCGGCGATCTGGGCAATGGGGCAGTCCCGATTGCCGGCAGCCTTTGAACGGCTGAGAGAGAAATGGGCGAGGACGATTGCGCGCGATCAGCGAATGAGAGTTCTCTCGGCTATTGCAATGCTACGACTGGAAGCTGCTATTGCATTCTTGTGCTCGATTGTTTCAACCGAGAACCAAACTGCGGCCAGCGATGCTCTGAATGCTCTAGCAACGTTTAAATCCAACAGCAGTATCCGTGAGGCCGTGGCAACGGCAGTTCGCAAGCGGGGCGACAAGAACTTACAAACAATATTCGAGCGGGAGTTCGGCGAAAACAAACCCTGAACGAAAATCAGGATCGCGGTAATGGCAAAACACAAAAGGCACGAGCCGGTTAGCTCGTGCCTTTTGTTTCTCCTGATAAAGACTTACTTCAGAAGAGCCTGAAAGCAACTTCGACGTCGATCGCTACGGCGACGGGTTTACCGTCCTTTTGTGCAGGTTCAAACTTCCAGTTGCGCACGGCCTCGAGAGCCTTTTCGTCCAGCCCCATTCCGAGACCCTGCTCCACTCTCAGTTGACGCGGGCGTCCGTCGGCTCCAACGATGCAGGCCAGAACGACCGTCCCTTGATACTTCGCCTTGCGAGCTTCTTCAGAATATTCCGGCTCGGGCTTATAGATCGCTACTGGCGCCGTTACACCGCCGACACCCGGACGGAACACGCCGCCACCATATCCGCCGCCGATGCCCGGGCCAACTCCGCCGCCGGCTCCCGACCCGATTCCACCACCGCTACCAGAACCGATTCCCGCGCCGCTGCCGACGCCATTCGAAGGAGGACCAGCAATTACCGGAGACTTCGGATCGCCCAGGTTTGGGAGATTGTTGCTGGCCAGCTTCACTTGCGGAGGCATTACGACCGTCGGCTCGGCTGTGAGCTTCGGGTGATCGTTACGTACCACAACTTCCGGAGGCGTGATCTGCTCCATGGCAAACTTTGGAAGACGTCCCTTGGGCGCGATGACTTTGTCGCGATCACCGCCGCCGCCGCCGCCTTGCAACGTCGGTTGCTGCTTCGGCGTCATCGGCATGTATTCCGAGATGTCCGGAGCAACCAGCGTGACCGTGTCCTTTTTCGCCTCGGTGTAGACCTTGTGTCCCAAAATGGAAACGGCAACCAGAGCACCGATCATCGCAGCGTGGACGATGACCGACGATGTTCGGGCAACCTTGCGATTGTCGTAAGCGCCCCAGATGCTCTTGACCGCAACCGGGCGAGAAGTCAGTTTGAGTGGAGGAAGCTTCTCCGGAAAAAGTACGTCACGGATATTCTCTTTCAGCGATTGAAAGAGAGACCCTTCCGCCTTGAGACCAAAGTTCGGCACGTGCTGCGCCGGCAATGGTCTGCGTACCGGAGTTCTCTGAATCTCAGTGGGAGCGATCAACACCTGGTTTGCCATAGAAACTAGTAATTCGACCTTGCAGCCATTTCCTTCATCGTTCTGGAGAGTGGCTGCTTACCTCTATCCGATGAGTCATCTTCGTGTTTTGT
>CAYNPS010000427.1:0-1920 GCA_964399125.1 uncultured Terriglobales bacterium
GTCTTCGCCGCTGAGTCCACGCTGAGACCAGAATATGCGTAGGTTGTGTATGACAACCCAAAACCGAACGGAAACAGCGGCTGCTTGTTCTGCGCTTCGTACCATTTGTAGCCTACTTCGGGACCCTCATCGTAGTGGACAGCATAGTTCGCGGCTAGGTTCACTGAGTCTGCTGACGGTGCTTGATTCCGCGCCGGCAGTGGTGGAATCACCGGATGCGGAAGGTCTCTCTCGCTCTTGGGAAACGAAATAGCAAGTTTTCCGGTCGGATTGACGTTCCCAACAAGAACATTCGCCAATGCGTTGTGTCCTGCACTCCCTGCGTACCAGGCCTCCACCACTCCTGCAACTCTATCGATCCAAGGCATGGTGACGGCAGAACCGGTTTCCAGCACGACAATCGTGCGAGGATTCGCTCCTGCTACCTGCTCGATCAATGCATCCTGACTGTCGGGAAGCGAGAGACTCGGCAGGTCCATACCTTCGGCCATCCATTGATACGCAAAAACAATGGCGACATCTGAGCTGCGGGCTAGACTAACGGCCGAGTTCACGTCCGATCCCGAATCGAAATCGATCTTTGTATCCGGCAGTTTCGCTCGGAGAGCTTTCACGGGAGAGGTTGGAAACCAGATGTGGTCTTGCCAGTGCGTTGCCCGCTTGCCGGGAGGCATGATGGCGTTCCCGCCCGGCGGGTCCACCTGAGCCGATCCTCCGCCGGAGATCATGCCGACATCAGCGTGTCCGCCGATGATCGCAATACTGTGGACCTTGGACGAATCAATCGGGAGCACCGACCGGCTATTCTTCAGCAGAACGATACTTTTCTCTTCCACTCGTTGCGCAACTTCGAGTCCTTTTTCAACGTCCACGACGCTCTTCTGAAGTGGATCATCCACGATTCCGGACAGAAACTCCGCATAAAGCACTCTGCGTGCATGATCATCAATCTCCGATGCCGGAACCTTCCCCGCTTCGACCGCTTCTTTTAGCTTCGGTCCGAAGTAATCAGCCATTGGCTGTTCCTGGTCAAGACCCGCGGCGGATGCCTTTTCCGTGCTGTGCGTTCCGCCCCAGTCTGAGAGCACGAAGCCCTTGAAGCCCCAACTGTTCTTGAGCACATCCCGCAACGTATATGAATTTTCGCAAGCGAAGTCCCCATTGACGCGGTTATAGGAACACATCACGCCGCCAGGATCCGCGATAGAGATGGCAATATGAAACGCCAGCAGGTCGGACTCCTGCATCGCCCGTTTAGAAATGATGGCGTTCACAACTGAGCGTCCCGTCTCCTGATCGTTCATAACATAGTGCTTAATGTCGCCCACCACATGTTGCGCCTGTTCACACTTCATCATGTTCCCGACCAGCGTACCGGCAAGCAGTGGATCTTCACCTGCGTACTCGAAGGTGCGACCGTTTCTGGGCTCACGGGCGAGATTCACTCCACCGCCCAGACTCATATTGAAGCCTTGCGCTCTAAGTTCACGACCGATCACCTCACCGTACTCACAAGCGGATTGCGGGTCCCAGCTCGATGCTGCGCCAAGGTTTGAAGGCATCGCGGTTGAATATCGTCCGTTCGCACCGCTGTCCCTCACTCCGTATGCCGCATCCGAAATGACAAGAGGCGGTATACCGAGGCGTTTAACTCCCTCGACATATCCTGCGCCGCCATTCCCAAGGTGGGTAAGAGGCATTTGCCACTGTGGTGCGTGTGCCATCCCATTCCCATGCAGCAGTGCCAACTTCTCATCCAGTGTGAGCTGCTTCAGTACCAGTTCGGCGCGTTCTTCTGGAGAGAGTTTCGGATTCATCCAGGGCCGATCAGTGTCCTGACCGACGACAAGACTCGCTCCGAACAACGCTCCCAAAACTGCAACACGTGAGAGAGAGGAACAGTAACGACGCGTGCGATTT
>CAYNPS010000428.1:0-1916 GCA_964399125.1 uncultured Terriglobales bacterium
TTGATCAGCCGATTGAAATACTGGCTCAGGTTTTCCCAATCGAGCGTGAGATGGAAGTGCTCGAGAAAATCTTTTTGCTCCGTGAGGTCAGAAGCCGCGAGCGGCGCGACTGATTCGCCTTCGCCGGTGATCTCAGTCGTGATTCCCTGCGTCAACTTACTCACTGCGCGCTTGTCGATGAGCAGATTGGTCTCGGATTGACCGAGCATGTCAATGAATCCCGGCGCGACGATCAGCCCGCTGGCGTCGATTGTCTGCTTGGCTTTGACGTCCTCGGCAGCGTGTCCGATGAATGCAATGCGGTCACCGATGATGCCCACATCGGCGTAGAACCATGGGTTGCCGCTGCCATCGACGATCTTGCCGTGGCGAATAACGGTGTCGTACTGCTGAGCGACAGAGAAGGTGGCCAGAAGAGTGAATACCAGCAGCGCGGTTTTTCTCATGAATTTTGGAAAACTGCGAAATAGCTGAAGCCAGCAAAGCCAGAATCCGGAATCATCGAAGATCGACGTGCGCCCAAGGCGCTTTGTTTTTGCGAATCATGAATTCGACCACGGTACCGGATGTGTGTCTCGGGATTCGTTCGTGATTCACCCATTCGTTACCGCGAACGGTACTGACATGTAAGCCCAAAGAATTGTTGAACATAGGCTGAAAACTCGCGGGAAGAGCGGCTTCATTGGAGCCGTTTTCCACAGGCGTTAACGCCCTTTTTTCCACAGGCGCTAACCCCTCTTTTTCCACGGCGTTAACGCCGAAATTTCCACGGCGTTAACGCCACCTCTCTTCGGCGTTAACGCCCAGAATCGGCGACGTGCCGACGAGCCAGATCTCTTCCGCGGCTGGTCTCTCCAACATTCTTTGATCTCATCTGATCTCATAAAATCTCACTCGATCTCGTCAGATATCTCATCGCCAGCGATGAGATATCTCATGCCCTGATCTCATCCAATCTCGTCGAATCGCACAAAATCTCATGTATAGGTCCCGGAGTGGCGGGGATCCCCGTGCGGAGCGCGGAAAAACGCACGTGACCCTTGAACCTTGGGCAAGTCGCGGATTGCTCCGGTTTTCATTCGCGCCCTACTCCTGTGCTATGACGAAATCGGGCGAAAGTCAAGCGAATTTGTCCGTTCTTTTTTTTCAAGATTGAGAGCACTTGCTTTGCCAAAATTCGAGAAGTATTGCTGCCGGTTGTCTTCCAAATTTTCGTTTCTCGAAGCCTTCCCGAGTCTGTCATCCTGAGGCCTGCTTTTGGCCGAAGGATCTCCGGTGATGTCTGGGGCGCAGATTGCACTCGCCCGGGCTCTTTGGCCCATGCCAGTTGGAGTTCGTTTGTAGAGGAGCCATGCCAGCGGCAAATGCAGTCCTGAACATTTGCGGGAGATACTTCGGCCAAAACAGGCCTCAGGATGACAGGTTTAGAAGGAAGGCAAAGATCACCCCGATGACAGCAGAGCAGGCTGTCGACGTCAGATTTACTCCGTTGTTGCTGAGCCATCCACGTCGTTCGACAGTTGCCCCAAGAAAGCTGTCAACGAACATGCCAATCACTGCCGCGATCACGGCAATTACGGCTCGTTGTGAGTCGAGAATGCCGGCTGCGAATGCTTCAACACCTATGATTACTGCTGCGGCGATTCCCAAAATGGTTCCCGAAGCGCTGATCGCACCGTCAGTTCCTGCCGGAACTAGCCTCCACGAGGTCACGAGCCTCGCATTGCCAGCCAAAGCCTTGCCCGTCTCGCTGGATACGGTATCGGCAGCAGCCTCCGCCAGCGCCGCGATACTTGCGGCGAGGAAAGGCACGCGCCAGGCAGTGAGTTGAGAAAGCGTTGCGGCCACTGCGGCGACACCGATGTTCGCGAGCACTTGCGCTCCGTCGCGTCCTTTTCCGCGCTCCGCGATCTGCA
>CAYNPS010000429.1:0-1912 GCA_964399125.1 uncultured Terriglobales bacterium
CCGGAAACATTAGGCGTGCCGGCTCCGAATTTGCGCGCGGCTTCTGAGTACTCCCATTCATCTCTGGACACCGCGTGTGCCATATTGCTGCCCGCCTGATAGGGTGGCATCTCGTCGAGAACCGCGCGCCGCACCCATAAGACGCCAATCCCCATCGGGCCCATCATCTTGTGGCTGGAAAACGCCAGAAAATCGCATTGCAATTGCTGAACATCAACCGAAATGTGGGGGACTGACTGGGCGGCGTCGATCAAAACTTTCGCTCCAGCCTGGTGGGCAATGCGGCAGATCTCGGCAGCCGGATTGATGATCCCAAGTACGTTCGAGACGTGCGAGAAACAAACCAGCTTGGTGCGCGTTGTGAGTTGGAGCTTCAGAGAAGCGAGATCCAGATCACCGTTATCGAGAACATCCGCATATCGAAGGCGGGCTCCCTTTCGCTTCGCCAGAAGTTGCCAAGGAAGCATGTTGGAGGCATGCTCGGCAATGCTTAACACGATTTCATCATCGCGTTCGATGTTCACTTCTCCCCAGGTTGATGCGACCAGGTTGATGGCCTCGGTTGTTCCCCGCGTCCAGACGATCTCAAGAGGATCGCGTGCGTTGATAAAACTCGCAACCGTCGTGCGTGCCCGTTCATAGCTCTCGAACGAGCGTTTTGCCAGGGAATGAAGATTTGGGGCAGGATTGGCATTGTCGTGAGAATAGAAATCGCTCACAGCATCGATGACTTCTCGCGGGCGTTGAGCTGTGGCCGCCGTATCGAAATAAATGAGCGGCTTGCCATTGATGGTTTGCGCAAGTACAGGAAAGTGTGCGGCTGTAGTTGGCCCTGCGGCCAGAGGCTGCTGTTCCCGCCCGGCGGGCAAATGCGCCAGCACACTGGCGCTGCATGCGAGCCCCATACGAAGCACTTCACGGCGACTCGTGTTGGTGTTATACATATAACAACCAATATGTAACATATATTACCGCAACGGTCATCGCAGTCAAGGGAAGAATGAGCAAGGCAATATCAGCCCGAAAACGAAGCCTAGCCCCTGATCAGAAGCCGGCTAATGAAAGTCGGCCTGCGTGGCTGCTTCTGCTGTTTTCACTCCCCACGAAGCGGAACAGTGAGCGTGTGGAGATGTGGCGGAAACTAAAGCGCATTGGCGCGCTGCCGCTCGCAACACCTGGGTATCTACTGCCGAATACACCACTGAATCGGGAGCACTTTGAGTGGCTCGCCACCACAATTCGCGGGTACAAAGGCGAGGCCTCGGTCCTTCAGGTGCAGGCGAGTGATGATCTCTCGTCTGAAGAAATTGCGGAACGATTCAACGCGCTCAGATCGCAGGATTATCAGGAGCTGATTGATGAGCTTTCTAAATTGCAGAAGCAAAAGACGGCTTCCGACGCTCAACTGGCGAGCATCCGGCGTCGCTTTGATGAAATAACCACCATTGACTTTTTTGGATGTGGGCTGCGAAGGCGGGCTGAGGAGTTGCTTCTCAGTAGCAATCGCTATGCCACGAGCACGCTGCCCTCTCCGAGAACATCGTCGCGACAAATGAAGAAATTGGAATTCCACAAGAAGACCTGGGTCACGCGACCGCGGCCGGGGATTGATCGCGTCTCATCTGCGTGGCTGATCAGGAAGTTCATTGATCCTGCCGCGAGGTTTGCATTTGCCGCACGAGCT
The DNA here is from genome assembly GCA_964399125.1 of uncultured Terriglobales bacterium. Classification (GTDB taxonomy): domain Bacteria; phylum Acidobacteriota; class Terriglobia; order Terriglobales; family Acidobacteriaceae; genus Gp1-AA112. Next base: position 1,685 of record CAYNPS010000429.1, read on the forward strand.
GCTGAGGTGCCGGGCGCGATTGCCTTCGACATGTTTGAGGGGACGGGATTCAGCCACGTCGGTGATAACTGCACCTTCGAGACATTATGCAGGGAGTTCGCAATCCGCGATCCGAAGGTACTTGTAATTGCCGAGATGGTTCATGACGCAGACCTCCAGGACGAGAAGTTCGGACGATCTGAGGCTATCGCCCTCGACTCTGTCCTCAACGGCTGGGCACAGAGCGGC
>CAYNPS010000430.1:0-1911 GCA_964399125.1 uncultured Terriglobales bacterium
TTCTTTGTATGCAGGCTGATGCTTGGGGGCGAAGAGTATCTCGACCATCAAAATGGCTGCGCCAACTACGATTGCGCTGTCAGCGATGTTGAAGTCCGGCCAGACATACTGGCCGATGTAAAACTCAAGGAAATCGACTACGTGGCCGGAGAGCACGCGGTCCCAGAGATTACCGAACGCCCCGCCGAGGATCAGCGAAAGAGCTACCGCCGTGCTATTGAGGCCCTGCGTGTGCCTCCAGAGCAGGGCGAGCACTACCGCCAACGCCAGCAAAGAAAAGAAGATCAGGAAGACGATTCTCAGCTCGGAGGGCGAATCAGCGAACAAACCAAAGGCTGCACCACCGTTGGTGACGTGAGTCAGCTTGAAGAACCCGGGGATTACGTTAACGCTGTCGTGCAGAGCGATGGTTCTGGAGATAATCCATTTGCTGAAGCGGTCGAGTGCCAGCACCGCGCCGGCGATGAGCAGAACGCATTTGCGAAGGGTCCCGGTGGACATGAACTAAGCTGCTAAGCTCCTAAGCTGCTGAGCTTCTAAGCTTCGCGGCTGGGATGTCGGAAGCTCTTCCGCTGATTTAAGACTCTAGTGCTTTGGAATCGTTATCCCACGCACCGAAACTGTGTTGCGAACCGCCTTTTCTGAAGACTAGCTTCGTCCTCCTGCGGTTGCAAGAATTTCCGGCAGCCACTCGCTACAACGTTCGCAGACGGTTGGAAATTCTGGATCGGCTCCTACCTGCGTCGAATAATTCCAGCATCGTTCGCACTTTTTGCCCTCTGCAGGGAGAACTTCGATCTTCAATCCCGCACCGTTTCCGCTGCTTGAGAGCGTCTGCAACTCCACTTGAGAGACGATGAACAGGTAGCGCAGAGTTTCACGATAGCGATCCAGCAAGCCATACGTTTCAGGCGGTGCTGAGATTCTGACCTTTGCCTGCAATCCGCTGCCGATGACTTTATCTTTGCGTGCGTCTTCCAGATGGCGGAAGACCTCTTCGCGGACGAGCAGCAGACGGTCCCAGTCGGCGCGAAGTTGTTCGGTCCCGCTTGGTACCGATTTTCCAGAAGCGTCCGGCACATGCTCGGTATTCCCTAACACCTCTTCTGGCGTGGGGAAGAGCGCGAGGTGTACGCTCTCCGGTTTTGCTCCGACTGCAGGCAGGAACTGCCACACTTCTTCGGCGGTAAAACTCATCATCGGCGCTAAGAGGCGCACCAGCGCCTGGCCGATGCGCCAGATCGCCGTCTGTCCTGAACGCCGCGCCTGCGAGGTTCGTGGATACGTATAGAGGCGATCCTTGAGTACATCGAAGTAGAAATTGCTCAGCTCGCTGGTGCGGAAGGCGATCACACGCTGGTAGATGCGATGAAATTCGAATTTCTCGTACCAGCTCAGCACATCGCGCACAAGGTCGGCGGTGATCAGGAGCATGTAGCGATCGATCGGCTCCATCTGCTCGAAGGTGACTTGATCGCGCTCCGGGTCGAAGCCGTCGAGGTTGCCAAGAATCCAGCGGAAGGCGTTGCGGATATCGCGATAGTTGTCGGCGACGCGTTGCATGAGCTCGTCGGAGGCATGCATGTCTTCGCGGAAATCGACCGATGCAACCCACAGGCGCACGATCTCCGCGCCAAGCTTGTTCGCGACCTCTACCGGATCGACTCCGTTGCCCAGCGACTTGGACATTGCACGGCCCTGCGGATCAAGCGTCCAGCCGCAAGTGACTGCGGTTTTGTACGGAGCGCGATTGCGCGTTCCTACTGAACAGAGCAGGGAAGATTGAAACCATCCGCGATGTTGGTCGCCGCCTTCGATGTACATGTCGGCGACATCTTCTTTCATCACCGCAGCCCAGCTCGAGCCGGACTCGAACCACACGTCGATGATGTCGAATTCCTTGCGGAAGTT
>CAYNPS010000431.1:0-1907 GCA_964399125.1 uncultured Terriglobales bacterium
CTTCAGGCAGCGGATGACGTGCTCGACCACGACCCGGCGGCGCGCCAACTCCCGGCTCAGGTAGGCTGAAACCGGAGAAAATGAGATAGGCACAGATAGGTTCTTTCTGATACATCGGTAAGTGCGACCAAACTGATGCTCTGGGAAGAACCGCCTGTGCCCGGACAAGCGATACTCGACATCCTCCAAGAAGAACAAGAGCGGATGCTCGGCGAACCCCGTTCAGCAAGGCCGAGACATTCGGAAGCTAAACCTAAAGAGGATCGCCTACCGGGACGCGATGAAGGTCTTTCGCAGTTATTGGGGCGACGACGCCAAAGAAAGCGACATTAGAGACTTCACGATCGAGACGGTTTACGGGAATCTTACAAGCGGAAGTAGCACTGAGGCGGCCGTCACCGTCAGCTACAATCTCGGGGGCAGCGGCGAATTCACCGGCGTCTTCGTCTACACACTCAGGGCCGGCAGGCCGACGCTGATCGGTCGAATTGAAGGAGGCGACCGCGCGCATGGGGCGATCAAGAGCGTGAGAATTCAGGGCGGTACGTTATTTGTTGAGCGTTACCAGCCCAATGAGGATGACTGCCTGGCCTGCTATGGGTACACGGAGGTAACAGCCTATGAATGGCTCGGCGAAATGAAGCCCTAGCACTCATCGGTTTTGCTCTTGGCGGAAGGGCCGCTGCACGAACATCTGCCGCACTGAGCTTAGCGGTCAGCCCAAGAACCCTCCTGCGCAGAGTGCGCAAGGCAGCGCCTCCACCGGCCTCAGCCGTCCGCTTCCTGGGCCTCGATGATTGGGCCACGCGTAAGGGGCAGCGCTACGGCACCATCCTCGTCGACCTGCAAGAGCATCAAGCCATCGAGTTATTGCCCGATCGTGACGCGGATCACCCGGAGGCAAACCCTCTTCGGCTGCTGAAGCTGACTTCGACAGTTTCGACACCGCAGTCGCCTCACTCGCCACCCCGCATTGAATTTCAACGAGTTACAGCAGCCCGCGCTTCGGCATGCGTGTTGCTCTCTTCGATACCTGCAAAAAGCTGGACAGCCTGACGATTCAATATCGTGACGCCGACGGCGGCCTGCACGGCGCTATTTTTACGATGCCGCTGGGGAGTGCGGAAATGATCAAGAAGGAACTCGTCGCACAGGGGGCGCATACGAGCATTACAATCCAGGCGGATCCCAAGAGTTCATCCGATTCGCGGGAGGACAAACATGAGAATTAACTTTAGAAATACGATAGCTTTTTCGTCTTGATATTGCTGTAGCTGTTGCCCTGATCGCGATCAGGTGATGGGGAGAAACTGAGATGATGAGCTCGAATCTTTACAATCCTGCGTTTTGGAGCCGACTGCAATTCGGTTTCACACTGACTTATCACTATCTCTTTCCACAACTCACAATGGGATTGGCATGGTTCATCGTCTACTGGAAATGGCGCGCGCTTCGTACCGGTGATGAAAAATACAATCAAGCCGTCAGATTTTGGGCCAAGATTTTTGGTCTCAATTTCGCCGTGGGAGTAGTCACCGGCATTCCGATGGAGTTTCAGTTTGGAACGAACTGGTCTGAATTCTCCAAGTTCGCTGGTGGTGTGATCGGTCAGACGTTAGCGATGGAAGGCATGTTTGCGTTCTTTTTGGAGAGTGCTTTTGTCGGTGCGCTCATCTGGGGCGAAAAACGACTGGGTCCGCGGTATCACTTTATCGCTGCGCTCGCGGTGGCGTTGGGAAGTTGGATTTCCGGTTACTTCATTCTGGTTACGAATGCGTTCATGCAGCATCCAGTGGGCCATCACATTGAAGCCAATGGCACACTGGGGATTTCAAGTCTCAGTTCCTATCTTCTGAATTCCTGGGCCTTGGTGCAGTTCACGCACAATCAATTAGCAGCGGTCGTAA
>CAYNPS010000432.1:0-1893 GCA_964399125.1 uncultured Terriglobales bacterium
ATCGCGCGCGTCACAGGCCTCTCGCTTGAGAGTGCTTACTGGGTCTGTGTCGTCATTAACTTTGGCATCGTGGCTGTGTTGATCATCCTCGCCATGAAAACCAATCTTCCTGCGATGTTCCGTGGACGCACGCAGGAGATCCAGAAAGGGATGGAAGAGGCGCGGCGTTCCAGCGAGGAAGCGAAACGTAAGCTCCAGGAGATTGAATCCCGTCTCTCGCGGATGAGCGCGGAAATCGGCGAGATGCAGAAGCACGCCGAAGCCGAAGCCAAAGCCGAAGAAGAGAGAATTCGTGCTTCGATTGCGGAAGAGAAGCAAAAAATTCTGGATTCGGCCCAGCACGAAGTCACGCAGGCGACCGGAGCCGCGCGCCGCGATTTGCAGAAGTACGCAGTTGAGCTCGCCGTAGCCATGGCGGAAAAAGGAATTCGCGTGGATTCGAATGAAGACAAGTCGCTGGTTGAAGACTTCACCGAGCAACTCGCCATCGAGGCGCGCCGGAACGGGAGCAGCTAGCGATGGCTTCCTTCATTAGCATTTACGGACGTGCCATGGCCGATGTGGTTGTTGACCGCCGCCTCGATGCCAATCGCGTGAGTTCCGAATTGGAATCGATTGGCTCGGTGCTAAATGAGAGCGCGGAACTCCGCACTGTGTGGGACAGTCCCTCAGTCGCTTCCGACCAAAAGCTAAGGTTGCTCGATGCGCTTGCGAAAAAGATCGGTATCTCGCGTGAGGTGCGGAACTTCGTTGCAGTCCTCATCTCCAATCGTCGCATTCACGCTTATAGCGAAATCGCGAAGAACGCTGTCGAGCAGATCAACGATCGTCTCGGCATTGCTGATGCCGAGATCGTCAGCGTTCGTGAGCTCGGCGCAGAGGAGCGCCGCAGGTTGGAAGATCAGGTGGCAAAAGTCACGGGCAAACGATTGCGCGTTCGCTACTCCCACGATCAGAAGCTCATGGGAGGAGTGGTCGTTAAAGTCGGCAGCACAATTTATGACGGCTCTGTGCGCGGGCAGTTGCAGCGCATGAAAGAGCAACTCACCACAATTTCGTGATTTCGCGATTTCGCGATTGCGTGATTGAAAATCGCGAAATCAGGAAAACACGAAATCACGAAATTTCATATATGGCACAAATCAAAGCAGACGAAATAACCAAGCTCATTCGTGAGCAGATCGAAAACTACGAATCCAAAGTCGCGGTCGATGAAGTCGGCACTGTGATCTCGCTGGGCGATGGTATCGCTCGCATCTACGGTCTCGATAAAGTCATGGCCGGCGAGCTGATCGACTTTGGCCACGGCGTTACCGGTATCGCCATGAACCTGGAAGAAGACCAGGTCGGCGCTGTGCTCATGGGCGAGTACACCGAGATCAAGGAAGGCGACGAAGTGCGCCGCACCGGCAAGATCATGGCTGTGCCCGTGGGCGATGCCATGATCGGACGCGTCGTGAACTCGCTCGGCCAGCCAATCGACGACAAAGGTCCAATCAACACTAAAGAGACGATTCACATCGAACGCATCGCGCCGGGCGTTATCGATCGTCAACCCGTGCGTGAGCCAATGGCGACGGGAATCAAAGCTATCGACTCAATGATTCCCATCGGCCGAGGACAGCGCGAGCTGATCATCGGCGACCGCCAGACGGGCAAGACTGCCGTCGCGCTAGACACGATCCTGAACAACAAAGGCAACAACCTCATTTGTATTTATTGCGCCATCGGCCAGAAGCGATCTTCGATTGCCAATGTGGTGAAGACGCTCACCGACTACGGCGCGATGGATTACACGATCGTGGTTGCGGCTTCGGCTTCCGAACCCGCGCCGATGCAGTACATCGCTCCCTACGCAGCATGCGCGCTGGGCGAGTACTTCCGCGACAACGG
>CAYNPS010000433.1:0-1860 GCA_964399125.1 uncultured Terriglobales bacterium
GCTTAGCCGCTAAGCAGCTTAGGAGCTTATTCAATGGCGAAAGAGAAATTTGACCGCAGCAAGCCGCACGTGAACGTGGGCACTATTGGGCATATCGATCATGGCAAGACGACTTTGACGGCCGCGATCACCAAGGTGCTCTCGAAGCACAATCCGAAGATCCAGTTCCGCTCGTTCGATTCGATCGACAACGCGCCGGAAGAGCGCGAGCGCGGAATTACCATCGCCACGGCGCACGTCGAGTACGAGACGCCCAACCGGCACTACGCGCACGTGGATTGTCCCGGCCATGCCGACTACATCAAGAACATGATCACGGGCGCGGCGCAGATGGACGGCGCCATTCTGGTGGTGGCAGCCACTGACGGTCCGATGCCGCAGACCAAAGAGCACGTGCTGCTGGCGCGTCAGGTCGGAGTGCCGTACATCGTGGTGTTCCTGAACAAGTGCGATGCGGTCGAAGATCCCGAGCTGATCGACCTGGTGGAAGTCGAAGTGCGCGAGCTGCTGAGCAAGTATCAGTTCCCCGGCGACACGCTGCCAGTGGTTCGCGGCTCAGCGCTGGGCGCGCTGAATGGCGAAGCCAAGTGGGAGAAGACGATCGACGAGCTGATGGAAGCGGTGGACAAGAATGTTCCGCTGCCGGCCAGAGACGTAGACAAGCCGTTCCTGATGCCGATCGAAGACATCTTCTCGATCTCTGGCCGCGGAACTGTAGTCACAGGCCGAATCGAGCGCGGCAAGGTGAAGGTAGGCGAGGAAGTTGAGATCGTGGGCTTCCGTGAGACGAGAAAGACGGTGGTGACCGGCGTGGAGATGTTCAAGAAGCAGCTCGACGAAGGTATCGCCGGCGACAACGCTGGACTGCTGCTGCGCGGCACAGCCAAAGAAGACGTGGAGCGCGGCATGGTGCTGGCCAAGCCGACATCGATCACGCCACATACCAAGTTCAAGGCCGAAGTCTATGTGCTGACGAAGGAAGAAGGGGGACGCCACACTCCCTTCTTCAAGGGCTATCGTCCGCAGTTCTACTTCCGAACGACGGACGTGACTGGAGTGGCGGAGCTGCCTGCCGGCACAGAGATGGTGATGCCGGGCGATAACGTAGCACTGACGATCGAGCTGATCACGCCGGTAGCTATGGAGAAGGGGCTCAGGTTCGCAATCCGCGAGGGCGGCAGAACCGTGGGTGCAGGAACGATTAGCGAGATTTTGGCATAGCGAGGCTCGAAGAAGCGTTTCAGTGAAAGGCGTTTCGGGGTGAGGCGTTTCAACAGCCGACCATGATGAAGTTGAAACGCATTTTCCTGAAACGAGGTACTTGAAACGATGTTCTCCGAAGCGCTTCATTTGAAACGCAGTTTGTTAAAAAATGGCTGAGCTTCTCAAACAGCAGAACTTCTCGGGATTCGATCTCTCGAAATTGCAGGCCAGCTTGTACGACGTGAAGCTGGCTCGCGGGACTGACCAATACCTAGCAAGGTTCGTTGGTTGGGAATCGCGCACAGAGGAAGGGCAGGACGTTGCACTCTTTGCGTTGAAGGTCGGGCAAGGCGAGCAGGTTCGCAGGCTTGTGTTCAAGGGTGGTGCGAAAATCGATGATCCACGGCGCTTGAAGACGCTGTTTACGCTGGTCTTCTCGGCGAGACGGTTTGAAAACGAAGAATTGATCCCAACCGAGCAAGAGTTGGAGATGGTGAAATAAGAATATGCGCGAAATCATTACTTTGCAGTGCAGCGAGTGTAAGAACCGGAACTACTCGAAGACCAAGAACAAGAAGACGACCACAGGTCGCATCGAGCTGAACAAGTTTTGCCGGTTCTGTCGCAAGCACACGTCGCACAAAGAAACAAAATAGG
>CAYNPS010000434.1:0-1851 GCA_964399125.1 uncultured Terriglobales bacterium
TTCGATTCCTTCCGCGCTCACCATTCTTCAATCACTTACCGGCGTTGCGATCCATCTGCAATCCGTTTAGCGCAAGCCGCGTAACCTTGCCGGTCGCAACGGCCATTTCGTCCGTGACTACATCACCGTAATTCATGGTTGTTCTGATGTCGGTGTGACGCATTAGTTTTTGCTGCACTGCTATTGGGGTGCCCACAGCGTCGAGCCAGGACCGATAGGTGTGACGGAGCGCGTGAGTCCCAAGTCTTCCAATGGATGCCTTCTCAGCAGCTTTCTGGTAGACGCGCCAAATCTGGTCGTACGACCACGGGAGTCGCCCAAGCTGCACCGGAGAAGCGAAGATCCAGTCATGGTGCCCTGAAAACTCGCTCCGTTGTTTCCAGCTTTTCAAGATGTGAAGCATCTCGCTATCTATATATAGCTCGCGATGTGAAGCTGGGGTCTTCACTTCATCGACCACCTGACAGACGATAGCCCATTCAATGGACAGCGTGCTGTTCAGCCAATCGACATTAGCCCACTTGAGTGCTAGTGCTTCGCTGATTCGCAGACCAAAGCAGACACAGAGCAGCGCCAACGTCCGGAATGGTTCCTCGAGATGCTGAAGCAATCTCTGGAATTGTTCCACAGTAAGGCTGCGGGGCTTTTTTGTCCTCTTGGAGCCGCCTTTTATAGTGACCAGTTCCATCGGGTTTCGTTGAGTGGCGACATCGCCACGCCACATTGCAAAGTCCCAGAGCGCTCTGAGAATCCCCCGAATATGAACCTTGCTCTTCGGGGTCAGACTTAGAGAGGCAAGCCACAACTCCACAGGTCGGGCCTGCACATCGGAAAGCCGAAGTGCTCCCCACACCGGGACTATGTAATTCCTAAGCCACACATCATAGGATCTGCGAGTATCCGCGCGCGTCGGCATCTTCTCCACGCGGTACTGCGCAATCAAATCGTTCACCGTGGGTACCGCACCTACTCTGGCGGGAACGTTCTGTCGTATGTTTTCAGCCTGTTCCCATGCCGATGTCTTCGTAGGAAAATCACGTTCGCAGCCAATCAACCTGGAACGTCTCTTCCCGTTTTCTCTCCAGAGAAAGTGCCATGTCCTGCTCCGCTTGTTAAACACAACCGAGCCCTGCTGATGCCGTGCTCTCTTCACTGTTTTCTCCTTTCTTGGAGCACGGACGGCGAACGGAGTTTAGCATCCAAATCGGCTCGCAGAAAACGCCAGACCCGACGCTTCGTACCTGACAGGGCATAGCCCTTGATCTTTCCCTGCCGCACCCAGAGCAGTAATGTTCGAACCTTCACTCTTAGATAGGTGGCTGCTTCCGCAGCAGTGAGCCACTCGAAAGGATGTTTGATCGATTCCTGCTCTGACACCTGCAATCGTGAAGGAATGATTGAGCGCGTCGTCCGTTCATTCTGATTCGCCATTACTTACTTTCCCGTGCTTTTGGTCTCGCGCGCTCATTGCTAGCTCCTGCGCCAATTCGGTCGGGACAAAGTTCCCTTTGTGTTTCGCTAGAAGCCCAAGCAGCTGCAAATCTTGCATCGCGTAGTCTGCCGTCTGCCTAGGAATCCCGACACTTTCGAACCCCTGACCAAGTAGCAGAGCATCAAGGATCTTCCGCCGAATGGGCGGGATTGAATCCAATCCCGCTCGCTTAGCGACTGCGTAATCTTCCTCGCATACCTCGGACCTGCCGACTATCAGCGCCGATCCCTTCGCAAGTTGCGCCAACTGTTGCGCGATTCGCGTCGCCGCCTCGGGCTCGGGTAGGTACTGTACTTGCTTGTTATAGCCGTCGCGGGCCACATGGCTGCGTGCCCGAGCAACGTACTCCGCGAGCGAGG
>CAYNPS010000435.1:0-1821 GCA_964399125.1 uncultured Terriglobales bacterium
TCCATCAGCTCGGCTGTTGCCGGCCAGCAGGAGCACTCGTCCACGCACGCTGCCATTAAGCAGGAATGCGATCGCTACAATCTCAACTTCGAGAATGTTCTTGCTGAATTCCATGGACACGAAATGCGTACCGCCGACCAGCGCGGGTGGTGGGACTACGCGATTATCGCTGTTGCGATTGGCTTTTTCGTGTGGCTAGCCAGTCAGGCTGAAGTTCCGACAATTGCGATGAACTTCTCCTGGCTCGCAGTTCTCGGCGTTGCCCTTGTGGTCTCGATCGGAGCATGCACGTGGGCGCTCTGGAAGAAGACCCACTTCGCTTAGAGTGCAAGCCTCACAGATGCTCGGCAGCAATCGTCCTCTGGACGAACGCCCGTTGGGCGAGTAGAATCCGCTGCTTCCCCTCTAGCAGTTTGAGGTGATTACTTTCGACGTTCCTCTTTTGAGATGACCGTCCGGGCCGAACTCTGTAGCCAAATCCCGTCGGCTGTACCGAAACACATCCGCATGTTGCGGCGGCTGCTCGTAGCCGCGACTCGGACAATTGACCGCTTTCCCGGACAGAAACAACAAAGCACTCGTTTTGCGATTGACGGTCTCATCGCCCTGGCAGCTTTGCTCTTCGCGTGCGAGATGCATTCTGATTTTTCAGCTCCAATGAACAACCTTCGCCCGATATGGCTCTGGGCGTTGCTGATGTTCATTGGCCGACCCGTGACTCTCAATCTAATCACGCACTACCGCGTGCCCTGGCATCAAGTCCGCATACCCGACATCGCTGAACTATCTGTGGCCAGCGTTCCTCCCTCTCTATTCGCAGCTATTTTTTGTTGGCTGGGTCGCCCGTCGTGGGCAGTTGTACCAAGTGGCGTGATTGCAATCGAGCTTCCCTTGTTCGTAGGAATTGCTGCGAGTATCCGCTGTCTTCGTCGCGTCGCGTGCGAGGAAGATGATCGTTCTAACATGGGATTGCAGGCGCTTAGCAGGTCAAGCCATCAAGTTCCCACTTCGAACCTGCTCTCACAACTATTGCCCCTCGAGACTTCGAGCGTGCCCGGCCCGACAGCATGGGATCAAGAAAGCATTGATACATATCGCGATCGCGTTGTACTCGTCACCGGAGCCGGCGGCTCGATCGGCCGTGCGCTTTGCCGCAAGCTTTGTCATCTGCCGATTTCGCGACTGCTGCTGCTCGATGTCGACGAAACTGCGATCTTCGAACTGGATCGAGAACTCGAAGGCTTTCCGGCTGAACGCGTGGGCATTCTTGGCGACGTTCGCAATCGAGAATTTCTCACGCGAATCTTTGCGCAGCATCGTCCGCATATTGTCTTGCACGCTGCCGCCTATAAACACGTCTCCGTTATGGAGACGAATCCGAGTGCAGCGATTCTTAACAACGTGATCGGCACACGGAATGTTGTCGATAGTGCCATCGCGGCCGAATGCGAGCGGCTTCTGTTCATTTCAACCGATAAAGCTGTAGAACCAGCAAGCGTAATGGGAGCAACGAAACGCATCGGCGAAATGCTGATTCAATCGCGCGCGGCAACGTGTCCGCAAACCCAATTGTCGTCTGTCCGTTTCGGGAACGTGCTTGGCAGCAGAGGCAGTGTGGTTCCAATTTTTCAAGAACAAATCGAAAAGCAACAGCCGCTAACAATCACCGATCGCCGCATGACTCGCTATTTCATTACCCAGGAGCAGGCAACCGACCTTGCACTGCTCGCCTGCGCTCTTGGCGAGCACGGAGAGATCTATGTCTTGGATTCAGGTGAGCCAATCAGAATAGTTGATTTAGCGCACCGAGTCGCCACTTCG
>CAYNPS010000436.1:0-1782 GCA_964399125.1 uncultured Terriglobales bacterium
GCCTTGGAGCAGTCAGAAGAAAGCCGCCGGATTTCGGACGAAAAATTCCAAAGGATTTTTCGTTCGAGCCCGGTCGCGTTTTCCATCACGACCCTCGAAGACGGCCGTTTTCTCGAAGTAAATGCGGCATTCGAGAGGCGCTATGGCTACGCCCGCGAAGAACTGCTCGGACACACCGTTCATGAGCTGAACATTTGGCATGATCCTGCGGATCGTGTGCGAATGCTAACTGAGCTTAACAAGGGCGGTCCCATTCGGAAGCTGGTTGCAGGCCTCCGCACCAAATCCGGCGATGTCAAATGTACCGTCTATTCCGCAGACAAGATTCAGTTCGACAGTCAGCCCTGTGTGCTCGCCGTATCTGAAGACATGTCGGAATAAGAGGTCACTTCTGCTGTCCGGAATCCCGGCCACAAAACAAATAATTGCCTTTGCCTAACGGCAGATCCCTCACCATTAGGGCAGCTTTGCGCCTTCAATGGAGACGTGGGGTCCCCAATTGATTGAACAATTCCGCCCCAAAGGACTGGTCGACTCGCGGCCAGGAAACGGCACGGGTCAATCGTTGCCGAACTTAACCAGGAAACAGCCAACCACCAAGAGGGACGGGACTTTTGACGAGCCTGATGCTCCATCAGGCGGGGGTTCGACGATGAACGAACGCATGCGATGTAGGTGTCCAATTTGTGACCTGGAAAAGCGTCTGCTCGACGAGTTGCGTGAGGAACAGCACGTTCAAAGCTATCGCCAGCTTGCTTACCAGAGTTCGATTCTGTCCGCTTTTCCGACCGCCCAAGAGCTGCTGCAAGGTCTAAGCGATTTGGCAAAACGCGATAGCCATGCCCATTTGTGTGACCAAGCGATTGGCGAATTACTGCGGCTGGGTGGGAAGCAGAATCAGGGAATTGCGAACCGGCTTATACTTTTGGTTCTCATGCCCGGCATCCACAAGACCGTGCGCGAGATTGCAACCGGGTTTCGATCGCTCGCCAACGAAGAGATCGCGCAGCATGTGGTGACCACGATTCTTGACATCATCGAATCAAAAGTGTTGCTCGGGCAGCAGTCGCATTTTGCGTTCCGGATCACACGCTTGATGCGGCGGCACTCGTTTTGCTGGGCGCTTCGTGAGTCAAAAAGTGTTGGCGTAGGAGATTTAGCAATTCCCGCCGTCGACGCTGTGTTTGACGCCGGAGCAGATTTCGAGCCTGCGGTGTTCTTGCGGAGTTTTCTAGGCGGGTGTCTTCACAGCGGATTACTCACACCCTCAGAGCTTGAGTTGTTAATGCTTTTCAAAGTCGAGGGAGTTAAGTCGGACGTGCTGGCCGCACGTGCAGGTATCTCCGAAATAGCCTTTCGGCACCGCATGCAACGGCTCATGGAGAGACTGCGGCGGACAGCCCTATGGCCTTCACCCATCCTCCGGCGAAAAAGCGCTCCCACCGTGGCGGTCACAACAACCGAGACATTCGTGGGGCGAGCCCCGGCTGCGTGACACGAACCTGAAACTTTTTTTTCATGTCGGGCGGTCTCTTTTCGAATACGACAGCAGATTAGGTAGACAAGCAACTCTCGCTTGCCATTCCGAGCGGTCAACTCGATCGAACTCACTTGCGATACATCGTCCGCAAAGATGGTTGCACGCGGGGTGGCGTTGATTCCGCCGGAGTGACAGGTGCGAAATGTCCGATCCTTTGGAGCGAAGGCACAACCCGACAAAGATCGCGCCGCGATGGTTGTCAGCCATTGATCGAGTGCTGTCACTTGGCATCAGAATCGGCC
>CAYNPS010000437.1:0-1754 GCA_964399125.1 uncultured Terriglobales bacterium
AATAGAAAAATCCCATGTCGAAGCAGGAGAAAACTGAGGTTTTGAGCGCGGCGGAGCAGCCGCGCGAGCAGCGCTACGACGCGCAGCGCATCGAGCAGAAGTGGTTCGAGCGCTGGCAGGCGCAGCCGGAGATGTACCGCGCCGAGTCTGCGACCTCTGCGCGTAAGAAGTACTACGTGCTGGAGATGCTGCCGTATCCATCGGGCGCGCTGCACATGGGACACGTCCGCAACTATTCGATTGGCGACGCACTCGCGCGCTTCATGTGGATGAAGGGGTACAACGTGCTCCATCCCATGGGATGGGACGCGTTCGGCCTCCCTGCGGAGAATGCTGCGCTCAAAAACAACACGCCTCCGCGCGAGTGGACGCTCCACAACATCGACAACATGAAGCGGCAGATGAAGCGGCTCGGGTTTTCCTACGACTGGAATACCGAGGTCACGACCTGTCTGCCCGATTACTACCGTTGGAACCAGTGGTTCTTTTTGAAGTTCTTCAAGGCGGGTCTGGCGTATCGCAAGAAGAGCCGGGTGAACTGGTGTCCGAAGTGCGCCACGGTGCTGGCCAACGAGCAGGTAGTGAACGGCTGCTGCTGGCGGCACGAGGACACCACCGTCGAGCAGCGCGAACTGGAGCAATGGTTTTTGCGCATCACGAACTATGCCGACGAACTGTTGCGCGACCTCGATCGCCTGCCCGGCTGGCCGGAAAAAGTGCGCACCATGCAGCGCAACTGGATCGGCCGCAGCGAAGGCGCGCAGGTCGACTTCAAAGTCGCGAATTCCGACGAGAAGATCACCGTCTTTACCACGCGTATCGACACGATCTTCGGCGCGACTTCGTTACAACTCGCTCCTGAGCACCCGGCTGTATCGCGATTGATCGGCGATGATCCTGAATTGCTCACGAAACTCGATGCCATTGTCGACGAACAACGGCGGGCCCGCGAGGCAGGAAATGTCGGCGAAGGCGAGAAGCACGGCTTCCTCACCGGCGCATATGCGATCAATCCGTTCAATCAGGAGAAGATCCCGATTTGGGTTGCGAACTACATCCTGATGGAGTATGGGACGGGTGCGATCATGTCGGTGCCCGCTCACGATGAGCGTGACTACGAGTTTGCGAAGAAGTACGACATTGAAATACGCATCGTGATCCTGCCGCGCCGTCACGAGGAAGGACAGCACGCGGAAGGCGCGCTTCCATATACCGCGATGGACAGCCTGCTCATCAATTCCGGCGAGTTCAGTGGGCTGGGAAATCAGGAAGCAATCCAAAGAATGACGCGCCATGCCGAAGAGAAAGGCTTCGGCAAAGGGACGGTCACGTATCGTTTGCGCGACTGGGGGATTTCTCGCCAACGCTATTGGGGAACGCCGATTCCGATGTTGTACTGCGAGAAGTGTGGCATCGTTCCCGTTCCCGAAAAGGATCTGCCGGTCTTGCTGCCTGACAACGTCGAGATCACGCAGCAGGGCGGCTCGCCCTTGGCGCGTGTGCCGGAGTTCGTAAACGCGAAGTGTCCGAAATGCGGCGGCAAGGCACGTCGCGAGACGGATACGATGGATACGTTTGTCGATTCATCGTGGTACTTCTATCGCTACACCAACGCAAAGCTCGCGACGGCGGCGATTGACGGCAGAGCTTCCTCGTATTGGTTCCCGATCGATCAATACATCGGCGGCGTCGAACATGCGATCCTGCATCTCATCTATTCGCGTTTTTGGACCAAGGTCATGCGGGATTTGGGA
>CAYNPS010000438.1:0-1753 GCA_964399125.1 uncultured Terriglobales bacterium
CCGGTCGGAGCATCTTCGAATACCAGGCAATCTTGCGGGAGCACTCCCAGCAGCGAGGCGCCTTTCAGATAAGGCTCAGGATCGGGCTTCCCATTGTTGACTTCATCGGCAGGAACCATTCGTAACGGCACCGGCAGTCCTACCGCACGCAATCGCGTGGTCGCCAACGCACGTGTGCCCGAAGTGACTACTCCCCAGCGATTCGGCGGCAGCTTCGAAACCAGTTCCGCGGCGCCGGCGCCCGCTTTCAGTCCCGCTGTGTCGTCGATCTCCGCCTGCTCCACCGCTGCGGCCTCGGCGGCGTGATCGCCATCGGGCAGAGCTAGCGCCACAGTTTCCACCGTGCGGTGTCCGTGAGCCAGGTGAATCACATGGTCAGGATTGAGGCCGTGTTTCTGCGCCCAGACACGCCACTGCCGCTCGACGACAGCAATCGAGTCTACGAGCACTCCATCGAGATCAAAAAGGATAGCGGCGCAATGGAATTGCATAGGTAAATCAGTCTCTCAGTTCATCAGTCTATCAGTCAGACCACCACGCTCCACGAGACTGAAAGACTGATCGACTGAAACACTAAGAGAAAAACAACCAGGAGGAAGCCCTATCATTGAGGAACTAACTGAGAACTATTGGATTCCCTGCTGCCGTGCCTGCGCCAGCAAATCTTGCACTTTCTGCTTGTCGGGATACTCCGGATTGGTCTGCAGCAACTGGTTCCATACCGCAACCGCGCCTTTGATGTCGTTCTTACCCTGCCACTTCACGATGCCCATGTTAAACAGTGTCTGCGGATAATTCGGCCTGACCTTCAGCGCGCGATCGAAATCCTTCAGTGCCTCATCGGGATTGCCGTTGTAGAAGTATGCGGTCCCCAGATCGGTCAGCACGTCTGGATTGTTTGGGCTCAGTTTCACGGACTTTTCGTAATACTCGATGGCCTTGGGATACATCTTGGCGTCGTCGTACAGATTGCCAATTCTCGTTGCGATGGAGGGGTCGTTCGGATTCGCCTGCAATTGCGCCATCAAAGGCGCGGCTGTCTTATCAACGGCGTCGTCCGTTTGGGCGCTCAGGTTCATCCCGGTGCCGGGCATGGGGAAGTTTGGCGACGAGGAAGGCGATGAACTTGCCGCAGCCGCCTGATTGCTCGGAGCGCCCGATGTGAACACATCCGACCCGCGTAACAGATATCCGATTGCAAGTCCCGCCACGAGGCAGACCACACCCAGCGTGTACGCCTGCGTTGTGGTCCAAAGGCCCGATTTTGTCTGCGGTTGCGGCCTCGTTCTCTGTGAGCTAGCCATCCTTTGCTTCTACTCCTAAACGGTCGTGAGGGCGGCCTGATCAGGCTCTCCCAGATGGAACAGCTTCTGAATGGCAGCCGCCAGTTGATCTTGCTCGATCTTCTCTTCGCGTTCCTTCAGCTCTCGTGCAAGCTGGTTGGAGATGCGCTGCGTGATTCGCATGGTCAGCGAATCCAGCGCCTTCTCCTGTTCGGCGGTAAACGGGCCAGCTTCAGAACGGAAGCTTTCCAGCTCCTGATGGCATATCTCATCGAGCCGCGAACGCAATGCCACGATGGTCGGAACCACGCGCTCGGCCATGAGTTTGCGCCGGAAAAACTTTGCTTCCTGGTTGATGATCTCCTGCGCCGCGTTTGCAGCCGTCGCGCGGTCGCCGGCATTCCGCTTGACCACGTTCTCCAGATCGTCGATATCGTATAAGAAAATTCCGTGTACGTCGCGCACGGCAG
>CAYNPS010000439.1:0-1747 GCA_964399125.1 uncultured Terriglobales bacterium
TCGGCTTGTCGTACAAAACGTTCTTGCCGCGATTCAGGTGCTTCACGAATTCGGCGATGCCGCCGTTGTACTTGAATTCCAGCGTCTTGGCTTCGCCCGTCTTCGAATCGGTGGTGCGCTCGTCGGTGAGCGTGATGATCAGCCCTTCATTCAGAAAGGCCAGTTCGCGCAGGCGCTGCGCCAGTGTGTCGAAGTTGTACTCGGTTACGGTGAAGATCGTTTTGTCGGGAACGAAATGAACTTTGGTACCGGTCTTCTTTGCCGGACCGACTTTCTTCAGCTTGGTGGTGGGCTCGCCCGCCGAATAGGACTGCTCCCACGTGTGGCCGTCACGCTTGATCTCGAGATTGAGTTCTTCGCTGAGCGCGTTTACGCAGCTCACGCCCACGCCGTGCAGTCCACCCGAAACCTTGTAGGTGGAGCTGTCGAATTTTCCGCCGGCGTGCAGCTTCGTCATCACGACTTGCGCTGCCGGAACTTTTTCGTCGTCGATGATCATGTCGTCAACGGGAATGCCGCGCCCGTCATCGACCACAGTGATGGAGTTGTCGATATGGATCGTGACGTCGACGTGCGTCGCGTAACCGGCGAGCGCTTCGTCCACCGAGTTGTCCACGACTTCATACACCAGGTGATGCAAGCCCATCTCGCCCGTCGAACCGATGTACATCGCGGGCCGTTTGCGCACAGCCTCCATGCCGCCGAGAACTTTGATCGAGTCGGCATTGTAGGTGCCGGCGTGATCACCATTCCCGTTGGTGGATTTTTCGTTGGTTGTGGACTTAATCTCTTTTGGTTCAGCTACTGCTGTTCCGTTACGAGTTTCTTTGGCGGGCATCGAACTCCATTCGTTACAAACACGCGCTCACGCGCGCAAGACTTGACCGGCAAGATACCGGAAACGCGGGCTCGGAAGGGCGGCGAACTGGGCAGCCGGAACCGCCGGTTCTGGGGACTCGGAAACTGACCTCAAGTGATTGAAATCAAAAACGGTTAGCGCCCATCTGAGCAGTCTCTATTTTAGCACACAACAGGGCAAAAAGAGGGTGGGTGCCGCGAAGGTAAACTGCGTAGTTTCAGCAGCTTACGGGAACGACCGAAGGCGCTCGATCGGAATCGGGAAAATTGCTTCCGGAGACGGCACGACGGCGGGATAAAGCCGTGATTCGGCCATGATTCCGCCATCGAATCGGCGGCTTCTGAATCAACCGGTCCGGACGCGCCCGCGAGGTTTGCGTCTTGAAGAATTACGCGATCTTCACGCCCTCGTCCGGTTTCGCGATGCTCACGCGCTCGCTGATTACGTTGTAGACATCAGTGGGAACCACCATGCGCGAGAGCAGGTCCATTTTGTTGCGATAAGGGCGGGACTCCACAATACGCGATGCCGAATCCTCGTCGATGCCGCTGATCGCAAGCAGATCCTGAAGCGAGCATGAGTTCAGATCGAGCAACTCGGGAGAAACCTCTCCGGTGTTGATCTTTCCCGGAACAAATTCGTCGCGCATCGCGTCAGCGATTCGTTCTGTATCCGGCAGGACCTCATCTGCAGTTCTGCGCTGAGCGACACGGTCATTCGCTCCGCGACGATTTCTGGTCAGCAGAAACGCAGCCGCAAGAGCCACCAGCAACCCGGCGCCGAACGAACCTAAAAATCCCTTCATGATTCCTCCCGAATGTTGCGTCCACTAACAGATGCGTAGCCATCCATAAGGGCTGTTTGTCATGAATGATTCATTCAGCAAGC
>CAYNPS010000440.1:0-1739 GCA_964399125.1 uncultured Terriglobales bacterium
AGTAAGAACCAGCTTCGTAGCTGCGTGGCTTCGGAGCTTTTACAGGAGCGCGGTGAAGATCACTATCTTCGGCCTCACCATCTCTTCTTCTTGGGGGAATGGACACGCTACGCCATATCGCGCCATCATCAAGGCGCTCTGCAGCGCTGGCCAAACGGTTCACTTCTATGAAAAGGATGTCCCGTATTACGCCAGCCATCGCGATCTGGTAAGCAGCTCGTTTTGCGAGCTCCACCTTTACTCTGACTGGCCGAGCGCTAGACGTTCTGCACTGGAGTGTGCGGCCGATTCTGACGCCATAATCTGCGCGAGTTACTGTCCTGAGGGCGCGCGCATTATCGACGACGTTCTCGATCTCTCCGGGCCGGTGAAGGTTTTTTATGACCTGGACACGCCGGTCACGATCGGCTCCCTCGAACGCGGACAGCTCGATTATCTGCGGTCCGACCAGATTCCCGAATTTGATCTCTATCTTTCGTTCACCGGCGGCGGGACGCTCGAGGAGCTGATGCTGCGCTGGGGAGCAAGGCTCGTCCTGCCGCTTTATGGCTGCGTCGATCCGGATGTGCACTTCCGCGTGCCCGTGCCGCCGGAGTTCAGGTGCGATTTGAGCTACATGGGGACGTACGCACCCGATCGCCAGGAGAAGCTGGATGCATTGTTCCTCGAACCAGCACGACGGCTTCCGGCGAACAAGTTTGTGCTCGCTGGATCGATGTATCCATGGCATTGGCAATGGCCGGAGAACGTGAAGCGTTTTGAGCACGTTTCGCCCGCGGACCATTCCGCGCTGTACTCGTCGTCGCGGCTGACCCTGAACATCACACGCAGCGAGATGGCGCGCTGGGGCTACTGTCCGTCGGGACGATTCTTCGAAGCTGCGGCCTGCGGCACGCCCATCGTGACTGACTGGTTCACCGGGCTGCATCATTTCTTCGACTGCAAGGACGAGCTGATCGTCGTGGGATCCGCCGAAGACGTAACCGCCGCGATCGTTCTTCCCGATTCGGAACTCGCCGGCATTGCGGAGCGCGCCACGCAGCGCACGCTGGACGAACACACAGGAGAGCAGCGCGCGCGAGAGCTTATCGCGGGCATCGAACAGGCATCGGGGGTGCCTCGCAGACAGCAGGCAAGGAGCAAAGTGGCATGATCGGAATTATCCCTGCAGCAGGCGCAGGCCAGCGCATTCAACCCCTGGGATGCTCGAAAGAACTTCTCCCCGTCGGCTCGCGCGTAGTGGAAGGCGTGGAGCGTCCCAAGGCAGTCGCGGAGTATCTCGTCGAGCGCATGATCGCCGCCGGCGCCGAGCAGATCTGCATGGTGGTTTCGGCGGAGAAGACTGACCTGATCCGCTATTTCGCGGAGCGCAGTTATGCGGCTGAGATCTTTTACGTCCTGCAGCAGAAGCCGCAGGGACTTTGCGACGCGCTGTTTCGCGCCGAGCCGTTTGCGCGGCACCATGACGCAGTGCTGATCGGCTTGCCCGACACGATCTGGTTTCCCGAAAACGGATACCGGCAGGTGCTGTCGGTGATCGAGAGTTCGCAGGCGGAGGTCGGGCTATTGCTCTTTCCGGTCACTAATCCGGCGGCCTTCGATGCCGTGGTCTCGGACGAGTTTGGGTACGTCCGGGAAGTGGAAGTGAAGCGCGCGGACGCGCATTCCCACTGGATCTGGGGCGCAGTCACAACTACCGGTGCGGCGTTCCACGACCTGAAGCTGCTTTGGGAATCGCG
>CAYNPS010000441.1:0-1739 GCA_964399125.1 uncultured Terriglobales bacterium
AAGCCGTTCGGATGCATGCCATCCACGCAGTCGGATGGCGCGCAGTCTGCAGTAGCAAACGCGTTCAAAGAAATGATCTTCCTGCCCATCGAAACTTCGGGCGAAGGGGAGATCAACGCACACAGTCGCGTGCAGATGGCGCTCGGCGAGGCGAAGGTCAAAGCGCGTCTGGAGTTCGAGCAAACCCTGCAATCAACCGGTAAGTCGCTCGACGAGATCAAGAGCTACGTAGCTGATCATCCAGAGCTGCGGCAATTGTTCTATCCCATGCCGCACCGCGAAGGCGTAACCGGCATGGCGGCGAATTTCGTTCTGCACGTCAACGATCTGATCAACGGCAGGAAGAAGCTCGTCCGAGTACCAATCCAGGCGAGAGCTCTGGCGGTAGCTTCGTAGGGTTTGTTTTTTGCTTTGTCATTCCGAATCCGCCTCAGGCGGATGAGGAATCCCTATGTGTTTCCCTCAACGTGGGTGATTCCCGCTTCTTCGGTTGACGGGCAATAATTTTTGCGTGCAAGGAAGTGCAGTTGAATGTCTGAAGTGCAAGCAGTGCAAGTAGCTGAAGCGCCGCCGGCGTACAAGCTGGATGTGCAGCTTCATGAATTACTGATGAATCCGTCGGGAAGACCGACGCCTCCGCCTCCCTCGAACGGCGCTCCGCAAATGCTGCCGGTCCCGCCGTTTCCGAGTCGTCCTCATCTGCAGCACGGGACTGACGAGCAATACATGCCGCGAGACGGCAAACGCAGGTTTGGTCCGGCTCACATCGCCAAGGCGATGCGGGGATGGGCGATTCCGTATTTGAAGTCGCGCATTCTGCCTGGGCACTTTCATCCCATCGTTGCGTATCTATTCACTGAGTGGAAGTGCAACCTCGATTGCCACTACTGCTGGGCCTTCGACAATCGCGTAAAGGGAATGACGGAGGATATCGCCAAGCGCTCAATCGACTGGCTGCACGGCACCACAGGCCGCGTGCTGGCGCTGATGGGAGGTGAGCCGCTGCTGCGTCCTGACTTCGCGCACAAGGTCACTTATTACGCGACGAAGAAAGGCTTCTGGGTTTATATCCCCACCAACGGCCGCCTGCTTCGCCCTGACGTGATCGACAAACTGGGTGATGCCGGGGTCGGTGTAGTAAATCTAGCAATCGATGCTGTCGATCTGAAGCCAGGATTGCCGAAGGCGCTGGTTCCAATTCGGAAAAACTTCGACTATCTCATCAAGCGCCAGTACCGCTATGGATATTCGGTGTTCATCAACATCAACATCTGCGGCAACAACATGGAGGACGTCCGCGAACTGACCGAGATAGCGCACGATAACGGCGTCGCGACGGACTATCACATCTGCGAGTCGCCGCTGACCGAGCAGTCGCACTTCAAGCATCTCGCGAACAATCCGACATACATCACCGAGAACCACTGGGACAAAGTCGATGAGCTGCTCGACTGGTTGATTGCCCGCCAGCGCGCCGGTTACAAGATGACGAACTCGACCTCGCGACTGGCCGAGATGAAGCAGTTCATGCGCGGAGGCATTCAGGAATGGAACTGCCGCGCCGGACAGAACACGCTGATCATCCGCACAGACGGAACTCTGGCTCCATGCTTCCCGATGTACAGCGCCAATTACGACTGGGGCACGATCGAGAACGAGAAGTTCGAAATGGGACCGCTTCAGCAGATGAAGAAGTCATGCCAACCGCACTGCTTCTCAACGCTGAACCACATCGTCGG
>CAYNPS010000442.1:0-1721 GCA_964399125.1 uncultured Terriglobales bacterium
ACCGAGCCGATGATGAACGGCATTGGTGGCGACATGTTCGCGATCTACTGGGACGCGAAGACCGGCAAGCTCACCGGCATCAACTCCAGCGGATGGGCTCCGCAGGCGCTTACGCCTGAGCATCTGCGCGCCAAAGGCATCACCAGAATGCCCGGACACGGTATCGACAGCGTCACCGTTCCCGGGGCTGCCGCAGGATGGGCGGCAATGCACAAGCGCTTCGGCAAGCTGCCGTGGAAGGATCTGTTCGAGCCGGCGATCTACTACGCCGAGCACGGATACGCGGTGCCGGAGATCATCCACGACTACTGGGAGAATCAGTACTTCACCGACGAAGGCAAGCGCGTCTTCCTGCCTAATGGACACGCGCCGGCCCTCGGCGAAATCTTCCGCAATCCGGATTACGCGAGGGCGTTGCGGCTGCTCGCCGATCAAGGACCCGACGCTCTTTATCGCGGCGATATCGGCAAGGCTATCGTGGCCACATCGAGCGAGCTTGGGGGCAGGATGACGCTCGACGATCTTGCACAATTCAGTCCTGAGTGGGTGGATCCGATTTCGACCGAGTACCGCGGCTGGCGCATCTACGAGCTGCCGCCTAACGGACAAGGCATGGCCGCGCTCTCGATGCTCAACATCATGGAACAGTTTCAGCCTGCAGCCGACGGTCCACAGGGCACGATCGAACTGCACAAAAAGATCGAGGCGATGCAGTTGGCCTACGCCGACCTGAAGCGATACCTGGCTGATCCGCGCCTCGCCAAAGTTCCCATTCAAGGACTGATCTCGAAGGAGTACGCCGTGCAGCGCGCCAAGCTCATCGATCCGAATAAAGCTCGCTGCGATTACGGTCCGGGCATGCCGCCGGGGAGCGATACCACTTATCTCACCACAGTCGATCGCGATGGCAACATTGTCTCCTGGATCAACAGCAACTATTCCGGATTCGGCTCCGGCGTCGTGGTGAAGGGAATGGGATTCCCATTGCAGAACCGCGGCGCTCTGTTCGTGCTCGAAGCCGGGCATCCCAATATCCTTGCCGGACACAAGCGTCCGTTCCACACCATCATCCCGGCGTTCATGGAGAAAGGCGATCAGCACATCGGGTTCGGCATCATGGGCGGCTACAACCAACCGCTGGCGCACGCGCAGTTCGTGTCGAACCTGGTCGATTACGGAATGAATATCCAGGGCGCGCTCTCAGCTCCGCGTTTTACGGTCGGACGCGACTTCTGCCACATCCTGATCGAAAGCCGTGTGAAGCCTGAGGTGATCGACAAATTGCGCAGGATGGGGCACAACCTCGAAGTGCGCAAGGATTACTCAGCAGCGATGGGACGAGGTCAGGCGATTCTGCATGATTCAAGCAAGAAGATGAATTTCGGGGCCTCCGATCCGCGAGCAGATGGCTCGGCGGAAGTAGAGATTCCGGATTTCTCGCGATAACTCTTACGGAATTGAACACGGAGGGCACGGAGGAATGCTCGTTCTCTAATTTGCAATTGTTCCGTTTGTCTGCCGAAGATCATGCGGAGGCAGTAGAGTCTGGGAACGAACTGCCTTATCGGACGGTACGCAACCTTTGAATCCTCTGTGACCTCCGTGTCCTCCGTGTTCAAAGTTCAGAAGGTCGGGGCTCACAAGCTGCGTAGAGGAAGCGATCAAGCAAAAAAGTGGGGAGCTTTTCGAGCTCCCCAAAACAGAAGCGACAGAGGCGATAC
>CAYNPS010000443.1:0-1717 GCA_964399125.1 uncultured Terriglobales bacterium
CTATGCAAATAAAAATGGGCCATCCCGAATTTGCACTCAGGACGGCCCTCCGGGGCTTCCTCGGGGTGTCGAGGAAGACTTACCGGCTGGTGGGGGCAGCCGGGGTAACGTTTTGCGCAGCGGTTGACTCTTGGACGTTGGTCATGAGCTGCACATCGACGCGGCGATTCTTTGCTCGGCCGGTCGAGGACCTGTTGCTGGCTACTTCCTTATCCTTGCCCAGTCCAGCGACGTAGATCTTGTACGCAGGAATATTGTGCTGTGTCGCCAGGTACTGAACCACGGCAGCGGCGCGCATCTCGCTGAGCTTGTAGTTGTACTGTGCGCTGCCGATCGAGTCCGTTCCACCGATTAGCTGGACCACGTAACCCTTGGTGTTCGGAATGTCATTCGCGAGCTGATCGAGAGCTTCCTTCGCCTTCTTGCTCAGCACCGCGCTGTTGAACGCGAAGTGGACCGATGTTTCGGCGACGGGACGATAGTTGTCGAGATTGGCAACCGTGTTGGTGAGGACATCGACTTTGCCCGAAGTCTGATTGGCGGCTTGCTGCGCCTGATCAGCAGCCTGAGCTGCAGCGAGCGCCTTCTGATCGATGGCGGCGGTCTTCTGATTTACGCCCTCAATTCCCTGCTGCGCGCGGGCATCGACGTCGCGAATCTCACGCGAGTTCTTCGCCGTGAGGTCGTCGAGTTCGTTGGTCTTGTTAATGACGGGCGCAGCCTGGTTGCGCACATACTTCTTGGTGGAGCAGCCAGTGCCAAACAGCATGGCAGCGCCTGCGATTGCGACGAGTACTAACCGATTCATCTCTTCTCTAATCTCCTTAACCCCTGAGCCCCGGGATTCCTAGCTTTTGGGGGACGAAATGGGCTGTCACCGCTGGTGGCGACAATCTTCTCGTTGGAGTGAATAGCAATGTCGCTGCCAAGTCTTGCCTAGGGGTGCCACAAGATAGCGGTGCTTGTTTTCAGAGAGTTACAAGAATTGCTCCACGAGCAACTCTGGGCAACTCTGGCGAGAGCAGCGCGGAAATGCTTTCGTAATAGAATTTTTTACTCGGCGACGGGCACCTGACGTGCTTGTCGCCGACTGCTCTCGTCTTACGATCCTTTAAGCCATCTTAGCCCTCCTGCTGGCCGCCTCCGGCATCTTTTGAAAGGCGTAGATTCGCGCAAACTCCAGAGCAGCGAACCTGCAGCTCTGGAGAATTCCATGACAGAAGTTTTTCGGGAGGAGAAACCATATGCGGATTACCCGCGCTCTTGCTTTACTCGCAATTCTGGCCGCGGTGTTCACGATTGCCTGCTCGCAGCAGAAGGCGAACGCGCCTGACGTAAGCGATCAGATCAAGGACTCTCTCAAAGCCAATAACCTCGGTGACGTGAAGGTCAGCGAGGATCGCAGCAAGGGAGTGATCACGCTCTCGGGCGACGTAAAAGACGAGCAGGCCAAAGCTCAGGCTGAGGACATCGCTAAACAGAACGCCGGCGGACTGATTGTTGCCAACGAAATCGGAGTGCGTCCGGCAGGCGCCGAAGGCGAGGCCAAGAAAATCGATAACAATCTCGACAAAGGCATCGAGAATAACCTACGAGCCGCACTAACGGCCAACAACATGGATAACCAGCATGTCCATTTCGACTCCAACAATGGTGTGGTGACACTGAAGGGCGATGTGGACACGCCGGCCCAGCGGGAAAAGGCGGAGAAGATCGC
>CAYNPS010000444.1:0-1694 GCA_964399125.1 uncultured Terriglobales bacterium
TCATCACTTCGTCGAGCTGCCGTTCGCTGTAAATGGCGCGCAGCAGCTTTGCCTGCGTGAGCTCTCCCTGAACCACCTGCTGCGGATTCACCATCGCCAGCAACGTCTCTTTTTGCTGAGGCGTGAAGCCATCGACGAGACGCTCGCGCTCCTGCTGGTTTAGCGAGCGCGCAACGGCTCGCATGTCGTCTGGGCCCATCTTCATCAGGTCTTTGAAGCGCTGATCCGGAGGTTCGGCCATTAGCGAGTCCGCGCTCAATGACGCGTACATCCGATCTTCGAGATCGGCGCCACCTTTGCGACGAGGTCCATTACTGGCATCCTGTGCCTGCTGAGCATCGCCATTCAGCGCCGCATTCTGTGCGTTGACTGCATCCTGCTTGGCTTCTTGCTTCTGCCGCTGACGATCCAGAGCGGCTTCGTAGATTGCTTTCTCTTGAGGATCGCGCGGAATCGACGCCTTGCCGTTCTCGACTGCCTTGATCACCTGCGGAGGAGGGAAATCGCGCACCAGTTCATTGGTGCTCATCTTCAGAGTTCGGAATGGGGCGAGTCGCGCTTCGAGCGCCGAGTCATCGATCTTTTCCGGATGAAGCTGCTGCTCGAACCAGTTATCGATTCCCATCGCTTCGACGCGCTGCGCGTCACCAGGCCGAGGACCGAAAGTGAAGCGATTGAGCACGTGGATGGCGCGCTTCTGCTCGTCCATCTGCATGGCGGCAGAGTTCGCCTGAACCTTAGCTTTTTTATTTTTCTTGTTGTCGGCAGCGACAACGGCGAGCGCCGAAGTCAGTGTCAGAAGCAGAAGCACCGAGGCCAGAAGCTTCCGATTCTTGTGCATAAGGAACGTCTCTCCAGGTGCCACAGTACAGCAGTTCGTCCCTTGATTAAAACCCGAAAACGAACGAAAGTTTCAGGAATTCTTTGCCGAAGCAGTCGCTGCCTTAGGCTACGGTCGAGCCCCTAAGGCATTGAGCTTCCAAGGCCTTACAACGAGGCTTAAATCGCCCAGACTTGTAGCAGCAACTATCTGGACTGAAGGGCTCAGAAGTGCAATTGAAGGTCTTGGAATCGCTCAAGCGTAAGTAGCTGTTGTCCGGCTCGGGAAGGGGTGCCGATCTCTTCGTGCTCCAGCACCCAAGTCATATCGTGAGGAACAAAAACCGCATGAAGGCCGGCTTCGAGGGCTGGGTTTACATCCGAACGCGGACTGTTACCGATCATCCAAGTGACATCGTGATCCAGACCGTATTTCTCGGCTACAGCTTCGTAGGCGGGAGCGTTCTTTTCTGCGACAACTTCTACTGCCGCGAAGTACTCCTTCAGACCTGAGCGTTCCACTTTCGAAATTTGCTCGGCTGGATTGCCCTTAGTCATCAGGATGAGGTGATGACTGCGCCCGGTTAGATGCCGCAGCGTCTCGGGAACTCCAGCAATAATCTCTACTGGGTGCTCGGCAATGCGAAAAGCAAATGCATGGATCTGCTCGCGCAGCTCGGCTGTAAGGGCTTCCATGCTGAGGCATTCGAATGTCCGGCAGAGCGCATTCGCGAAGCTGTGAATCCCGTATCCGTGTGTTTTAATCGACTCGCGCTCGACTTCATTCAGCCGTTCCCGAACCTGCTCTCGCGTGAACTCTCGATGATTGAGGAAAGAGATGAAATCGGCGATCGCACGTTCGAAGTAGATGTTGT
>CAYNPS010000445.1:0-1690 GCA_964399125.1 uncultured Terriglobales bacterium
CGGGTCCGGCCCGCCGGCAGCAGCAGGATGCGGCGTGCCAGCTCGCGTGTCTCTTCGCTCGCGGCGGGTGCCTCCGCAATCGCCACCTTCCGGGACGTGGGATGCTTGCGCTTCTCTTCTTCCTGAAGGCCAAGAAGATTTCGACCGCGCGCGATCAGGCCGAGCATCAGACCGAAGATCATCATGTCACGTTCATTGACGATGCCCAGGTCCACATACGAGTAGACGATTTGCATCGGAATCATGCAGATCGCCGCCACCAACAGCGCGAGTGTCGCGCTCCGCTGCGCCGTCACCGACCGCCGATCGTCCGACCGCTGCCAGTGAGGCACGTTCAGGGTGGGTATCCGGTCTCTGCGTGAGCGGGTGTTACGCAATCGCTTCGCCTCTGGCGCGGACCGATAGAGAATATGCTCAAAATTGGACACCTCATCCAGCGACACGTTCTCTCGCCGCCGCCGTTTCGAGAACCGGCTGCGGAGGGCGTCCACCAAGGCCCACTCCTCGCGCTGCGTCTCGACGACTCTGCTGCCGTCGTAGATGCCCCTGCCCATTAGCAACCAGAACGCAATAAACCCGATGGCGCCGTCCTTCATCCAAATCCAGAGAATGGCGTTGTGGGTCTCATAGTGAAAGAACGGCCAAATGTTGGAGAGATCGGCTGTCATGGGATAATAGAAGACATACGGCTGACCGAATCCCAACCCAAATAAGGGACTTGAGGCGATATTCGCCGTGATGTTCGCTTTCTCGACGATTCGGTACAGGTTGGACGCATAATCGCGCGGGTCGGGAGTGAACTGCGAGCTGATGGCGCGCGCGGGCTGCCCCAGCGTCCCCGTATCATTCCAAAACGCCGCGAGATACAACGCGCACAGCAGCGCCAGCGGCGGCACGTAGCGCCAGAACAGCCGGGGCCGCAGCCGCAGCAGAAAGATGACGACGACGATGATCCCGATGCCAATGACGGGAAACGCCGCGCGCCGCTTCATAATCATGAGGCAAATCAGGAATACCGGCAGCGCGAACATCGCGAAGCGGCGCTGGACCCGGGTTCCGCCATACGTGATGATGGTGATGCAGAGCACCATGGCCAGACCGATCACCATCGAGTCACTGTGATCATAGGCGAGATCGTTCCCGCCGACGATGTCTGGATAGGCAATTGCGATCCAGATATTGTTGAGCGTCAATACTCCCGCCGCTGTCAGTAAGACCCAAACGAGCTGATTTGCCTGCGCATCTTCCCGAATGTACATCCCGATCAGAAAGTAGCCGGCGATCATCATGAGGAAGCCGCGCACTTCCCACAGGGCTTCCGTCAGATTCGCACCTGGCTGCACCTGTCCGTAGAGCACGCCAAAAATGAGCATCGCGGTGAAGATGAGCAGCGGCACGATCAGCGAGCCGCGATCGAAGTGAATTCTCCGCTTCACCGATTTGCCGCGCTGGAGCCTGAGCAGGAACCACCACAAAATCACCAGTACCAGGCAGATCTCGAACACGCTGACGATGATGTGGACATGGATCACCGCCGTGAGGTCGTTCTGGAAGTTGAACCCCCATTGCACCAGCGGGTCGCTCAGAACTCCGCCGCCGCCTTCGAGCGCCGCCACGAGAAACACGATGGTGAGAAAGAAACGGTATGCATTCTTCACGCGTTGCGCCTCAAAGCTTCTCTGGTGTCCGG
>CAYNPS010000446.1:0-1675 GCA_964399125.1 uncultured Terriglobales bacterium
TTGACGCTCTGCTGCTTGGTCAAGGGATCGAGCATTTCGGGATTCCCAGGCAGACAGCAGACTACGCGATGCAGGACCTACAACTGCTTGGGCTTCTGGAGAAACGCAAGGGTGAATTTATCCCGACCGAATTGGCGCAGGAATTAGCGATTAGCGCGCGCGACCAACAACACGGGAAGGTAAACAATGGCGAATCAGAATGAACAGAGGGCGCGGACACTCACTCCTCCGCAGTTGCAAGCGTCGGAGGAGCAACCGATCGAGCACCCTTTGGAGTGGCTCACTGCTGCCGAAGCTGCCGCCTATCTGAAAGTGAAGGTTCGAACATTGCTGCTCTGGGTGCGGCAGGGAAAGATCAAGGGCTATGCCCTGTCAGGTACGAAGCGTCGGGTCTGGCGTTTTCTGCGAGCCGATTTGGATGCTAAACTCCGTTCGCCGTCCGTGCTCCAAGAAAGGAGAAAACATTGAAGAGAGCACGGCATCAGCAGGGCTCAGTTGTATTTAACCGACGCAGCAAAACGTGGCATTACTTGTGGAACGATAACGGCGGTCGTCGCTCGAAGCTGATCGGCTCTGAGCGCGACTATCCGTCAAAGGCATCCGCATGGGAGGCCGCAGACACACTTAAGCGCGAGCTAGAGACACCAGTTTCACAAGAAACAGTTAAGGGCACAATTACCGTGAGATTTCTGGTTGAACGTTACAAAACTGAAAGGCTTCCATCGCGCATAGAAACGGCACGAGTCTATTGTTCGTGGCTGGACAATCACATACTGCCGTATTGGGGCGAAAGGCCTGTCAGCGACGTACAACCACGGGAGACCGAACTCTGGTTGCGACGTCTGAAACTTTCATCCAAAAGTAGGTCGCACGTCCGCAATATGCTTCGCACGCTGATTGACTTTGCAATGTGGTGCGGCGAGTTAGAAATCGCCCGCAATCCCGTTGATCTAGTGGTGGTCAGGGGTGCCTCCAAGCGGGTTAGATCGCCGCGCAGTTTGCGGGTGGAGGAATTCCAGGCTTTGATGGAGCACTTGAAAGAACCGTTTCGTACGATGGCCTGTACGGCTTTGTGTTTTGGGCTCCGGATCAGCGAGGTTCTGGCGCTGCGGTGGGCTGACGTCGATTGGCTGAAACAGACGTTAACAGTTGAACGGGGAATCGTGAAACAGAACGTCGATGACGT
This sequence comes from uncultured Terriglobales bacterium, assembly GCA_964399125.1. GTDB lineage: Bacteria > Acidobacteriota > Terriglobia > Terriglobales > Acidobacteriaceae > Gp1-AA112. The sequence goes on from CAYNPS010000446.1 coordinate 1,187, forward strand.
CAAGACTGGCGGGTCGCGAAAGCGAATGCGGATCGGGCCGGAATTGGTTGAAACGTTGAGGGTCTGGAAGCAGACGACTCAGTTCCCTTCCGACACCGACTGGATTTTTGCGAGTCCGGCTAAACTGGGACGACTCCCCTACTCCTACACTGGCGTTTGGCGAGAACTTCAGAGCGCCGCAAACAGAGCGGGGATCCGCCCACTCGGTACGCACGCCTTTCGGCACACTTACCGCAGTTGGCTTGACGCTGTGGGGACTCCCATCGCGGTGCAGCAGAAACTCATGCGGCACAGCGACATTCGTACCACTCTCAACATTTACGGTGACGTAGTCACAGACGAAATGGCGGAAGCCAACGCGAAGGTTGCTGAACTCGCCCTGGGTAGGCCTCCGAATTAACTGATTGCAAGGTGATTGCAGAGTAGCCTAAGTCATAGAAAGAATGGCTCCTCAGGTAGGACTCGAACCTACAACCCTCCGGTTAACAG
>CAYNPS010000447.1:0-1674 GCA_964399125.1 uncultured Terriglobales bacterium
GGCACAGATGTCTCGAAGGTGGCGTTGCCGGTGGCGATTCCTTCTTCGTAGATTCGACGGACCGACGGCCAGTCTTGTTCTGTCATGGTCTCAATGGAAATGTGCGTCAACGTTTTGTCCTCTGGCTCTCTAGTTCTGTGCAACATCCCTAACCGTACGAAACCAGCCGGGCGATCGCGCGCGAAAACCACAAGTTGATGAAGAGGGCGAAAACCAGATCGCGCATGGGCCAAAATTGTCAGCCCGGAGTTCATGCTGCCGGAGCGCCCTCGAGGCCTTTTGAAGACTATTTCAAGGGGCGGCTTCCATCTATCCGTTCTCGCAACATCCTGTCGATCCCGGTGTTAATAACAGAGAATCACCATCAACTCCGATGCTGGGCTCAGGGATTTCTCCGAGCGCCGGTTCAACGAAATTTTGTTCAGATGTAGAGCTGCAGGTATGAAGTTTCTCACTCAAGGCCGGGTCAGGCCATTTCTCGTCTGTTTGGCTCTTCTATGTCTTCTGCTGCCTGGGTTCGGGGACGATGCCGGCGTGCGGCGTCGCCTCACGAACCAGGACATCGTCGCAATGGTGAGCGCAGGCATCTCCGAAGACGTAATCCTGACTAAGATTCGCGCGACCAGCGCGAGCGGCAGCGGAGCCACGAGCTTCGATACCAGTGTTGACGGACTCAAGGCACTCAAGGCAGCCAACGTTCCCGATGTCATCATCAAGGCGATGATCGACCCGACGCCCGTGTCGCCGACCGTGGTCAGCGTAGCCGGGCCAACCACCTTGAGTCCGAATCTGCCTCCTCCCGAAGTGGGAGTGTATTGGAAAGATGGCGCCAACTTCATGCTGATCCAGGGACAGGCAGTCAGCCAATCGAAAGTTGGAGGAAAGACCGCGAACGTGTTCACCTACGGCATCAAGCAGATGCATTGGGATGCCTTTGTCAACGGCGCTACTTCGAATAACCGCGTGCGCGAGCTGCGACCTGGCTTTTATTTCTACGTGCCCGATGGCGCGAGTGCCGCCGATTACGTTCTACTCAGGCTCACCAAAAAGGGCGACCGGCGCGAGTTCCAAATCGGGAGCTTCGGCGGATGGCTCGGCGGAGCGTCCGGCCCGGAGCGCGATCGGGAGATTCCATTCAAGGCCGATCATGTCGGCATCCGCATCTACCGCGTCGTGCTTAGTTCCGATTTGAAACCCGGAGAGTACGCCTTCTTCATGGGCACGGGACAGCAGTCGGCAACCGCCGGCAGCATGGCCGGCAAAGGAGCGGGCGGAGCAGCGACCGGTCGCGTGTACGACTTCACTATTCCCGATTGAGTGAGCGACACGTGAAGCTTGGTTTTGTGATCGGCCTCCGGCTTCAGATCGTAGGAGAAGGTATATTTCGGATTAAATTACAATCCTTGGAACCATGCAGACGTTGTACGAAGCGGCAGGCGGTCACGAAGGGATGCTGAGGTTGGCCAGCGCGTGGCACGCGCGCGTGCTGGAGGACGAAGTGGTCAGCCACGCGTTCAGCCACGGATATCACCCACAGCACACCGAGCGCCTGGCCGCATACTGGGCAGAGGCCCTCGGCGGGCCATCCATGTACTCCGACCAGTACGGCGATGAGAGCTCTGTCGTGCGAATGCACAGCGGAAACGGTCCACACGAAGAGATGGACCAGCGAGC
>CAYNPS010000448.1:0-1648 GCA_964399125.1 uncultured Terriglobales bacterium
GAATGGGTTGTGTGGTCGCCGCCCTCGGGCCAGAGCTCGCACGAAAGCCGTTGTCGGTACGGAAACGGATTGAGGCCTCTCTGGAAGCGTATCGTGAGCGGCTATTGCCGTTTGTGCCTGGTCAGACGAGAGAAGAAAAGCTGGCGAAAGTTCAGTTGTTGTTCTCCAGTATGGCTGGGGTCTTGACTATGGTCCGAGTGACCTCATCGCCCCAAAGGCGTGAGCAGATGCTGAGCGACGCGAAGAAGTTCTTTGTAAAAAGTTTCGCTGAAAGGTGACGCCTTTCTTTTTTGTGCGTCAATAGAGTACGAACGTACTCTTTCGTGGAGCAGTCGATGCAACAGACTGTCATTCGAAAAGAACCACATTAACGACCAAACCAAACAAACTGACCCGGAACCGAATGGAGGCCAACCGATGAAATTGATGATTCCATTTCTCCTTGCAGGGCTACCAATAGCGTCCCTAGCGCAATTACAGTCCGGGGGCGCCTCAGGCGTGCCCAGCGTAGCTATACCTAAGACCACTGCCGTGCTGGTCATTGAGACTGTCAAGCAGGGCATAACCGCTCAACAAGTCATGTCCGTCATCCCGGCGGAGATTCGGGCAACTGTGAAGCTGTATCTCGACGGGAAAATCCGGCAGTGGTATTCGCGCGGCGATGGCAAAGGCGTGGTCTTCCTGCTCGATGCGAAGACCGAGGACGAGGCGCGAGCCATTATGGAGACCCTACCGCTCGCGAAAGAACATTTGATGGACCACCAATACGTTCCCGTCGGACCCTTGATGCCAATGAGGGCATTGATAGGTTCAGGAGCGCAAGACGAATAAAGGGAACCATCATGATCAGGCCACCGGCATTCGCCGATGGCCAGGAGGTCGGGTATGACGGCAAACGACATCTTCAATATCGACATGGCGCTGGGCTATCTCGCCTGGGCGCTCTGCATCGCGACTTACGTCTGGCCGCGACTGAAGGCGATGGATCGGGTCGAGGCGCACCGCGCGATCGCCACATTCAACAGTTTCCGCTTCTTCGGGTTGGTCTTCTTGCTGCCCGGATTTGTCGGGCCGAACCTGCCGGGGGGCTTCGCTACGACGGTGGCTTACGGCGATCTCGCCACCGCACTGCTCGCAATCCTCGCGCTGCTGACGGTGCGAGTGCGCTTCCTCTTCTGGCCGCTGGTCTGGGTTTTCAATCTGGTCGGTCTCGCTGACCTCGTCATCGACACGGCGCGGGCCGTCAGCGTGAATCTGCCGTCCGTTGCCGGGCAGCTGGGAGCCGGTTACGCGATCCTCATGCTCTATGTACCAGCGCTTTTCTGGACACATCTACTCGCGTTCTGGCTGCTGCTACGACGTGAACGCGCACCCGCTCGGTCGGCCAACGCGCCAATGTCGCTGGCCACGACTGAATAAGCAAGAAAGGGATGCATGCGATCGACTGATCAAGAATTGGAGACGCTCCGAACTACTTACGAGCGCCTCCAATCCATATCGGAAGGCGCTGGCACTGCGTGAACAAGTCGCGAAGTTTTTTCCTCGTTACGGGACATGGGAAGATCCGGCACATGAGCTTACATACGATGGCGAAAGCTCAGTGAATAGATCTGGCAGCCGCAAGCATCTCATCCGCCCGTGCGCGCAC
>CAYNPS010000449.1:0-1640 GCA_964399125.1 uncultured Terriglobales bacterium
TCGCGCATACGATCGTCAGGCCCGGCATCTTCGCTGACGCCTACCTGGCGACGATCGGGTTGGCCGCGAATCTCGGCATCTTTCCCTGGATGAACGGCAATGGCCGCAATGCGCCGCCTTCCAACGAGGATATCGCGCGAGTCGCCGTCGCGGCCCTGATGGACCCTGCGCGACACGCTGGGAAGAGCTACCGCCCGACTGGTCCAGAGCTCCTCAGCACGGAGGACATGGCTAAGGCCATCGGGCGCGCCGTTGGGCGATCCGTCAGGTTCGTGCCAACGCCGATTTGGCTGTTCATGAAGGGCGCACGCTTGGCCGGCTTTCCGATCGATCTGTTCAGTGGCATTCGCTACTACATTGAGGATTACGAACGCGGCGCATTCGAACTGGGCGCGCCAACCACTGACGTGCTCGATGTCACGGGCCAGCCTCCAGAGGACTTCGAGACGATCGCTCGTCGTTATGCAACGCTGCCCCGCAATCAGCGGAACTTCAGCAATTGGGTTCGCGAGTTTGTGCAGTTCATGGTCGCCCCGTTCAGCCCAGGCTTCAATTTGGACCGATACGACCGCGAACTGCGCCGTCCGTTCCCATCGGAGCCGCAGTTCGCGCCTCAGTCAAAGATCTGGCTGCGCGAGCACGGTATCACCGACTCTACCAAGGCTGCAGCGTCAGACCACATGACGGCCACTTCTGCCATCAGCCGCCCTCAATGGTTGGAATCTCAATAGGAGGAACTTATGCAAACGCAATTCGTTTTTTTCGCCAGCATCGCATTCAGCTTGATCGCGTGGGCAACGCTCGCCGCCCGATATATCTGGCCCGAGCTCCGCATCCGGCAACGGACCGAAGCGTTACGCCCTCTGCTCATGCTCCACAGCTTTCGCTTTATCGGATTAGCATTTCTGGTGCCAGGGGTCGTGTCACCTGACCTGCCGTCTGCCTTTGCGCACTCAGCGGCCTATGGGGACATCATTGCGGCGATCCTCGCCTTGCTTGCGCTGACATTGCTGCCCAGTGCATCCGGCGTTGTCATAGCCTGGATCTTCAATATCTGGGGTACAGCCGATCTCTTCAATGCTTTCTACCAAGCCAATCACGCCGGGCTCACGGCGGGCCAGCTTGGTTCTACCTATTTCATTCCGACTTTCATCGTGCCCCTACTGCTGATCACGCACGGACTCGGTTTCCGGATTCTTCTGCGACATGAGAAGGAGTCTGTAACAAACAAAATTCGGCAGCCAGCACAAGGTGCGGTAGGACAGTTCTGAATTTGAGGTGCACAGCACTAAACTTTATGGGAGGCAGCCTTGAACATCGTCACTGTCGCCCTTCGTTCTCGCCCAACTTGACTATTCTCAGGTGGCGACACAGCGTGAGAAGGCAAGCTTTGCGATATGACGAAATCATTTGGCAGCTTCGTGCAGCGTATGCCGCATTTAATCGTCGCGACTCCGACGCTGCGGTGTTTTTTAAGGAGTGTCAAAAATGACAAACTCCCTGAAGCCACGTGGCAAATTGCACAGTAGCCAATGGCTGTCCCCGACCTTCTTAATTCGCGTTGGCTCAATTCTAATGTTTGGATTGATGATCGGCCATATGTCAGCCTATCCGTGGACGTCGATGAAGGCCTTACAAGA
>CAYNPS010000450.1:0-1625 GCA_964399125.1 uncultured Terriglobales bacterium
TCAGAATAGAGAATGCCGGACTCATGCATTTGCGCGACGAGTGCCTCAAGCTGGTTCTTCACAGAGCCTCCAAAACACGCCAATAAATCAAGTCAACAGCAGGCAGCCACACAGGCCGCAGGTATGAGCGAATGAAAACTACTTGGCTGCCCCCGCCGGGGCAGCTTTCTTCCCAGACTCGGCGCGCAACTCCGCATCCTCCTGCCATTTGCCAATAGCCTGCGCCCCGGCGCGCACGCGTGCACGCAGATCGTAAGGCGCAACCCAGGTCGCAGTGCGAGCAGCCACCAGGAAGTAGCCGCCCATGCTCGACCGGGCAAGAGCTTGATTGTCAGGAGCGAATGCGGCGATCGCAAGCACGCCGACGGTGACGATAGCGACGCCTCGAACGAGCCCAAAGGCTCCCCCGAGTAGACGGTCAATCCAACTGAATCCCACTTCCTTCATCGCCCAACGTGCAAGGCGTCCGACCATTCCTGCGAGGATCAGCATGGCAAAAAAGATCGTCAGGAAGGCGGCGATGTCAGCGTATTGAGTTGCGTTGACGTATGGGCGGTACACGCCCGAGAGACGGTGATATCCCCAAACCGCGCTCAAGTATCCGAGAACCACTCCGGCCAGAGAGAAGATCTCGTACAAGAAGCCCTGAGCAGCCGATAACAGGATCGAAAGCAAGATCACGCCAACGATGGCCCAGTCAACGAGCGTCACAGTGCGAGCTCCTTGCCGGAGAGTTGACGGTACGCCTGAATGTATTTCTCGCGCGTCTTCTGAACAATGTGGTCAGGCAGCGCAGGAGCCGGCGGGTTCTTGTCCCACCGAATCGATTCAAGATAGTCGCGCACAAACTGCTTATCGTAGGAGAGCTGCGGTCCTCCAGGACGGTAGCTCTCGGCCGGCCAGAAGCGCGAAGAGTCAGGAGTGAGTACTTCGTCGGCGAGAGCGATGTTTCCAGCGATCAAGCCGAATTCGAACTTTGTATCAGCAATGATGATGCCGCGTTTTTTCGCGTGCTCCACCGCCAGCGAGTAGATGCGGAGCGTGAGATCGCGCAGCTTCTCTGCCGTAGACTGTCCGACCATCTTTGCCATCTCAGCGAACGGGATGTTGATGTCGTGTTCGCTCGTCGATTTTGTTGCCGGAGTGAAGATCGGTTCCGGCAAGCGGTCGGACTCGCGCAATCCGGCGGGCAGTTTAATTCCACAGACCGCTCCCGTCTGTTGATATTCCTTCCAGCCGGACCCGGAAAGATATCCGCGAGCGACGCATTCCACGGGAAACATTTTCGCCCGGCGCACCAGCATTGATCGTCCGCGAAGCTGCTCGCCAAATTCGCGCAGCGGCTCCGGATAATCTTGCACGCGGGCGGTAACCACGTGATTCGGAACTAGATCGCGGAGAAAATCAAACCAGAACAGCGAAAGCTGCGTCAGAACTTTTCCCTTATCGGGAATTGTGCTGGCGAGGATATGGTCGAAAGCCGAGATTCTGTCCGAAGCAACGAAGAGGAGATGCTCACCCGCTTCATAGATGTCCCGCACTTTGCCCTGCGCATGCAATATCACAGGTAGCTCGGATTGGGTCAGCACTGAATTCAAGGTCGGGTGATTTCTACTCAAGAAGTG
>CAYNPS010000451.1:0-1607 GCA_964399125.1 uncultured Terriglobales bacterium
CGACACTTCGGTAACCACACTGGCTCTTGTCGAAAGTGGTCTAATTATTGTAGGCAGAGCCATTGGCCGATGGGCTAAAACAGCGGCCAGTCGCGGCTTTGCGGAGGCTGGGCATTGCTCCTTTGAAGGGGGCATGTGCATCCAATAGTGCAAGCTGAAGTTGTGCTTCAGGTCGAGAACCTGAAGAAGGAATATCGGACCGGCGAGAGCCGTCTGGTGGTCTTTGAAAATTTGTCCTTCCAGGTGAGGAAGGGAGAGATGTTGGCGATCGTCGGAGAATCCGGCACCGGAAAGAGTTCGTTGCTGCATGTGCTCGGAACTCTTGATAGGGCTTCCGAGGGTGACATATACTGCGCGCAACTCTCGTTGAAGTCGTTATCCGATGAAGCGGCGGCGGACTTCCGCAACCGCGAAATCGGATTTGTTTGGCAGTTTCACTACCTTTTGCCGGAGTTCGACGCGCTGGAGAATGTTGCGATGCCGCTGTTAGCGCGCGGGGAAAATCCCAAGCAGGCTCAGGCACGTGCGGCCAACTGGCTGCGCGAAGTGGGACTGGCTGACCGAATGCATCATCGCGCAGGCGAACTCTCGGGTGGAGAGCAGCAGCGGGTCGCGTTAGCTCGGGCGTTGGTCACCGAACCGAAGCTCCTTCTTGCCGACGAGCCGACAGGCGACCTCGATACCGGCACCGCAGAGCGCATTTTCGATCTCATTGCGCAATTGCATAGTCAACATCAACTCACCTCGATTATTGTTACTCACAACTTGGATTTCGCCCGCCGCTGCGGACGCATCTTGCGCCTCCAGCGAGGCCGATTGGAGGAAGTCGCACCGGGCAAGGTGATGTGAGTTGAGGAACCAAAGAGGTTTGAAACGACGATTCTGAGTACGAAGGACAAATGAACGAAAGAGAGTTGAGGTAATCGAAAACGATACTCTCAGAGATGTGTTAAATAGGAGTAAATAGAGGTAAGTTCTTCCCGAAGAGCAGACAAGTGGGTCGGCACAGAGGTAGAAGACGCAACCAGGGCCGTTTAGAAATGAGGGCGGCAGTAACAGGGGACGTTCACAAGGGGGAACATGTTTGAACGCTACACAGAAAAGGCGCGGCGAGTAATCTTTTTTGCTCGTTACGAAGCCAGCCAGTTCGGCTCGCCTTATATCGAGACCGAACACCTTCTGCTGGGCTTGCTGCGCGAAGACAAAGCATTGACGAATCGGTTCTTGCGTTCGCATGCCTCGGTTGAGTCAATCCGTAAACAAATTGAAGGCCACACCACGATCCGGGAAAAGGTCTCGACCTCCGTCGATCTGCCGCTGAGCAACGAGTGCAAGCGCGTGCTCGCCTATGCCGCCGAGGAAGCCGAGCGGCTTTCGCACAAACACATTGGAACTGAACATCTTCTGCTCGGACTGCTGCGCGAAGAAAAGTGCTTCGCTGCCGAGATTCTCCACGAACGCGGACTGCGCCTGAGCGCGATCCGCGAAGAACTTGCCCGCACTACGCAGGAAAAAGCGCAGCCGCAGCGCTCGCGCGAATCTTCTTTACTCAGCGAATTTTCCCGCGACCTTACCCAGGCCGCGATGGACAACCAGCTCGATCCGCT
>CAYNPS010000452.1:0-1588 GCA_964399125.1 uncultured Terriglobales bacterium
TGAATCGAATACTTATGGAGAATATCGTGAATAAGAAAGAGATTTCTGCAAGCTTAGCTGGAAACGTTTTTCTCGAACATGAGCTTTCCGTCCATCGTCTTGGCTTCGGAGCAATGCGAATCACGGGCGAAGGTATTTGGGGCCCTCCCAAGGATCGGAACAAGGCACTCGCAGTTCTGCGCCGTGCGGTAGAACTGGACGTCAACTTCATCGATACTGCCGATTCTTACGGTCCCCATGTCAGCGAGGAATTAATTGCCGAAGCCCTTTTTCCATATCCAAAGGGACTGGTGATCGCAACCAAAGGCGGCTGGAATCGTCCCGGACCAAATCAGTGGACGCATAATGCGACGCCTGCTCACCTGCGTGAGGCAGTAGAAGGCAGCCTCAGGCGATTGAAACTCGACCGGATCGATGTTTACCAGCTGCATGCCCCGGATCCGGTGGTTTCTCTGGAGGCTTCGATTGAAACACTGGCCGATCTGCGAAGCCAGGGAAAGATTCGCCTCGTTGCTCTATCGAATGTAACCAAGGAGCATATCGAGCGTGCGCGCAAGATCGTTCCCATCGCCTCCGTCCAGAACCGGTACAGCTTTGCCGATCGTGAGTGGGACTATGTGGTCGACTACTGCGCAAGAAACGGAATTGCATTCATTCCGTGGTTTCCCTTGGGAGCAGGCAAAGTCGCCGGTGATGTGCTCAATAAAATCGCGCAGAAGCATCAAGCTACTCCTAAGCAGGTTGCACTGGCCTGGCTGCTGCAGAGATCGCGCATCATGCTGCCCATTCCGGGAACCAGCTCGATCGAACATCTTGAGGAAAACGTTGCGGCTGCCTCTGTGCATTTATCCGACGAGGAGTACGACAAACTCGCAGACGTTCCGGCTCTCGTCGCTTCCCGATAAGGAATTGGCTTCCGGCGAAGTTGCGCTCGGTAGACCAGGTAAGATCGAATGAAGGCATTGCGTTTCCACAGCTTTGGTGCCGTGTCTTCGGTATTGAGGATCGAGGAAATCCCAACGCCGACAACGAGCGACGGAGATCTGCTGGTCCAAGTCAAAGCCGCAGCCATTAATCCAAGCGACGTTAAAAATGTCGGCGGTGCCTTCTCGCAAACCACTCTTCCCCGTACACCTGGACGTGATTTTTCTGGGATCGTCATCAGCAAGGGCGAGCACGAAGGCGAAGAAGTCTGGGGCACCGGACCCGGCCTCGGGACCATTCGCGATGGTGCTCATGCTGAGTATGTCAGGGCGCCTTCAGAGTTCCTCGCCGTGAAACCGAAGAAACTGACCTTTGAGCAGGCAGCCGCAATCGGCGTTCCCTTCACCACAGCGTGGGCAGCAGCGATGGGGGCAGGTCAGCTAGAAGCCGGAGAGACGATTCTCATCATTGGCGCCGCGGGTGCGGTTGGCAGCGCCGCTGTTCAGATAGCGAACTGGAAACAGGCACGTGTCCTAGCAGCCGACAGAGGCTCTGGTGCAGTTCCCGGAGCGGAGGCGGTCATAAACACAGCCAAGGAAGACCTCCACCAGCGGGTGCTCGACCTCACAGGCGGAAAAGGCGTCGACCTCGTATTTGATGTCGT
>CAYNPS010000453.1:0-1564 GCA_964399125.1 uncultured Terriglobales bacterium
CTCCCGGAATGCGCCATCGAATCGAATATCTGCCAGTCTGGCTCGTGGTGAAGCTCTTGGGTCTGATGCCACGGCCGTTGGCCCGTGCATGCGGGATTTGTCTCGGTCAGCTGGTTTATTTCCTGCATGGCCGTCTTCGGCGCGTTGGATTCCGCAATCTGCAGATGGCGTTTCCGGAGATGTCCGAAGGTCTGCGGCGTCGGGTGATTCATGGCGTCTTCACTACGCTCGGGCGACAGCTTGCCGACTTCTGCCAGTTCCCGTCGTACACGCGCGAAAATATTTCCTCGCTGGCAGTTTACGAGGGATACGAGGCCTATGACGCGGCTAACGCGCGCGGCAAAGGCGTTCTCTTTCTGACCGCGCACTTGGGTGGCTGGGAAATTGGCTCCTTTGCACATTCGCTTTTTGGGCATCCACTGAACGTGGTGGTTCGCGCACTCGACAATTCCTACCTAGATACAATGGTGGATCACTATCGGACTTTGCACGGCAATTGGACGTTCGAGAAGCAGGATTTTGCACGCGGCTTGTTGGCGGCGATGAAAAAAGGCGAGACAGTCGGTCTGTTGATGGATCAAAACATGACTCCACCACAGGGCGTATTTGTGCCATTCTTTGGGATTCCGGCCTGCACGGCGAGTGGCCTCGCGCGTGTGGCCCTGCACACGGATGCTGCGGTGATTCCGGCCTTTACGATCTGGGATTCGGTGCTTCGCCGCTACCGCGTGCGCTTCGATCCGGCGCTTACGCTGATCCGGACGGGGGATGCGGAGAGGGACGTGGTCGAAAATACCGCGCTGTTTACGCGGGTTATTGAAGACTATGTCCGGCAGTATCCCGAACAGTGGCTGTGGGTGCACAAACGCTGGAAGACTCGTCCAGAGGGCCAGCCGCCACTATACTGAGCCTTCTCCTATGAAACTCAAGTCAATTGCGCAAGCGCTCCAGTTGGAACTTGTGGGCAATGGGGAAGTAGAAATCGACGCCGTTTCCAGCATCGCATCCGCAACCTCGCGAACGCTCGTATTCGTGGAAGACGAGAAGACTCTTCCCGAAGCGTTACGATCGCGCGCGGGAGCGATTGTCAGCGGGGAGTCTGCGCGTTCTTCCGGAAAGCCAGTGCTGATCAGTTCGCTACCGAAGCTGGCATTTGCGCGTATCGCGGCGTTGCTGAGCCCCAAGGCGGTGCCGCAGGCGTCGGTTCATGCAAGGGCTGTGGTGAGTCCGACCGCAAAGATCGGCGCGAATGTGGAGATCGGGGCGCATGCAGTGGTCGAGGACGAAGCTGAAATCGGTGAGGACAGCCGGATCGGTGCTGGATGTTACGTCGGAAAAGGTGTTCGCCTGGGCGCGAATTCCGAGCTCAAGCCGAATGTCACGATCTATCCCGGAACGACGAGCGGTGATCGTTGTATTCTCCATTCTGGTGTGGTGTTGGGCAGCGATGGATTTGGCTACGTCCGTGATCGCGCAACCGGGCGCTACGAAAAATTCCCGCAAATAGGACGGCTGGAGATCGGCAACGATGTCGAGATCGGCGCAAACAGCACAGTCGATCGCG
>CAYNPS010000454.1:0-1561 GCA_964399125.1 uncultured Terriglobales bacterium
CTAGCAGGCTGCTGAAAAAGTAACTTTCGCATCTGATCCAACGTAATAGTAGCGATAGTACAAACTCGCCACTGGGAGAAGAGAAAACAGATGCGCGGAGACGATTTGCAGCAAGCCGAAATGTTCAGTTATCTGTCGCCGGAACAGCGCGTGCCACAGGATCATCCGTTGCGCGCGATACGCAAGATCTCGGACGCGGTGTTTCTCCAACTGTCGCCGCAATTTGATCGAATCTATGCGCCGATGGGGCGGCCATCGATCGCGCCGGAGAAGTTGTTGCGCGCGTTGCTCCTCCAGGTGCTCTACAGTGTGCGTAGCGAACGCCTGCTGATGGAAGAACTCGACTACAACCTGCTCTTTCGCTGGTTCGTCGGGCTCAATATGGATGACCGCGTGTGGGACCCGACGGCCTTCACCAAGAACCGCGACCGGCTGTTGCGCGGGGAGATCGCCGAGCGATTCTTCGCGGCCGTGTTGGATCAGGCGCGCAGCTATGATCTGCTCAGCGATGAGCACTTCACTGTAGACGGCACATTGCTCGAGGCGGCCGCCAGTCTGAAGAGTTTCAAGTCCAGGGAGAAGAAGGGCGACGAGCCGCCAGCGGATGATCGCGGCAATCCGACCGTTAACTTTCACGGGGAGAAGCGCTCGAACGAAACGCACCAATCGACTACTGATCCGGAAGCAATGCTGTGCCGCAAGGGCAAGGGCAAAGAGGCGAAGCTTGGCTACGCAGGTCATCTCCTGATGGAGAATCGCAACGGTCTGGCGGTGAGCGCGCTTGTAAGGCAGGCGACCGGCACGGCCGAGCGCGAGGCGGGCGTCATCTTTGCGGAAGAGATCAGCGGCCGAGGTAGAGTAACAATGGGCGGCGACAAGAATTACGACACTCATGACTTCGTGGAGAGCTTGCGCGAGCTGGAGGTGACGCCGCACGTGTCGCAGAATGACACCAATCGCAGGTCGGCCATCGATGGACGGACGACGCGACATGAGGGTTATAAAGTCAGCCAGCAGAAGCGCAAACGGATCGAAGAGATCTTCGGGTGGCTGAAGGCAGTAGGGTTGATGCGCAAGCTGCGCCATCGCGGCACCGAACGGGTGAACTGGATGTTCACGTTCGCGACGGCGGCTTACAATCTTGTGAGAATGAGGAGGCTGGTGACCGCATAGGCAGTAGTGTGCCTGACAGCGCGAAACAGTAGTGCCACGAAGGAAAAATGAATCAAAACACGAAAGCATAGGCCCGCACGCCCTCGCCGCTAACACTCGACACGAACGAAAGTGACAGTGATGAAGAAGAATTTGCTCCCAAACACCAGTTTTTCAGCAGCCTGCTAGGACTCCTCTTCTTATTAGGTGTATTTTGACTATTAGGTGAACCCGTATAGGTTCTCCCGCGAATTTGATGACTCAAAGATGGTCTCCACCGATACTCGGAACAAGTGATTTCATTATACTGAATGGAGCACTCGTGCACGGAGCAATGTCTCCGCTTCTCGATCCGGCAGCAGATCAATAGGATGTTGCCGCTCTAAATCGACAAGCAGAGAGCCGTATC
>CAYNPS010000455.1:0-1508 GCA_964399125.1 uncultured Terriglobales bacterium
TGTGTGGCGCTCCGGGAGGATCGACTTGCGCGGAACCTCCGCCGGAAATCATGCCTGTATCGCCGTGGGGCCCAATGATCGCGATGGACTGAACTTTCGCGCGATCGAGAGGCAGAATGTTGTTGTTCTTGAGGAGCACCGTGCTCTGTTCGGCCAATCGCCGCGCGACATCGAATCCGCCTTCCACGTCGACGACAGCCTTGCCCGTGGGTGAATCCACGATCCCGCTGGCGAATTCGGCACGAAGCACGCGGCGCGCATGGTCGTCGAGCTGCGCCATCGGCACCTGCCCAGACTGCACGGCTTGCTTCAATTTCTCGCCAAAGAATTCGTCGAGAGGTTCTTCGTTGTCCAATCCCGCGGCCGAAGCTTTCACTGTGCTGTGTGTGCCTCCCCAGTCGGAAACAACAAAGCCTTTGAACTTCCATTCATCTTTCAGGACGTCGGTGAGCAGGTACTTGTTCTCGCAGGCGAAATCGCCATTCACCGCGTTGTAGGAACACATCACTGCGCCGGGATTTCCAATGGCTATGCCGATCTCGAAGGCGAGCAGATCAGTCTCACGCAGGGCGCGTTTACTGATGATGGAATCCACTTCGTTGCGGCCGCTTTCCTGGTCGTTGACGGCGTAATGCTTGATGTCGCCGATGACGTGCTGCGCCTGCTCACACTTGATGCGATTCCCAACCAGCGTTCCAGCAAGAATCGGATCCTCTCCCATGTACTCGAACGTGCGACCATTGCGCGGTTCGCGTGTAATGTTCACTCCGCCGCCGAGTGTCATGTTGTAGCCTTGCGCGCGGAGTTCACGTCCAATCAGCGCTCCGTACTCGCACGCTGCCTGCGGATCCCAACTCGCGGCTGAGCCCAGGTTTGACGGGAGCGCGGTCGAGTATCGGCCGTTCTCGGCGCTGCTGCGAACACCATACGCAGCATCACTCATCTGAATCATGGGAATTCCGAGTCGCGGGACGCCGAGCACGAATCCGGCACCGCCATTGCCTAAGTATGCATTCGGCCGAGGCTTGCCCCATCCAGGCATGCCGTTACCGTGAACAAGATTGATCTTCTCGTCGAGCGTGAGCTCTTTCAGGACCATATCTGCGCGCTCGTCGGGAGAGAGGCTGGGGTTCATCCACGGATAGCTTTTGATCTTTTCTTCTTCAGCGTTGTGAAGGCGATGTTGAGCAAAAGCAGAGGGCAGAGAAAACAGAATGAAGGCAAATGCCAGCAGTGTTGCCGGCACGCGGGTTGGGTTATGCATGTATGGTTGGTTGTCCTTGGCAGTGTTGAAGTCGCGCTACATAATACCCTCTAAATAGCTGGAGGGGTTCGTTCTTAACATAACTTCAGATTCAGAGTTGTCACCCCAGCGCAGGCGAGATTACGAGCGTGTTGGACCCGCCAAAGGATTTGTTTTCTGCAGAACAGGCCAAACTGTTAAGCTATTAGCTGGACTGCATGTTTACTGCTATCTCAAACGCGCCCTGCTGTTGTTGTCCGTGCAT